>NZ_CANLDZ010000119.1:0-205 GCF_947489545.1 uncultured Ruegeria sp. | reverse complement strand
CAAATCGACCCGAGCGTTACCGCCCTCGCCAATGGCGGTTTTGTCGTAACGTGGACGTCCTCTGACAGGGAGCAAGGTGATGCGTCCGGTTCTGCCATCAAGGCCCGTATTTTTGATGCGGATGGTAATGAGATCGTCAGTGAATTCCTGGTCAATGAATTTACCACTTTATCTCAAAGCCAGCCGAGTGTTACCGCCCTCGCCA
>NZ_CANLDZ010000118.1:0-208 GCF_947489545.1 uncultured Ruegeria sp. | reverse complement strand
CGTCATAGGTGCTTTCGGCAAAAATCGTGACGGTATCGTCACCCGCACCGCCATAAATGCCACCGGTGAAGCGGCCATCTTCTATCTTCAGGGTATTTTTACCCCCCACAAGACGAATATCCCCGGTGAAACGGCCACGTTCCAAGGTCAAGGTATTGTTGCCCTCACTGCCATAGACATGGCCGGTGATGCTTCCGCCTGTCACAAT
>NZ_CANLDZ010000117.1:0-210 GCF_947489545.1 uncultured Ruegeria sp. | reverse complement strand
GGAAAAGCTGTGAGGCCATGTGTCCCGTCATCGAGCGACAGACGGTAGAATTCCTTCCCGCCAAACGTTTTGTACCACAGCGCTAGACAAGGCTTAAACCGGCAATTGTCGAGATTTATCAGCGACCCAGGTCAGCCACCAACCCTGATTGCGCTTTTACTCAGCCGCAATCTTGGTAAACTCGCTAACCGGCCAGATTCTTATTCCTAC
>NZ_CANLDZ010000116.1:0-216 GCF_947489545.1 uncultured Ruegeria sp. | reverse complement strand
TGCATCCTTCATGTTGCGGAATGGCTTTCCCGGATGCAGACGCACTGGTGGAATCGCGGTTGGCATAGTGAGAACATTTGCGGCTTGTCCAAATCGATTCTCGGCCCTAGCCTGCCTCGCCATGTGTAACCTCTATGCGAATACGACGACTCAGGAAGCCATGGGGCAACTGTTTGATGTCCCGCCTGAGCGGTTGTGTCCTGTTCAGTCGGGCCT
>NZ_CANLDZ010000115.1:0-218 GCF_947489545.1 uncultured Ruegeria sp. | reverse complement strand
AGTGGAAGGGCTAAGGAGGTCGGATGTTAGACTTTTTGCTGACTTTCAGTGCTGCTTCGACTTGGATCAGTGTTGGAGTTCTTGCGAGCTTCAATTTTGCCTAGGTACAAGGACACTAAAATCGGTGTATGAACCATCAACCCCAGAAACTGCTATATTGAATGCTCTACTACTGCATGACAGCGATTCAGAGTATGGCGCCGCCATGTGGGCGGCAT
>NZ_CANLDZ010000114.1:0-233 GCF_947489545.1 uncultured Ruegeria sp. | reverse complement strand
AACCAAATTACCTTCTAACGTTACAAGTTTCACAGGCTTACCCTTATTCGGAAACGAGGAATTTATTTGTCAAATCTTTTAAGCTGTGTGAAAATGTTGGGTGGCTACTCTCTGAGGCCAGAGAGTTCTAATTTGCTGGCCCATGTGTTCGCATATTCGGACAACAAATAAGTCTGCTCTTTGTGGAGGGCCATCAGAACACATGCCGCCCACATGGCGGCGCCATACTCTGA
>NZ_CANLDZ010000113.1:0-235 GCF_947489545.1 uncultured Ruegeria sp. | reverse complement strand
TAACAGCTGTTGATGCCACGAGTGCGCACGGTGCCGCCCTGACGCTGAACACCGATGGCACGATCAGCTACGATCCAACCGGCGCAGTTGCTGCTCAGGCCCTGGCAGAGGGTCAGACACTCATTGACACATTTACCTATACGACCAATGACGGCAATGGCGGTGAGGACACCGCAACCGTGTACGTCCTTGTGCGCGGAACCAACGATGCACCTGTCGTAGTCGATGATGTGGC
>NZ_CANLDZ010000112.1:0-236 GCF_947489545.1 uncultured Ruegeria sp. | reverse complement strand
ATGCGGCGAAGGTATCACAAACAGGGTCATCACGTAATGATTTGAGGTTCAAAAGCTAACAGCAGCAACGTCCTGCACAGCTGCCGGGTCACATCACAGGACCGGGTATTCTGACCCCAAGACCCGCCATTCGTTCAGGATGCAGAGAATGCCCGCGATGAGCCCAACTTGACCAGTGCTGCGCTGTGAACGAATGGCAGCTTGCGCGGGTGAGCAACTTTAAACCGCACGTGGTT
>NZ_CANLDZ010000111.1:0-238 GCF_947489545.1 uncultured Ruegeria sp. | reverse complement strand
CACCGCAACCGTGTACGTCCTTGTGCGCGGAACCAACGATGCACCTGTCGTAGTCGATGATGTGGCTCAAACTGCCATTCCGAGCACAGAAGATGCTATCGCCCTGATTGATGCAGCCATGCTTCTCGCCAACGACAGCGATGTCGAGGGGGATGCGCTAATGATGACATCTGTGTCTGACATGAGTGCGCATGGGGCCACGCTGACGCTGAACGCCAACGGAACGATCAGCTATGAT
>NZ_CANLDZ010000110.1:0-239 GCF_947489545.1 uncultured Ruegeria sp. | reverse complement strand
CCGGTGGCATAAGAGGCTTCGCCAAAGAGATCCACGCGGTCCGTCAGGGCATAGTTACCGCCAAAGCCGACCCCAACGGCCCAGGGCTCACTCTCGGTCGTCAGGGTCGTCCCCGCAACAGTCACCTCACTGCCCGCGCCAAACTCATGGAACAGGTTCACGATGCCATAAAGGCGACGCGTCTCCTGTGCCTCCTGCGCACCAAACTCAAGCCCAAGCCGCAGCTGCTGGCTGGACGC
>NZ_CANLDZ010000109.1:0-242 GCF_947489545.1 uncultured Ruegeria sp. | reverse complement strand
ACCACTTTATCTCAAAGCCAGCCGAGTGTTACCGCCCTCGCCAATGGTGATTTTGTCGTAACGTGGACGTCTTCCGACCGGCAGCAAGGGGATACGTCTAACACTGCGATCAAGGCTCGCGTTTTTGATGCGAACGGTGTTGCTAAAAGTCCCAACCCGGTCACGGAAGACGTTGTCACCCTGATTGATACAGCCACCCTTCTCGCCAACGACAGCGATGTCGACGGGGATGCGCTCACGGT
>NZ_CANLDZ010000108.1:0-248 GCF_947489545.1 uncultured Ruegeria sp. | reverse complement strand
GACAAAGTGAGCTTTCGCTGCGGCTGCGCCGAAGTCAGCTTTTGGGTCGCTCAGGTGTACCATGTCAATAGTTAGAAGCGATCCATCCAAAGCTGGGCGAGTTTAAAAAAGGATCGGCTTTCTCTGCTACCATCCGGACGTGTTGGCGCAAGTTTGTCAGTCGAATACAGCGTATGACGCAAGTCCAAATCGCCATTCAGCGCCGCCGTGCATATCTGCTGCGCGGACTGATGGTCGCCTCGGCAAAT
>NZ_CANLDZ010000107.1:0-266 GCF_947489545.1 uncultured Ruegeria sp. | reverse complement strand
GAGGCCACCAATGGCACAGGATAAAACCGTTCACAAAAAGAACCTGAAAGACAATCTCTGGCGCGACCTGCAGGTCTGTTACGACAAAGGCGGGACAAACTTCTGGAGTTACGAGCCAAAACCCAAGGGCATCTACTTTGCGAGCCACATCTATAGGCTCAATGGCACCGAGGCCGGCAACATCAGAATCTGGTCGACCGGTCAAAAAGGCGATGGCTATCTCCTGATTGTCCCGCTCGAGCGTTACAGCGCCAAACAGCTTCGCC
>NZ_CANLDZ010000106.1:0-269 GCF_947489545.1 uncultured Ruegeria sp. | reverse complement strand
GACACAAACCTGCGCCTGAATGAACTTACCCGGCTCGATATAGATCAGTTGTCCATCAACACCGGGTCCGCGTTCCGCGCCTCTGGCGGGGGAGGGGGGATCACCATCGCAGGTGATGTGATCAACAATGGCTCTGTCGTCTTAAGCGTGCAGGACGGGGCTGCGGATGATGTGATCACCATCGAGGGGGACTACACCGGTTCGGGAACAAGTGTCTTTGCCCTGGATGCAGTTCTCGCTGGCAATGATGCGAACACCGACAGGCTTGA
>NZ_CANLDZ010000105.1:0-295 GCF_947489545.1 uncultured Ruegeria sp. | reverse complement strand
AACGCCCAAATATCTTCTTTCGTTTCCGGGTCGGTCTATGCGACACTTCGATTGCGTTGTTTAGGCCTTTGTGGGCATGATCGTCAGTCTTGGGAGCCAGGTTATCGACCGGTTGATGTGGCTGCGGATCGAAATCACGACTTCGTCCATGGGCCGCTTGTCGTTCGGTTGCGCTCGATCCCGCCGGATAAAGTCTGCGAAGTGTTGCCCGAAGAGACTCACCTATAGCCGGATCGCTTCCCAGCTTACAATCACGTCGCGCTCTGCCAACAGATCTTCAACATCTGCCGTGCTC
>NZ_CANLDZ010000104.1:0-302 GCF_947489545.1 uncultured Ruegeria sp. | reverse complement strand
ATGGCATCAATCTTTGCTTGTACGATTTGGCTTTCACCTTGGTCTGAGAGCTCGTCCAAAACGTCGAGAAGTAGGGACCGTGCATCGACTTCACCCAAAATAGCTGGTGTTTCTCGCACAGCGATGGCACTTCCCCCGAATTGTTCGATGGTCAAGCCCACACCATTGAGTTCCACGGCCACTTCCATTAGTCGAGAGCAATCTTCATCCGAAAGCTCCACGATCTCCGGAATCAAAAGTACCTGGGCAGCGATGCCATCTTTCGCCATCTGTTGTTTAAGTTTCTCGTAGACCAGTCTTTC
>NZ_CANLDZ010000103.1:0-319 GCF_947489545.1 uncultured Ruegeria sp. | reverse complement strand
GTTCGGTATTGCGACCGACAAATTGAACCAACTTGTTTGGCGTCAGCACCGATGAAACAAATGCCTACTGTGGGCTCAAACCGGCCATCCGACGTGTTGGGTAGGACATTGAGCCGGTTCTGGCGACTTTAAGGTCCGCTGAGCGGGAAAAAAACCCGGTCGCCCCAAAGGCTTCTCTGGCGACACTACAGACAAGACTGGGGTTAGCAGGCAACGTGTGCATGAAGCCATTTCCCGCGCTGAGGGCGTCAGTCATTATCCCACCCCCTTCAATCCATTCCCGAAAGGCAACGCATCATCCTGGCGGAACTCTGGGGCA
>NZ_CANLDZ010000102.1:0-339 GCF_947489545.1 uncultured Ruegeria sp. | reverse complement strand
GCCTCGATCGACAGCGCAAGGCCTGTGCCGCCGTTGCCGTCCGCCAGGGTTCCAATCCTGTCAGCCTCAAGGTCGCTGGAGTAGGAGGCAAACGTGAACTGACCGTCCACATAAAACCGGCGATTGTCATACCACGTGGCCGTCACCCCAAGGCCAAAGCCACTGGTGTCAATCGACCCGTCTCCAAAGGCAGAGGTGACTGCAGTACTGCCCGTGGCATAGGAGAACTGCAGTCCGCCCACAAGCAGCCCCGCACCGCTCTCGCTCAGGACAACATCCCCACCGATCTCCAACTCCCAGACACTGCTGTCGAGCGCCGCACCTGTTGTGCTGTGCTCT
>NZ_CANLDZ010000101.1:0-341 GCF_947489545.1 uncultured Ruegeria sp. | reverse complement strand
TCTTACCACTACACAACGCCCGCTCAACAGTGACATCACCTATTTCATGTGGATTTTGACGTCAAGAGCGCGTTTCAGCTTAGAGCAACATTGTTGGCTCGTTTAAGGTCTTGGCCCAGAGCGAGCCTTGCCGATAACTTCAAGCGCCGCGATGCATTCACCAGACTAGACTTTCGCTGCCGTGCCGAGTTCTTGCCTCACCCGAATTCACAGTCTGTAGGACATTACCGACCTTCACTTTGCGACTCCTAAACCGGTTGGTAGGGCCACAAAGCAGACCTTCGCTGCCTTTGCAGCACTGGGCCTCAGCGACGGCGGCAATGCACAGGAAGCGGACTTTA
>NZ_CANLDZ010000100.1:0-347 GCF_947489545.1 uncultured Ruegeria sp. | reverse complement strand
ACGGACCGCGTGGATCTCTTTGGCGAAGCCTCTTATGCCACCGGGCTCAGCAACGCAGGTGATACCAGCGCCCTGAGTGCAAATGCAGGCCTCAAAGTGGTGTTCTGAGGGGGTGGGTCTGGTCGTTGTGAGGACTGGAACGTCGGCAAGTAGGCAATTCCGGAGCAGCGCAACGACCACGCCGAATATCAGCCAATTCTCCGCGACAAGTCCGAATGGTGGAATGAGCCCTGACCAAACCTTCACTGTGCTTTGAGTTTCGCTCGTGTAGCAAGTTGCATACCGCGAGAAGTGGACATTCAACACCAGGTGGCAAGTGGCGGCTGAGCGGGACCTCATGAGCTTTC
>NZ_CANLDZ010000099.1:0-347 GCF_947489545.1 uncultured Ruegeria sp. | reverse complement strand
AGCACAACAGGTGCGGCGCTCGACAGCAGTGTCTGGGAGTTGGAGATCGGTGGGGATGTTGTCCTGAGCGAGAGCGGGGCAGGGCTGTTTGTGGGCGGGTTGCAGTTCTCCTACGCCACCGGCAGTGCGTCGGTGACCTCTGAGTTTGGAGACGGGTCGATTGACACCAGCGGCTTTGGCCTTGGGGTGACGGCCACGTGGTATGACACGCGCCGGTTTTATGTCGACGGTCAGTTCACGTTTGCCTCCTACACGAGCGATCTGGACGCCGACAGGATTGGAACCCTGACCGAGGGCAACGGCGGCACGGGCTATGCGCTGTCGATCGAGGCGGGACAGCAGCTTGA
>NZ_CANLDZ010000098.1:0-348 GCF_947489545.1 uncultured Ruegeria sp. | reverse complement strand
TTCTAACTATTGACATGGTACACCTGAGCGACCCAAAAGCTGACTTCGGCGCAGCCGCAGCGAAAGCTCACTTTGTCCGCAGACCTGCCTTAGGTCACTGGTTCTCCCAATGACCAGTTTGCGCGGTTCGCGACGTGTTGCACGAGCGAAGCCTCAAAGTGCGGTTAAGGTCTGGTAGGCGGCCGGGATCGACAGTTTACCACAGGCCAGCCGTTCGCATTCTCGCGTGCTGCCTTTGTGGCCTGCTGCGGTGCCCGAATGATTACAGGGCTTTCGTCGGGTTTGCCGAAATCCCTTTCTCCCAAGGTCGAAATCACGGGCACTGGAAAACTGCCGATCCCCTCGGGT
>NZ_CANLDZ010000097.1:0-359 GCF_947489545.1 uncultured Ruegeria sp. | reverse complement strand
CGGGGAAAAACGCGGATGGGGTGCGGGTGTCGATGTCACAGCCAATGGGCCGTTTCCTTGGCCCATTGGAACAAACCGAAGCACATGCGGAGAGGTCGGGCACACATCGGCAACCGCATCACCACAGAGAAAAACGCAATGCAAGCTGAAGCAGTCAAAGCAGAGTTTCAGGTCGGGCAACCCGTCATTTTTGGCAATATGGCAAACCCCGACAAAACCGGACCACGTGGCAAGTGGCGGATGAGCGGGACCTGACGAGCTTTCGCTGCGACTAATCGGCTATTTGGTTGGCCCGTGTTGACAAAGTGAATGTCTGACAAGTGCAGGCGTCACGATAGCCGATGTCTATTCAAAAATAG
>NZ_CANLDZ010000096.1:0-363 GCF_947489545.1 uncultured Ruegeria sp. | reverse complement strand
CACCCTTGTGGATGGCAACCACGTCACCCCGGACGGGGCGCAAGCAGTTGTCTCGGGGGCCCACCTCTATACGCTGAGCGAGGCGGAGGATGGCCGCGGTTGGGTGTTGAGCGCGCTGTCGGAGACCGGTGGGAGAAACTGGCAACCTTCTGCGCCGATCTATGACAGCTATGGCCAGTCGCTGCTGGCCCTCAATGGTCCCGCGTCGCTGCGCAGCCGGGGCAGCTCGGAAGACTTCCGGAGCCTGGCCTGGGACGGCGGACCCGCCACACAAAGCGCAGGCTCGCCGCTGTGGTTCCAGATGGGGACAGAACAGGTCACACTGGCGGCAGAGCACAGCACAACAGGTGCGGCGCTCGACAG
>NZ_CANLDZ010000095.1:0-374 GCF_947489545.1 uncultured Ruegeria sp. | reverse complement strand
CTCGCCAATGGCCATTTCGTTGTCACCTGGCAGTCTTCTGACCAGCAGCAAGGGGATACTTCTCTTGCCATCAAGGCACGCATTTTTGATGCGAATGGCACTGGGGTCGTCAACGAGTTCCGTGTCAACGAATTCACCGATAGACAGCAAGAATTTCCGAGTGTTACAGCACTCGCCAATGGCAATTTTGTTGTCACCTGGCAGTCTTTTGACCAGCAGCAAGGGGATACGCATCAAGCTGCCATCAAAGCGCGTATTCTGGACGCGGATGGAAATGAGATCACCAGTGAATTCGTGGTCAATGAATTTCACCATCTCACTCAAAGCAATCCGAATGTTACAGCACTCGCCGATGGCAATTTCGTTGTAACCTG
>NZ_CANLDZ010000094.1:0-384 GCF_947489545.1 uncultured Ruegeria sp. | reverse complement strand
CTGTCGAGCGCCGCACCTGTTGTGCTGTGCTCTGCCGCCAGTGTGACCTGTTCTGTCCCCATCTGGAACCACAGCGGGGAGCCTGCGCTTTGCGTGGCTGGGCCACCGTCCCAGGCCAGGCTCCGGAAGTCTTCCGAGCTGCCCCGGCTGCGCAGCGACGCAGGGCCATTCAGGGCCAGCAGCGACTGGCCATAGCTGTCATAGACCGGCGCAGAGGGTTGCCAGTTTCTCCCACCAGTCTCCGACATCGCGCTCAGCACCCAACCGCGGCCATCCTCCGCCTCGGTCAGCGTATAGAGGTGGGCCCCCGAGACAACTGCTTGCGCCCCGTCCGGGGTGACGTGGTTGCCATCCACAAGGGTGAACGTTCCATTAAACGTTCCG
>NZ_CANLDZ010000093.1:0-398 GCF_947489545.1 uncultured Ruegeria sp. | reverse complement strand
CAAAGAAGTGCTGTGCGGAATACTTGAAAAACACAGGCTGAACAGTCTGTGAGTTCTCGCTTGTCTCGGCCATGACGAGGCCTGCAACGCCCCGATCGATGGCGACCGGCAGTCTGTTCCGACCACATCTCAGGACCCCAAAATAGACTAAGGCCCCGGATGTTAACCGGGGCCCCAAGAGCTTCAGCGGTGCTTATTCTGCTGGCATCGTCGAGGTTTCGGGATCAATTGTTGAAGCAACGCCTGCGGCCTCTCGCCGACCATCATTCCAGATGGCCTTGATCAACGCGATGCACATAAGAGCCATAACAATCGAGAACGGCAACGCCCCGATCACCATCGCGGTTTGAATGGCACCAGTGCCGCCAGAAATCAGCAACCCACCGACAACCAAAGCC
>NZ_CANLDZ010000092.1:0-418 GCF_947489545.1 uncultured Ruegeria sp. | reverse complement strand
TGATCCACAACATGAGTTATATGATACCTGTAGAGCTGCTGCGGTTGTTCACGCTCAGCAGCTTTAGAAAGATCATAGCCTTGCCAAATGTTTCGCTTCTCCAGAGCCCGGCTAGATAGCTCAACCATCTTTTCTGCTGTCTCTGGATTTGTTTTGAGATCGTCCACAGCTTCTTGGATAAGTGCGGGGCAATCGCAGGTAAATGCGCCCGAAAAACGAAAGCTGACAGGCTTTGCCTCATTGCCTTCGATTTGAAGGATTGACCAAAGCGTAGTGTCCCAGACGATGGGCTTTGCTCTAAACTCGATACACCCTAAAGCCCCCCTTCTTGGATGTACGGAAAATGCATATCCTTCGTTTTGCTTTGAGAGCATGTCTTGCTTTATGGACCAGCCACTACCTTTTGCTGCTTTCCGGA
>NZ_CANLDZ010000091.1:0-435 GCF_947489545.1 uncultured Ruegeria sp. | reverse complement strand
GGCTCACTTGATCCATGAGACAGGGCAGGGGATCCACACGGGCTTGCGCCCGCGCTCACCCCGGCCCTGACATTCTCGTAATTGGCTGAGCAGACCGCCGGGCGGTCTGCTGCGCTTGATTTCCCCGAGCGTCAGGGGGCCGAAAATCTCTCGTATCAGATCCGGTCCAGGGGGAAGGCGCAAAGAGAGACCCGCGCCAGGGCGCGGCTCACATATCTCTTTTTGTGCGCCTCAAGCAGATATCGTGAAAATCCCGGTTCCTCCCACGCGCCAGCGCGCGGGTCCCTCCCAAATTCACTGAAATTCAACCTGACCACCCCGTCTGGATCAGCTCCGGATCTTTTGTCATCGGCCCCCATCCTTGCCGGGGAAAAACGCGGATGGGGTGCGGGTGTCGATGTCACAGCCAATGGGCCGTTTCCTTGGCCCATTGGA
>NZ_CANLDZ010000090.1:0-439 GCF_947489545.1 uncultured Ruegeria sp. | reverse complement strand
CATCTCCGTCGACATCGCTGTCATTGGCCAGAAGGGCGGCGGTATCAATCGAGGTGACGACATCTTCTGTAACCGGCCCAGGACTTTGGATAACAAAGTCATCAGCCGCAGCAGGGGCATCGTTGACGGGGGTAATATCAAGCGCAAAGGTGCCACTTGCAGAAAGCGACCCGTCGCTGGCCGTCACCGTGACAGCCAAAGGGCCATTGAAGTCCTGCGGCGGAGTGCCCGAGAAGCTTCCCGAAGCCGCATCAAACACCAGCCAGCCCGGCAGGGCCGCACCCCCAACCAGCGCTGCACTCAGGGTCAGCGCATCACCATCCACATCCGTGAATGCGTTCGCCGGCAATACAAAGCTCACAGATTGATCTTCTGCTGAAGACTGATGCGGCAATGCAAGGGCCAGAACAGGTGCAGCGTTGGTTCCGTGCACAACAAC
>NZ_CANLDZ010000089.1:0-450 GCF_947489545.1 uncultured Ruegeria sp. | reverse complement strand
GAGCTGAAGCAGCTGCTGGCAGGCGAAACGCTGACCATCCCAAGCACCGTAGTGGCTACGTAATGAGCAGCAAGCGATTTTCGGTCACGGCCCATTACATGACGACCTCGGGCAACCACCATAGTTGCCGCATCGAAGTCGAGGCCGACGACATTACCACCGCGCATGACATAGGGATCCAGAAGATCAAAACCGACAAGCGACGCCGCTATGCGGGCAAGATGGCTTCCGATTGTGTCGAGCTGCAGGACTGACCTCTTCCGATGCCGCTGCGAGCAGCCCGTAAAGGAAAAGAGTTCTTTGTGAATTTGTGTCCCCGGTAGGGGGCATGAAAGCAATCCCGGCCGATCGGCCAAACACCCAATCCTTAAAACTGGAGACAAGACTATGATTGATGGCAAACTGACCCGTATGGACGCAGACGACGCATTTGCAGGCGAGATCGCTTCG
>NZ_CANLDZ010000088.1:0-470 GCF_947489545.1 uncultured Ruegeria sp. | reverse complement strand
TTTCACTCGTTGTGCACGGAACCAATGATGCACCTGTTCTGGCGATTGTATTGCCTCCTCAATCTTCCGCGGAAGATCAGGCCATGAGCTTTGTTTTGCCGACGAATGCATTCACGGATGTGGACGGGGATGCGCTGAGCTTAAGTGCAACAATGGTTGGGGGTGCGGCCCTGCCGGGCTGGCTGGTATTTGATGCGGCTTCCGGGAGCTTCTCAGGCACACCACCCCAGGACTATACCGGGCAAGTCAATGTAACAGTGACGGCCAGTGACGGGTCGCTTTCAGCCAGCGGCACCTTTGCGCTTGAGATTACCCCTGTCAACGACGCGCCTGTCGCGGCTGATGATGTGGCTCAGAGTTCCACTCCGATCACGGAAGATGTTGTGACCCAGTTTGCGACAGCCACCCTTCTGGCCAATGACAGCGATATCGACGGGGATGCGCTGACGGTGACATCTGTGTCTGCACTG
>NZ_CANLDZ010000087.1:0-472 GCF_947489545.1 uncultured Ruegeria sp. | reverse complement strand
CCATCAGATTGTCGCGCAGCAGTGTAACTTGTGCCGACGCAAGATCAACTTACTCGCCTCGGACCTCGTAAGCATCGTAGGACCTGACTGGATGATAGGATGCGTGACCGAGGATGTGTCGATCTCGTGGCTCTCGTACCAGATCAGGTTCTCCGGGTCTTTGCCCTGGTAGGCCTTGAGCGCCTCGATGACATCCGCTGGCATAGGACCATCATCAAGCCGCCAATTCCTCTTAACGAAGTCCATGGCGGCGTTATCTGCTGTGGCTTCATCGGTAAATACAGCAACGTTGGGGCCATTCTCATCGTCTGTTGTTACCGTGTAGATTTTCATTTGCAGACCTCTCTTGTGATGGTTGAAACACCCAACCCAAAGCCTGCTTTTCCTTTTGGAAGTATTGGGGTGCGTGACGCGGTCAGAGCTAAACCCCCGTTCATACCGCGCCACGCTGTAACCAAGGGGGTATGGTTAG
>NZ_CANLDZ010000086.1:0-476 GCF_947489545.1 uncultured Ruegeria sp. | reverse complement strand
GCGCCCTGGCGCGGATCTCTTTTTGCGCCTTCCACCACGACGGGATCAGATACGAGAGATTTTCGGCCCCCTGACGCCGGGGAAAACATGCGCAGCAGACCGCCCCAGCGGTCTGCTCAGCCAATCATGATAATGCCAGGGTGGGGCTAAGCGGGCGTGCCCGTGTGCCCTGCACAGTCCAAAAATCAATGTGAGCCGTGCGCCTCGCACGGATCTCCAAAGCAGGTAGCACAAGTGGGCGTTACCCTCTGGGCCGAAACAAGCATGTTCGGGCGACCATGCGGCCGCGTTGAAAGCTGGCTCCGTGGAGACAGATTTCGGCGCACCTGGGCCGCAGGGAGACCGGGCGTGATTGGTTCGGGGAGGACGTCGGCGCAGCCGGCGGCCGAGTAGCACGCGGTCCCGAGCTGCAGGCTCGGGATTTGCTCATATTACTCCCAACCTTTTAGGACAAGAAAACGCCACCACCAGTCACA
>NZ_CANLDZ010000085.1:0-519 GCF_947489545.1 uncultured Ruegeria sp. | reverse complement strand
GCGCCACGCCTGCAGCTCTCCTAAACTCTTCAACAAGAGGCACGACCAATGTCGAACCCCCTTTTGCCGAACGTCACTTTTACCTTTCTGTCCGATCCCGGTCACAGCTGGCTTATTGTTGCGCCCCAGTGGATCGAGACCGTCGGGTTGAACCTTGGCTCCTTCAGCCCCTTTAGCTACGTCGGTGACGATGGCACTCTCACGCTCGAGGAAGACAGCGATGCGCCTGTTTTTCTGAAGGCCTACGAAGGCAACTTCGGGAAGACCTGTAAGATCAACGATGTCTTCGAGCCCCGTGCCCAGGTGCGGGATTGGCAAACTCTGCAGCAGGCCGCCGCGTGATCTTCCAGACAGCTTGTGGCAGACGCCGACATAGTTGGTGTCTGTCCTCTCTCCGGATCCGAAAACCGGTCTGAGTGTCCTGTTGATCCACGGCACCCCTGGCGCCGCGGACAACAGGACCGGCGCTGCCGCGCGGGCGGCCGTAAAAACGGCCAGCGCTAGCGTCGTATTGGGCAC
>NZ_CANLDZ010000084.1:0-581 GCF_947489545.1 uncultured Ruegeria sp. | reverse complement strand
GTTCGACGATGGGCGTGGCTGGACCATTGCATGCGCTCAGGTCCCTTCAGATGACCCGTGGGGGATTTGGGTGACGGAAACACCCATTGCCGATGCAAACCGCGCACAGGGGCCAGTATCTCGTGATGTACCTGTGAAATGGGAAGATCAAAGCTGCGCCCATTCTTGGTCATCGGCAAATGGATGTGATCTTCATGAATCTGCTTCCATTCCAATGTCAACGCCTCGGTTTTGCGAAAGCCTGTGAACAAAAGCAGCTCGTAGAAGACCTTGTGAATCGGGTTGTAGAGATCGTCCACTGCTTGTCGCCAGATACGTAAATCATCGATGATCGCTCCTTCTGGCTTTTCTTCATACCATTCGATGGCCATCGTCGGGCTTTCCGGCAAGTCATGAATACGGCGCGCATGGTTCCAGACCGTCCGGAAGTATTTCAAAAGGTGATTGGCCGAAGATGGCGTTGCCGCCATGGATCCGTGACGCTCAACAACCATCGACTTGGTGATCTCATCCAGCGGCAGGCGCAGCCAATCTTTCAAATGCAGCTCGAACTGCTGGCGCACGCCGCATCGGTGGGCCTC
>NZ_CANLDZ010000083.1:0-595 GCF_947489545.1 uncultured Ruegeria sp. | reverse complement strand
CGCTCAGGACAACATCCCCACCGATCTCCAACTCCCAGACACTGCTGTCGAGCGCCGCACCTGTTGTGCTGTGCTCTTCAGACAATGTGATCTGTTCTGTCCCCATCCGGAACCACAGCGGCGAGCCTGCGCTTTGCGTGGCTGGGCCACCGTCCCAGGCCAGGCTCCGGAAGTCTTCCAAGCTGCCCCGGCTGCGCAGCGATGCGGGGCCATTCAGCGCCAGCAGCGACTGGCCATAGCTGTCATAGATCGGCGCAGAAGGTTGATAGACCGGCCCCCCTGCCTCTGACCGCGCGCTTAAGGCCCAGCCGCGGCCTGTCTCGGCCAGTGTATAGAGGTAGGCACCTGCGATCACCGCCTGTTCCCCATCCGAAGTGACATGGTTGCCGTCCATAAGGGTGAAGGTTCCGTCAGACTGCCCGCCCACAGAGACCACGTCGATCTCAAGCTCTGTCACCTCTGCGCCGGAGCTGTCCACGCCGGCCAGCGACAGCATCGTCTGGCCTGACGTATCGCCGGTGATCACGAGCCTGTCGGAGCCAGGACCACCGCTGTCCAAAACCGTATCCAGGGCAACAACGCTGCTTCCCGAGCC
>NZ_CANLDZ010000082.1:0-692 GCF_947489545.1 uncultured Ruegeria sp. | reverse complement strand
CCCTCAATTACGTTTGTCTTGCGAGACGTGTCTGGTGGAGGCGAGGGACGTGTTGTCTTCCGGGCAGATCGTGAGAGTGGCGACTTGTTTGATGCACTGCACGCGAGGCTTGCGAAAGTGCTGGGCAGAGACTTCGCGGACAACGCATTGCGGATCGATGCGACACGGGATGGGCTTCGGCTTTATGGATATGCGGCCCTTCCAACATATTCCCGCGGTGCTGCAGTGGCGCAGTTCCTTTTCGTCAACGGTCGTCCGGTACGTGACAAGATGTTGATAGGGGCGCTTCGGGCGGCCTATTCCGATTTTCTAAGTCGCGATCGCCACCCCGCTGCGGCACTCTTCATAGACTGCGAACCCACACTGGTGGACGTCAATGTGCATCCTGCGAAATCTGAGGTTCGGTTCCGCGACCCAGGTGTGGCTCGAGGGTTGATCGTCTCGGCTTTGAAGCATGCTCTGGCTGATGCAGGGCATAGGGCGTCAACCACTGTTTCTGATGCAACCCTGGGTGCGATGAGGCCGGAGCCAATAAAGCCCGGCCCAGCCCGAGTCTATCAAATGGATCGGCCATCCAAGGCGGCGCGGACAGCGGCATACCAGGCTCAAGCTCCCGCGTTTGAAGACTTTGCCAATGAGCTGAGTGGAAACACTCCGGAGCTCAGCGTTCAAGAGAGTTCTCCCGCATCTGA
>NZ_CANLDZ010000081.1:0-805 GCF_947489545.1 uncultured Ruegeria sp. | reverse complement strand
GGCCACAAAGCAGACCTTCGCTGCCTTTGCAGCACTGGGCCTCAGCGACGGCGGCAATGCACAGGAAGCGGACTTTAGATCAAAGATGCAGTGTTTTGGAGCAATGGACAGCAGCTATGCGGTACAAAGCCGACTTTCGACCCGAATACTCAATTACTAATAAGCGCCGCAATCCACGTTTGAATAAGAACGATATAATGCTACTCCAAATTCCTCAAAGGCTGGACGTTTATGACGAAGCGCAGCATGTATGTCCTGTGAAACTGCCTCTATATCATTTCCGGAGGTTTCCGCAGTCTTAAGAGCTTCCAAAGCCAAGCTTTGGATCATGGAGACGGCGGCTACTTCTCCTCCTTTGGTATGGTATTTTTCCAAATCGGAAACACGCCAAATCACTGATGCTGTGACGTTGCATCGGTCAGCCGACCATAGACTCTCGATGTCTTGGCGGCGTTCCCTCAGAGTATTTACAATTGAAACGGTCTCAAGGAAGGGTATGCAACGTTGTCGCCCAGGACCTAGTTTCCGCTTAATGCCTCCGCTTCTGTCAAAAACAAGAGCTTCGCTGTCTGGGGGGACCTCGAAGAAGCCGCATCTGACTGAGGATGTTTCGGCAACGGCCGCCAATGGAAACGCCACAAATGCAATCACCAAAATCAAGATACGCAATTTTATCTTCTCCGATAGATTCTTATTCTGGGGGATTGATCCACATACTGCATAGAAGAGTTCGGTATTGCGACCGACAAATTGAACCAACTTGTTTGGCGTCAGCACCGATGAAACAAATGCCTACTGTGGGCTC
>NZ_CANLDZ010000080.1:0-825 GCF_947489545.1 uncultured Ruegeria sp. | reverse complement strand
GGATGCGGGACGAATTGGCTGGGCGTATTCGCGGGTAATCAGACAGCAAAAATCAAAGCGACAAAACTCTCCAGAACCGTAGAGCCCGGTACCCGCGCATTCAGCATGCAAACGAGATCACCCCAATTGCTCACCAGATTGAATTGGAGAACTTAATGACCGTTATGAACAATGCACCCGTTCTGGCAATTGCATTGCCTCATCAGTCTTCAGCAGAAGATGAAGCTGTGAGCTTCGTACTGCCAGCGAATGCATTTACGGATGTGGATGGCGATGCGCTGACCCTAAGTGCGACGCTTAGCAATGGTGCCTCGCTGCCTTACTGGTTGGTGTTTGATGCTGCCTCGGGAAGTTTCTCAGGCACACCGCCCCAGAACGCCAACGGAATATTGAATGTAATGGTGACGGCCAGCGACGGGTCTCTTTCAGCCAGCAGTTCCTTTGAGCTTGAGATAACACCAGTCAACGATGCACCTGTCGCGGCTGATGATATCGTTGGTACAAGTGAATTCCTGGTCAATGAGTTTACCAATAGCACTCAAAACAACCCAAGTGTTACAGAACTGGCCAATGGTAATTTTGTCGTAACGTGGCAGTCCCGGGACCAACAGCAAGGCGATACGTCAACTACTGCCATCAAGGCCCGTATATTTGACGCAAACGGTGTCGAGATCGTCAGTGAGTTCCGCGTCAATGAATTTACCAACAGAGATCAGAGCGACCCGAGTGTAACAGCCCTCTCCAATGGCAATTTCATCGTTACCTGGAGCTCTCGTGACTGGCAGCAGGGCGATACGTCAAGTACTGCGATCAAGGCCCGTATTT
>NZ_CANLDZ010000079.1:0-853 GCF_947489545.1 uncultured Ruegeria sp. | reverse complement strand
TAGGTTCTGGACCTATTAATTTGGTTGCCGTCATCCCGCCTGCGTGATTCATACCCGTGAGTTTCAGGGGTATAACATGAGCAATCTATTCTGGTTGACTGACGAGCAGATGGCGCGGCTTCAGCCTTACTTTCCAAAGAGTCATGGTAAGCCGAGGGTTGATGATCGACGCGTTCTGAGTGGAATTATCTTCATCAATCGCAATGGGTTACGCTGGTCCGATGCGCCGCGCGAATATGGGCCGCCAAAGACACTGTACAATCGCTGGAAACGATGGAGCGATATGGGTGTGTTCGCTCGGATCATGAACGGGCTGGCTACGCAGGGAACCGATCATAAGACCATCATGATTGACGCAACATACCTCAAAGCGCACCGCACGGCTTCCAGCCTGCGGTTGAAAAAGGGGGGCGTGGCAGGCTGATAGGGCGCACCAAGGGTGGCATGAATACGAAACTGCACGCTGTTACTGACAGTCTGGGACGCCCCATCCGCTTCTTCATATCCGCTGGGCAGGTGAGCGATTACACGGGCGCCAGGGCTCTGGTGAACAGTCTGCCACCGGCTGACTGGCTGCTGGGAGATCGAGGTTATGACGCAGATTGGTTCCGCGAAGCCCTTAATGACAGGGGAATAAAGCCCTGTATCCCAGGTCGAAAGTCACGCGACAAGCCTGTCCGATACGACAAGCGCCGCTACAAACGACGCAACCGCATTGAGATCATGTTCGGACGCCTGAAGGATTGGCGGCGCGTCGCCACCCGATATGACAGATGCCCAAAGGTATTCCTCTCGGCCATCGCTCTCGCTGCTACAGTCCTATTCTGGCTGTAAATCAATGAGTCTGGAGCCT
>NZ_CANLDZ010000078.1:0-901 GCF_947489545.1 uncultured Ruegeria sp. | reverse complement strand
GCAGCAAATTCTACCACCAAGCACGCATGATGGATTTGGTGGTGATTGCGTCCATGCCTTGCAAAGTCATGTCATTTCGGGCCTTCTAAATGGCACGCCGCTGGAAAACACTGCCCCGGACTATCTGGACGTGATCCGCATCGAAGAGACCATCTACCGCTCAGCCGCGGAAGGAAGAAAGATCACGCTGGAGACGCCGTGAAGGACCAAAGCAGCAAAACCCTTTCCAGCACGCAGCGCGCCGTAAGAGAGCTGCGGCGGATGATAGTCTCCGGAGAACTGGCCGCCGGAACCGACCATCTGGAATCAGAGCTTGCCCAGACATTGGGCATGTCACGAACCCCGGTCCGCGAAGCTGCACTCATGCTGGAAAGCCGTGGCCTGCTGGAAATGCGCCCTCGGAAAGGGGTTCGGATCCTGCCCGTCTCATCCGAAGACATGCGTGAGATTTATGACATCCTGACCGAGTTAGAAAGCCTCGCAGCCCAGCGTGCCGCAGAAGCAGGCTATTCAAAACAGGATCTCAAAGTGCTTGAGCAGTCGATTGCGCAGATGGACCAGGCCATCGAAACAGAAAACCTGGAAGCGTGGGCTGAGGCGGACGAGTTGTTTCACCAGGAGCTTGTACGTCTTGGCAGGAACCATCGGATTGAAGCCATCGTCGCGATGATGAGTGATCAGGTACGCAGGGCGCGGGCCACCACGCTGTTCATCCGCCCGCTGCCAGTGCAATCCAACGAAGACCACCGGGCTGTTCTGCGGGCGATCCAAGAAGGAAAGGCAAATGAAGCACGCGAACGCCATAGACAACACCGGCTTCAGGCCAAAGAAGTGCTGTGCGGAATACTTGAAAAACACAGGCTGAACAGTCTGTGAGTTCTCGCTTGTCTCGGCCATGACG
>NZ_CANLDZ010000077.1:0-909 GCF_947489545.1 uncultured Ruegeria sp. | reverse complement strand
ATCAATCCAGTGGATCGATTGCCTGACGAACGCGCAAAGCGCTGGAACGTAGGTTCAAATCCTACTCCCCGAAACCAGCGTCAGATAATCCAAAACAGCCTGTTTAGACTACAATTGATCCACTGGATCAATTGCTTAACGTCCTCACCTCGTCAGGCTCATAACCCCAAGCTCACAGATCTAAACCACGCGCCCCGAAACCAAACGTTAACACATAAAGACAATCACTTAGCCTCGCAACTCGCGAGACTTTTTGCGTTCCGCAATCCACGCTGGAAGCGCTGTGGAAGCAACAGGATGTGGTAAAGCTCTGTGGCAGAGCCACAACAGACATAAGTCCACAAAACATACGTAAATAGTCGCGACGAGCCCATATGCGGGACGGATCGCTTGTTGATTAAGCCAGCTTCGCAGTGGCTGTCATACAGATGCCGCCGGCGATAGAAACCGGCGCTCCCAATTCCGAAATATCGGCGTGCCTTACTCACCGATCCGGTCTGCGCAGCGTGCTCACGAACACCACTTACGACATATCTCTGGCTGGTCCTTTGTCGTCGATTACATCCTCCTCATCGAAATTGGAGCTTGAAGAAGATGTCTCGCGGGTACGTTCGTAATCTACACCCGCGCTCTATCACCAACGGAGTGGCTATGGCTCCAGAATTGTGATCTAAACGACGTTTCAGATGACGACAAGGCATCCCGAATACGGGTCTATTCTATTGGGTCAGGTTGCGACAGAGTGGCATGCAGTCGCCAGTCGCTCAGCGGGATGATCGTGTTGTCAGCTGCGCCCCCGACGCGGTCAAACAAAACAGCGATTGTTTGCGACGCGCCCGAGTCCTGAGCCTGCAGATCAATCATCAATCTGCCGACGCCAGAATTTGGGTTCTGGTTGGCGCAGTCTGA
>NZ_CANLDZ010000076.1:0-914 GCF_947489545.1 uncultured Ruegeria sp. | reverse complement strand
ATGGCAAAGGAAAAGTTTGAGCGTAATAAGCCGCACGTCAACATTGGAACGATTGGCCACGTTGACCACGGCAAGACCACGCTGACCGCAGCGATCACCAAGTATTTTGGTGACTTCCAAGCGTATGACCAGATTGACGGTGCGCCGGAAGAAAAAGCGCGTGGTATCACCATCTCGACGGCCCACGTGGAATACGAGACCGAAAACCGTCACTATGCCCATGTTGACTGCCCCGGCCACGCCGACTACGTCAAGAACATGATCACGGGTGCGGCGCAGATGGACGGCGCGATCCTGGTTGTGAACGCTGCTGACGGCCCGATGCCGCAGACCCGCGAGCACATCCTGCTGGGCCGCCAGGTTGGCATCCCGACCATGGTCGTGTTCATGAACAAAGTGGACCAGGTTGACGACGAAGAGCTGCTGGAACTGGTGGAAATGGAAATCCGCGAGCTGCTGTCTTCGTATGAATACCCTGGCGACGACATTCCGATCATTGCCGGTTCGGCTCTGGCCGCGATGGAAGGCAACAACCCTGAGATTGGCGAGGAATCCATCCGCAAGCTGATGGCGGCCGTGGACGAGTACATCCCGACGCCTGAGCGCGCTATTGACCAGCCGTTCCTGATGCCGGTCGAAGACGTGTTCTCGATCTCGGGTCGTGGTACCGTTGTGACCGGTCGTGTTGAGCGTGGCGTGATCAATGTTGGCGACGAGATCGAAATCGTCGGCATCCGCGACACCAAGAAAACCACCTGTACCGGTGTTGAAATGTTCCGCAAGCTGCTGGACCGCGGTGAAGCGGGTGACAACATCGGCGCGCTGCTGCGTGGTATCGACCGTGAAGGCGTTGAGCGTGGCCAGGTTCTGTGTAAGCCGGGTTCGGTAACACCGCACACCAAGTTCGAAGCCGA
>NZ_CANLDZ010000075.1:0-934 GCF_947489545.1 uncultured Ruegeria sp. | reverse complement strand
CCTGAACTTGGCCGACAAGGCAGAACGCAAAGGCATCAAGGCAATGCGCGTTGACCCGCCCGCAAAACCGAAATCCTAAACCACGCAAAATAGCCGGGAGCACCACCCCCGGCTATTATCAACATTCCCGAAAGGACGAAAGCCAATGGTTAAATTCATCGCCGCCACCGTGACCTTAGACGAATTGGAACAAGCCGCAGTCCTCGCCGGGTTGCAACTCTTGCGGCAGGCAGGCAATGACCTGCCACCAGATATAGAAATGACCGCAACCGCCTGTTGTCAGTATCCCATACTGACCGCTCAAGAAATTGACATCTTGGTCGAAAAGATCGTCTGGCCATAAGTCAGGCCAGAGGGTCAGGGGATACGCGGCCCGGCGGCGGGGAAGGTAGTCCTGTAGCTGAGCGGGGCAGAGCGCCCCACACCGCCAACAGGACGGGTCGCTTCGCTCCGAGCGCCCGCAAAGCGCCCGCGGCCGCGAGTTACCCACAGACAAGTCGCTCTCTGCCTGATGAGTTCGCTTTGTTGTCTGCTCCGGTCGTCGAGATTACACCGCTTTCGGCAAGACTGCCGAAAGCGCTTTCTCCCAAGGTCGAAATCTCAACAACTGGATAACTCGCGGCCTGCGCAAACCAAGACGCTTTCACCCTCATTTCAAACCTATTCCAGATCCCGGCCGGGTAGGGGTGTCCCGCGCCAACCCGGCCCCTTCGGGTCCGCATTGCCGCAGGACTGGCGCTGCCGCGCGGGCCGCGGTTCCCAAGGGAACCGCGCATCCTTCGTGCCGGTGGTGGGAAACTTTCTCCAATATTGCGCCAGTTAGACTCCATTAGCGATTTGAAATTCAACGGGAATTTTGTGACTGGTGGTGGCGTTTTCTTGTCCTAAAAGGTTGGGAGTAATATGAGCAAATCCCGAGCCTGCAGCTCGGGAC
>NZ_CANLDZ010000074.1:0-1040 GCF_947489545.1 uncultured Ruegeria sp. | reverse complement strand
TCAGACGACCAGCATCCGAGGTCCGGATTGAAGTAAGCGCGTGACTTCGCGATATTCTAAGTCGGGCACAGATGTCTGACGTATCGCGCAAACGGAGACTCGATACTCAATCCCCAGCTAGGAAATTGCCTTGATTGCTTCTTCGTAAGCCAGGACCGCTTTTTCGGACTCAACTTCCAGGACATCCATTTCCGCGCAGAAATGCACGACATCATCAAGGCTAGGCACCTCTACGCTGTCCAGAGCTTCAACGGTTGGTTGAAGTTCCGCCCAATGACCCTGAACTTGCGTCAGCGCGTTGTGCGCAGCCTTACTCGGAGGTTTGGCCATTGTAATATATTCATTGCCGCCGCCTATGAGTGCATCGACGATGTTGCCAAATTTTGCGGCGTTTTTCTTGAATTTCTCGTGGTGTTCTTGTGCTTCGTTGCCGGTCGCCGCGAGCGCAATTTCTTTACAGACCTTCTGGGTAATCATCCGTTGACGGCCCGCAAAGTCCAAGGCCAGGGCCAGTGACGCATCTATATCGACTTCTCCGTAAGCCTGTTCCAATCTACGAACGACGACTTGGCAGGCCTCTTCAAGCACTTCGTCATTGCCCACAATCATGTTCAGATGCGCATCATCTACTGACCTGGCAGCAATGATTTCCTCAACTGCGGTCCGGTAGGGTGCCCAGAGATTTGCGACGTCTTTGAGTGCAGTGTTGACCGCATAAAATCTTTCACGGTCGACGCCCGAAGACCCCTTACCCTCTTTGAAACCAAGCAGGATGTCGTCGAATTCGTCATGCGCTTCCTGGAGCTCCTTCAGGTCCCTTTCGACCTCTGCATTCATGCTCAGAAGAACGGCAGCTTTAGCTGCCTTTTCAGTTAGGAAGCTCAGTTTACCAGCAGCCAGAATCCGATGTGTAACCTGCCCCGGAGCCATGGCAAGTGCGTAACCACCAACCGGCATGAAGGCCGTCATAGCGAGTCCAGATGCTCCAGTGACGAAAAAACGACGACTAATTTTCATTGCTGACATCCTTACCTTCGTTA
>NZ_CANLDZ010000073.1:0-1270 GCF_947489545.1 uncultured Ruegeria sp. | reverse complement strand
TCGGGCCAGTTGGTCATATCGGATGTTCCGGTCCTGCTCTTGTTTTGAGCGCTGCATATAACCTTGGGAAGAAGCAACACAAGACTGGCATTTCCGTGTCGGAAGAAACCCGCTGTTGCCCCCATGGCAGGCGTCGGCCCAACAGAGAAAGAGAGACCTTTCGCTTGGGTGTTCCATACTTAATCAGGAAAGGAAAACCCAATGGACTGGTCTGAAATCAACGCTCGCGTGGAGAAAATGGCGTGCGAACGGAAAGAGCAACTGAAGGCTGAGCGAACAACGATGTTGGGCGTTCTACGTGAGGCTGGTGTAACGCGGGTTGAGGCGTCGTATGACGGCTATGGCGATAGCGGTAATGTCGAAGACGTGATGGTTGAACCGCACGGTGCCAAGCTGGATGCGGAACAAGATAAAAAACTAAAGGACTTCCTTTGGGATGTTCCGTACACCCTGCATCCCGGATTCGAGATCAACGAGGGAGGTTGTGGTGAAGTGGTATGGGATGTGCTGGAGGACAAGATCGATGTCAGCCACAGTGACCGCTTCGTTGATACCAACCACTATGATCACGAGGATGTCTGATATGGCCCATTCCTGGCATCACGCGGAAAGCTCCGCGCGCAAGTTCGGCGGTGTTGCTAACGATTATCTGGCGATTCACGCCTGGTTTGATGAAACGAAATCCTACCTGGCTTTGCCCGGACACAGAGCATTGCGTCACCACACACTGGGGATATTCGAATGCGAGCGGGTATTTGGCGTGACACTCACCAACAGGGCGGGTCGCAAGGTTCCGGTTTGCTTCATCGGTGAACAACATGTGCGTGAAGACTGTCGCCGGATTCCGACGGTTGTGGATTGGCTGAAAGCCCTGCCGATTACGCCCTGGATGGTGAACGGCGTTCTGCTCGAAGATGTCGAGATTGAGCCCGAAGATGCGGATATTCAGGCATGGAAACAGGCCGTCGCGAATAGCCAGACCATTCTTGGTTATGCGGATTGGAATGCCCAACATCTTATGCGCGCGACACAAGTAGCCGCGTAAACACATCTCCGCCAGAGCCGCGCCTAGAGCTGTTCTGGCGGTGTCCGCATCCGGTCGTGTGCTTTTCCTTGATTTGGTGGCCACCTAGAATTGGCGCAGGTTGCGCCGGGAGGTGTCGAATGACAAAGCCGAAGCAATACGGCCCAATTGATGGGGTGGATGCCCCCTCCACGAACGGCATCGCAATGTGCCAATGTGGTGCTGTAACGCCACCACCATAGGGAG
>NZ_CANLDZ010000072.1:0-1272 GCF_947489545.1 uncultured Ruegeria sp. | reverse complement strand
CGGTTTTTTCACCCAGTCCCTGTCTGATCGTGACCCTGAGCTTTATGGCTCGATCACGTCCGAGCTGGGTCGCCAGCGTGATGAGATCGAACTGATTGCATCCGAGAACATCGTCTCCGCCGCTGTGATGGAGGCGCAGGGTTCGGTGATGACCAACAAATACGCCGAAGGCTATCCCGGGCGGCGCTATTATGGCGGGTGCCAGTTTGTCGATATCGCCGAGAACCTCGCCATCGATCGCGCCAAACAGCTGTTTGGCTGTGATTTCGCCAACGTCCAGCCGAACTCGGGCTCTCAGGCCAATCAGGGCGTGTTCCAGGCGCTGATCAAACCCGGTGACACCATTCTGGGCATGAGCCTGGATGCCGGTGGCCACCTGACCCACGGCGCCCGCCCGAACCAGTCGGGCAAGTGGTTCAACGCCGTGCAATACGGCGTCCGCAAAGAAGACAACATGCTGGACTATGATCAGGTCGAGGCGCTGGCGAAAGAGCATAACCCCAAGCTGATCATCGCCGGAGGCTCGGCCATCCCGCGCCGGATCGACTTTGCCCGCATGCGCGAGATTGCTGATATGGTCGGCGCCTACCTCCATGTTGATATGGCGCATTTCGCCGGTCTGGTGGCGGCGGGCGAACACCCCAGCCCGTTCCCGCATGCACATGTGGCCACAACCACCACGCACAAGACCCTGCGTGGCCCGCGTGGTGGCATGATCCTGACCAATGATGAAGATATCGCTAAGAAAGTGAATTCAGCGATCTTTCCGGGCATTCAGGGCGGCCCGCTGATGCATGTGATCGCAGCCAAGGCGGTGGCCTTTGGCGAGGCACTGCGGCCCGAGTTCAGGGACTACATCAAACAGGTCGTGACCAACGCGCAGGCGCTGTCGGACCAGCTGATCAAGGGTGGTCTGGACACGGTCACCCACGGCACCGACACCCATGTGGTGCTGGTCGACCTGCGGCCCAAGGGCGTGACCGGCAACATCGTCGACAAGGCCCTGGGCCGGGCGCATATCACCTGCAACAAGAACGGCGTGCCGTTTGACCCGGAAAAACCAACCGTGACCAGCGGCATCCGTCTGGGGTCCCCCGCCGGCACCACCCGCGGCTTTGGCGAGACCGAGTTCCGCCAGATCGCCGACTGGATCATCGAGATCGTCGACGGCCTGGCCGCAAATGGCGAAGACGGCAACGCCGCCGTCGAAGCCAAGGTCAAAGCCGAAGTCGCCAACCTATGCGCCAAATTCCCCCTATATCCTAACTTGTA
>NZ_CANLDZ010000071.1:0-1339 GCF_947489545.1 uncultured Ruegeria sp. | reverse complement strand
GCGCCCGAGTCCTGAGCCTGCAGATCAATCATCAATCTGCCGACGCCAGAATTTGGGTTCTGGTTGGCGCAGTCTGAGTTATATGGTGTTTTGCAAGGGTCTGCGGAACGTAAAGTAAAAAGGGCCTCAGGCGGTGAAAGAGCGCGTGCTCGTAATTCCTGCCCATCCTTTCGCAGGATCGCAGTTTGCCCATCGATACTAACCTGCGCTTCGGTATGCATGGTCCAGAATACCGGATCTGCTTGATTTCCCTCGATTTCGTCTTGAATCAGAACTGCACTTCCTTCGATCAAGGCTATGCCACGCCGTACGGTGCCCACGGGCCTGCCATACGGTTCAGAAAGGTCCGCTATCGTGAAGTTGAAATCGGGGAACTGCCCAAACTCTTCAATCTGTGCGCGACCAGTTGTTTGCTGGTTTGCAGAGCCAAAGACCAGTGTGTTCTGACCGATTGTCGCCGTGCGATAATAGTCAAAGCGTTTGTTGGTGAAATACCCGGGCAAGTGGTAGTTTCCGATCCCAAGATCGGTCGCCCATCTCACTCCGTTTGTCTCAAGAACAAATGTTCCCGCATCAAGGTTGTTGTGATGACTGCGTAGCGGTCCGGCCTTGAAGCCGACATATGTCGCCTTTGGATCATCCCATGCGGATCGCATCATCACAAGTCCAAGCCCACCGAACCAGAACGAGTTTTGTCGCCCGTCGATAGGTCTTTCCTCAGAGTTTTGCCGCCAGATCAGATCCAGCGCAACGTGTGAAACGGGTTTGGAACCGGCGGTCCGCCGACTGTAATCGGGTCGGTTAAAGCGCGACGCAAGCCAGGTCAACGCGACCAGATCAGTGTTTGTGTCGCTGTCGCCGTAGTTGAATAACAAGCCGGTCGGCCCGGTCACATGAGTAAGATAGTCGCCAAAATTCGCCATCCCGTCTGATTTGGACAAATCAAAATCGTGCCCGAGCACGGTTTCCAAAGACGTGATCGCGATGGCCGCGTCCCGCGCAGCCAAAGCGCCATACATTGGACCTTCCGGCCACGCTCCATCTGGGGCAAACATCGCAAACCCATTGCGAAGCGATATCTGAGCACTTTCGATGATCTGCTTCGCCAATTCTGGCTCAGCTTCTGAAACGGCAAGGGCCGCAACGATCATTCCGGTATTGCAGATGATGTTCCAGTTAAAGGATGCAACAGGCCAGGTGATATCCGCTGTTGCCGTGCCGTCAGGTAAAGAGCTTGGGATCGGGGTCGGATGCACCCAACGCTGCGGGACAACCCAGCCTTTATCAAAGTAAGCCGTGTCCAGCTCATAGATCCCAGCAGCTTCGTTCAACGCCTTGT
>NZ_CANLDZ010000070.1:0-1377 GCF_947489545.1 uncultured Ruegeria sp. | reverse complement strand
CTTGCTCTGCAGGAGCCAATGGTATGGACCCCGCCGCCCTCGGGCGGCGATCATTGCGCATTTGCAAAGCAAGGAGACATATCATGGAGATTTTGCGGATTGGTTTGGACTTGGCGAAGACCATCTTCGAGGTTCACGGTGTGAATGCGAAGGATGAAGTGGTTCTGAAAAAGACGCTGCGACGCGATGCTGTCACCCAGTTCTTCGCTGATTTGCCGCCATGCATAGTTGGAATGGAGGCCTGCGGTGGATCGCACTACTGGGCAAAGGTTTTTGCAGATCTTGGTCATGAAGTTCGCCTGATCTCACCGCAGTTTGTGACCTCCTACGTCAAATCCAACAAGAATGACCGAAACGATGCCGAAGCGATCTGCGAAGCCATCGGTCGACCATCAATGCGCTTTGTACCGGTCAAGTCCGCGGAACAGCTTGAGATCCAGGCCGTTCATCGTATCCGTCAAAGACTGGTGTCGGACCGAACCAGGTTGGTGAACCAAATCCGGGGACTGTTGGCTGAGCATGGCATAATCGTCGCCCGAGACATCTCAAGGATCCGGCGTACACTGTCGCAGATTGCCGACGGTGTTGATCACATGCTGGGCGCGATGCTCGTCGAATTGGTCTGTGACGTGCACGAAGAACTCAATGAATTGGATCAGCGCATTGCAGCTTACACAAAGCGCATCCGAGACCTCTTTAGGTCCAACGAGATGTGCCAACGTATTGGTAGGATTGAGGGGATCGGGCCAATAACGGCCACGGCGCTGGTTGCCGCCGTGGGTAACCGTACGTGCTTCAAGAACGGACGGCAATTTGCAGCATGGCTTGGGCTCGTACCCAAACAGCGATCCAGCGGCGGTAAATCCCGCCTCTTCGGGATCAGCAAACGCGGAGACCGATACTTGCGTACCCTGTTAATCCATGGTGCTCGCGCAGTTCTAAGGAAGGCAGGTGGCAAAACAGACACGCGAAGCCTGTGGATCGAACGGGTGCGCGATCGGCGGCACCCCAATGTGGTCGCTGTCGCCCTCGCCAACAAGAACGCCAGGATCGTCTGGGCTGTCTTGTTAGGTCGCACTGGGTATCAACCGACGTTCATCAGTTAAGGGGAGGCTTAGAAACCAAACGGACTACCTGAATATTGCAGCAATTTGGCATGGGATGGTGACAACGACACGAACCGTTGCTTCTTGAACCTGGTGTGTGGATCGGCGCAGCGAAGCTGATGCCTTGGAGCCAATGAGGGGGAAGCAAGCGGAAATCCATCGGGGCTCGCGGTGACGAAATATCGAGCCGCTCACAGAAGCCGGATATACGTCAGCAATCGTGATCCTAAATCAGACCAAACAGACCGTTGCAATAAGGCGGGGTCCATAT
>NZ_CANLDZ010000069.1:0-1377 GCF_947489545.1 uncultured Ruegeria sp. | reverse complement strand
CGGGCCATGTGTGGATGCCCCCGGTTTTGCAAGAAGTTTCTGAGCGATTGTCGTCGTTGATTGCGGTCGTGTGTCAGGCCTCTGATTGCGGCTTTTTACACGCCGCGGGCCGGTATGGTCTGTTCGCCGACCAGGTCCAAATCAGTTGGCCGTGATCTATGTCACCGGGCCCGAAGCTGGTTTTCCTGATCGAGAATTCATCAATCGACACCCATCTCTCATCGCACTTCTTACATCCAGGGCAGAATAACCTCTACCCTGTATTCTATACTGGCTTCGCCGCGGTCGCGTTGTAGATTTTGCCCCTCGTCAGCATTGCCCAGATCTGGCGCGCCATTTTGTTTGCCAGGGCAACTGCGGCCAACATACGCGGTTTTCTCTCCAGTTTGGAAATGATCCATGGATCACTGGTCCCTCTGCGCCCCGCACTGCCGATCCGGCTCATCGCCCCGATGATGAGTAAGCGCCTTATATCTTTCTGCCCCATCTTCGTCGTACGCCCAAGCCGGGCTTTGCCACCTGACGAATGTTGCCGTGGTACCAGCCCAAGCCAGGCTGAGAAACTGCGGCCGTTTTCAAAGCAGGACATGTCAGGTGCAAAAGCTTCAATCACCATGGCAGCAATTGGTCCAACCCCTGGCATCGTTCGCAATAGTTGCACTCGGGCGTTGCGCTTTCCATAGGCTTCAATCTTGCGGGTCAAGTCATCAATGTACAATGAAAGACTATCAATACGATCAAAATGTTGTCGTGCCAGACTTCTGGCCAGTGCAGGAAGGTCGGCATCGGTCGCGTCTACCATCGCCTGTAGTTTGCCGAGGTTGCGCGTTTTCGCTGGCGCAATGAGGCCAAACTCCGCCATATGCCCGCGCAAAGCATTGATCGTATCAGTCCGCTGGCTGACGAGCTGATCGCGGGTGCGTACCAGCATCGTCAGGGCCTGCTCATCAGCAGATTTCGGTTCAACAAAACTCATACTGGGCCGCAGAGCGGCTTCTACAATCGCTTCAGCGTCAGCTGCATCGTTCTTTTGCCGTTTAACAAATGGCTTCACATAAATTGGGGGCAACAGGCGCACATCATGGCCTGCTTCAGAAAGAACACGAGCCCAATAGTGCGACGTTGAGCAGGCTTCCATCGCTACCAGACAAGGAGCGTGTGAAAGCATGAACCTCTGAAACTGGGTTCGGGTCAGTTTTTTCCGGAACAAAACCGCTCCATCGCATGTGGCCCCGTGTAGCTGAAACACGCTCTTTGCAAGATCAACTCCGATAATGGTATTGTCGTCCATGGATGCTTTCTCCCTATGGTGGTGGCGTTACAGCACCACATTGGCACATTGCGATGCCGTTCGTGGAGGGGGCATCCACCCCATCA
>NZ_CANLDZ010000068.1:0-1393 GCF_947489545.1 uncultured Ruegeria sp. | reverse complement strand
AGCATGGCAAATAAACATAGTAGTCATGCTATAGTATTGCAAACTATACAAATATGACATACTATGGTATTACATAGAAGAGAAATATGCAAAACTATAGGTTGGCAGATGTCCGTTTCAAGCGCAAAACAGCGGCAAGCCGAAGGCAAGATAAATCAGGTCAGACAAGTGGCTCAGGCCTTCGCCAAGCCAATTGGAGGTTGGATCGCGACCTTCCAGGAAGCCATTGGCATGAGCGCGCCAGCGCTAGCCGAACGGCTCGGCGTGTCCAGGAATAGCGTCTACAGCTCTATCCAAAAGGAAAAGGCTGGAACAATCTCCGTTAACCAGCTGGACAAGATGGCTGAGGCGATGGGCGGTAAACTGATCTACGCGATCATTCCGCGCAATGGAGCAGTCGAGGAGATCGTTATGGCTCAAGCCCGCAAGAAGGCCAAACGCATCATACAACGCACCCGCACACACATGGCCTTGGAGGAGCAGATCGAAGGCCTGCGCAGCCAGGAAGAGATGATTGAGGAGCTTGCGAAGGAAATCGCACGTGAGATGCCGAGGGATTTCTGGAAGTGACCTTGGAACTGCACGAACCCAACGGCGCAACACCCCTGACACCGGACGAGTTTCTTGGCCTAAGGGCCAAGCACATCACCACGCGCGGAGAGTTGAATGAGCTGGAGGGAGAGAACATCATTGAGGGGCTGACCTGGCTAGGTCGGCGACGCAAGTCCTACGACATCCTTACCGACGATACCGTCCGCGAAGTTCACAAGCGATTGTTCGGCCAGGTCTGGAATTGGGCTGGCGTCTACCGCCTGACCGAGAAGAATATCGGCGTGCAAGTCTGGCACATTTCGACCGAGATGCGCACCTGCCTCGACGATGCCCGATACTGGCGCGAGAACGGCACCTACGAGCCGCTCGAAGCCATTGCACGCTTCCACCACAAGCTGGTCTGGATACATCCCTTTGCAAATGGCAACGGACGCTGGGCAAGGATCATGGCAGATGCCTACCTGGCTACAATCGATCCGGATGTCTTTCTCGACTGGTCAGGCGGCGGAACGCTCAATTCCAACAGCGACCACCGGGCGCGGTATATCGCGGCGCTTCGGGCAGCGGATGGGTTTGAATTTGAGCCGTTGATCGAGTTCGCTCGGGTGATTTCCGAGTAACGCGGCGGGAAGCAAAATAGTTATCTCGCCGCAGACGCCGGTCAGAGATCAGGTGGCTTCAGCTTCAAAATCAACCTCGGAATTCTGGAACTTCTTGAGCTCCTCAGAGTAGGAGTTCCTGTCGAAAATGAACAGAAGTTCAGAGGGCCTCACTACCTTGCCATCGACGTAGATTAGCGCCACCCACCTACGAGCATATCGGACGCATCCCGGTTCGCTGC
>NZ_CANLDZ010000067.1:0-1411 GCF_947489545.1 uncultured Ruegeria sp. | reverse complement strand
CTGGAGACAAGACTATGATTGATGGCAAACTGACCCGTATGGACGCAGACGACGCATTTGCAGGCGAGATCGCTTCGGTGGCCTTCGACTTCCCGTTCACCATGGTTCCCAATACGCACAAGCGCAAGGACAGCCACCCCGATTACGTGATCGAGGCCCTCACGCCGAAAAACCGTGCCATTCGCATTGGTTCGGCCTGGGCATCCCAAAGTCGAGCCGGCAACGACTACTTTTCGCTGGCATTGAACCTGCAACAGGGCGTGGTGCGTGCGAATGCGGTCAAAGATGAGGAAACCGGCGCAGGCGAATACCGGATCATCCCGCTGATGCCCGTAACCGCCTGATTTCGATCCCCGATCAAGGGCTGCAGGCGCCACGCCTGCAGCTCTCCTAAACTCTTCAACAAGAGGCACGACCAATGTCGAACCCCCTTTTGCCGAACGTCACCTTCATCTTTCTGTCCGATCCCGGTCACAGCTGGCTTATTGTTGCGCCCCAGTGGATCGGGACCGTCGGGTTGAACCTTGGCTCCTTCAGCCCCTTTAGCTACGTCGGTGGCGATGGCACTCTCGCGCTCGAGGAAGACAGCGATGCGCCTGTTTTCCTGAAGGCCTACGAACGCAACTTCGGGAAGACCTGTAAGATCAACGATGTCTTCGAGCCCCGTGCCCAGGTGCGGGATTGGGAGCGCCTTCAGATGATGGCCGCGTGAATATCTTCCCCGGCCTTATGGCCGGGTATTTTCCGGGGGATTAGATCGCGTATAGGAGTTGTCGCTTCACTATCGACCTTTGGCCAATCACTCAAAAAAGTCTTTTCGAATATTCCGAAACAACTGAATGAGCGCGCAAGCGCTGATACAGATGCCACCAATAATAAACCAGGGCAGCACCACAAACGCGACTGTGTAGCCAGAAAAGACCAGACCATTTATGGAATCGCTTACATCAAATCCATAAACAACGCAGTCTATCGGAGCGCGGGCGCTGGGATGACAGCCACCCAGCTTCGCAACATAGAACCAAATCCGCATTGAAATAAGGACTCCAGCAGGCACACTGATCCAGATGGAAATACCAATAATCCACTTTCTAAGGGTCCGGTTTGAAACTGCCCAAGCAACGCAAACACCCACCAGAATGACAACTAATGCAATTGCAAGATCCATCTAAGAGACGCTCGCTAAAGTAAAATGAACTTGGCAGCGCTATTGCATCTTGCCAGAACCCGCAATGGTAACTTCACCCGACGCCGCTAACATCGGCCTGCAAAACCGATAATCCAGACACTTTTCGAAGGCCGGTCTGAGTGTCCTGTTGATCCACGGCACCGCCGGCGCCGCGGACAACAGGACCGGCGCTGCCGCGCGGGCGGCCGTAAAAACGGCCAGCGCTAGCGTCGTATTGGGCAC
>NZ_CANLDZ010000066.1:0-1555 GCF_947489545.1 uncultured Ruegeria sp. | reverse complement strand
AGGATTTCG
Organism: uncultured Ruegeria sp.; assembly: GCF_947489545.1. Classification (NCBI taxonomy): domain Bacteria; kingdom Pseudomonadati; phylum Pseudomonadota; class Alphaproteobacteria; order Rhodobacterales; family Roseobacteraceae; genus Ruegeria; species uncultured Ruegeria sp. The sequence goes on along the minus strand of NZ_CANLDZ010000066.1, from coordinate 1,546 downwards.
GTTTTGCGGGCGGGTCAACGCGCATTGCCTTGATGCCTTTGCGTTCTGCCTTGTCGGCCAAGTTCAGGGCGATGCCGGTTTTGCCGAAGATGACAACGCCGCCGAGTGGCTTGGGGGTGTCGAGCATTTGGTCGATGGCTTTGAAGCCTGCGCTTTTGCCGAATGCGCGCCAGTTGGGCTGGAATGTCACTTGAGGCACTTTGCGATTGCGCGCCCACGCGGCGGCGATGGCGTCCACGCCTTTTTTATCCGCCTTGTGGTACAGGATGAGTTCTGTCGCGAAGGTCTCCTTGAAGCGGCCCCGGATTTTGTCCAGCGTGGCCCAGACATATTCATGATCCATCCAATCGCGATCCCCGGCGATGGCTAGGGGGGTGCCTTCGATCTCAAATTGTGCCGCCTGTTCGCGTTCATGCGCTTCCAGCCATTTATGCGCCTCGAACACGGTTCCGGTCAGATGGGCAAGACGCGAGGTTCGACCATTGGCAGCGGGAAGGAAGGCCGCGCCGGTTTGCTGCTCGTAACACTGGGCGGCGGTTTCGGCCATGATGTCGAGCGCGTCCAGCAGATCGGAAAAGCGGTCTGCCTTGCGCTGCAACTCGTCCATTTGAGTTTCGAGGACTTCGGACCCGTCGGCGGCGCGAATGAGGCCGCGCAGGCTATCGCTAGTATCGCTCAGTTGCTTTTGGATTGCGTTACGGCGGCGAAAGATCAGCGACGCCAGACCATAGGCGATGGGTTCAATTTCGCGGTGCAGGCCGGTGCCTGTCATCCCTTCAAACAGGGCGTCAAAGGTGCGTTGCATCAGATCAGTGCGCAATTCGTCGTCATTCGGAATTGGCAGGTCGTCGTCGGTTTCGGTCAGGCCGAACAGTTCGATCTGGTCGTATACGGTCGCGCTTTTACCCAGCATGTGCGTATTCTCCTAAGCTCTCCGCCCGCGCCGTTGCGGGGGTGTGCTGACGGGCGGGCTGAGGGCAGACGCCGTGACAAGGACGGCGCAGCCGCCAGCTTGCTGGGCGCAAGAGTTTTGCAGGCAGGCCACGCGCACCGTCGATAGATGTGAAGTCGAAGAGAGGGCATCTGTGCAGGTTGGCGGCGTGGTGCCCTGCTTGCAGGGCCTCGCAGGTCAAGGGCCGCGCCTGCGTGGCATGTTTACCCTTGAATTGCGAGAGCGCCGGTAGCCGGAGCGGATGGCCGGGCCATATAGGACCTGACCTGTGATCCTCGAGCCCTGCAAAAGTTTTGTGATCCTTGGCGCGGTGGCGGACCTCTGCCAGAACGGCAGCACACCCCCGCGGAAAGAGAAAGCGGAACAGCTGCCAATCACGCGGAGTGTACGATTGGATAGCCCTGGCACGGTGAAGCGCCTGCGTCTTGCCCCCCGGCCCTGCGCACGCGGGGCCGGGGTTAACAGGCGAGGCAATTTTGTCGTGCAGCTCAGATCAGAAAACGGCTTCAGCTTCAGAGTGCCCAATACGACGCTAGCGCTGGCCGTTTTTACGGCCGCCCGCGCGGCAGCGCCGGTCCTGTTGTCCGCGGCGCC
>NZ_CANLDZ010000065.1:0-1779 GCF_947489545.1 uncultured Ruegeria sp. | reverse complement strand
CTACGCTTGTATTTGAGGTGTCATGTCGTTTGCGCTGACGCCTGCGACTGCGACGGGTTTTTTCATGGCGTCGCGGCGGAAGGGTTCGCCCAGCTCCTGGTTGATCATGGCTTCGATCAGCGTGGTGATGCCGTTCTTCTGGTCCGTGATCGCCTGGTTCAGGGCCGCGGTCAGCTCGTCCTGGGTACGTGCGATGACGCCCTTCAGACCGCAGGCGTTGGCGATACCGGCATAAGAGACCTTGGTGTCCAGTTCCGTGCCCACGAAGTTGTCGTTGAACCACAGGGTCGAGTTGCGCTTTTCCGCGCCCCACTGGTAGTTGCGGAACACAATCTGGGTCACGGCGGGCCATTCCTGGCGGCCAATCGCAGTCAGCTCATTCACCGCAATGCCAAAGGCGCCGTCACCGGCAAAGCCCACCACCGGAACGTCCGGCTGACCGATCTTGGCGCCAACGATGGCCGGCAGACCATAGCCGCAAGGGCCGAACAGGCCAGGCGCCAGATATTTGCGGCCTTCGTCAAAGTCAGGATAGGCGTTGCCGATGGCACAGTTGTTGCCGATGTCGGACGAAATGATCGCCTCGCGCGGCAGGGCCTGCTGGATTGCGCGCCACGCCATGCGCGGGCTCATCCAGTCGGGTTTGGCGTCGCGCGCGCGCTGGTTCCAGCTGGTGCCCGGATCGTCCTGCTCATGCGTCAGCGAGGTCAGTTCCTGTGCCCAGGCCGATTTCTTTTTCGCGATGTTGGCTTTGCGCTCTGCACGGCCGGCATTGCCTGCCTCGTCAGACAGCTGGCGCTGGATGCCCTTGGCCACTTTGGCCGCGTCGCCGACGATCCCGACAGTGACCTTCTTGGTCAGGCCGATGCGGTCCGGGTTGATGTCCACCTGAATGATGGTGGCCTCTTCGGGCCAGTAATTCATGCCATATCCGGGCAGGGTCGAGAACGGGTTCAGACGGGTGCCAAGGGCCAGAACAACATCCGCCTCCTTGATCAGCTCCATCCCGGCTTTCGAGCCGTTATAGCCCAGCGGGCCAGCAAACAGCGGGTGGTTGCCGGGGAAGGCGTCATTGTGCTGATAGCCAACGCAGACCGGTGCATCCAGACGCTCAGCCAGAGCCATCGAAGCATCGATGCCGCCCTCGGACAGAACCACGCCCGCGCCGTTCAGGATGACGGGGTTTTTGGCGTTCGACAGGATCTCGGCTGCTTTGGCCACCGAGTTCTCGCCACCGGGGCTGCGTTCAAACTCGACCGGATCGGGAATTTCGATGTCGACCACTTGCGTCCAGAAGTCGCGCGGGATGTTCAGCTGCGCCGGGCCGGAAAGACGCTTGGCCTGGCTGATGACACGGGTCAGGACTTCGGCAACACGGGTCGGGTCGCGGACCTCTTCCTGATACGCCACCATGTCTTCGAACAGCTTCATCTGTTCAACTTCCTGGAAGCCACCCTGACCGATGGTCTTGTTCGCCGCCTGCGGCGTGACCAGCAGCAGCGGGGTGTGGTTCCAATACGCGGTCTTCACCGCGGTGACAAAATTGGTGATGCCCGGGCCGTTCTGCGCAATCATCATCGACATCTTGCCGGTGGCACGGGTGTAGCCATCCGCCATCATCCCAGCGCTGCCTTCATGCGCACAGTCCCAGAACATGATCCCAGCTTGCGGGAACAAATCAGAAATCGGCATCATCGCAGAACCAATGATCCCAAACGCATGCTCAATCCCGTGCTTCTGCAAAACCTTAACAAAAGCCTCTTCCGTCGTCATCTTCAT
>NZ_CANLDZ010000064.1:0-2258 GCF_947489545.1 uncultured Ruegeria sp. | reverse complement strand
TCAATTGTCCCGGTGTCGCTGGACATCGTTCGGATCGCAGCGCCGTTTCCTGATCCGCCCTTCACAGTCCCGTCCACGTCTATGTCAAAGCCTCTTACGCCGAGCGTAACCCTGTCGAATGAGGTGCTGGCGTTGTCATCCGCATCCACCTCATTCCCTGAAACGCGAATCCCGTCTGAATCCACTCCTTCAGCTGTGACCTCGGCAAGCGCACCCACGGTGACAAACGCCTTCGCCTGCGTCGCCGAACCCGGATCAGTCCGCATCCTATTCGCCTGCGCTTGCGCTTCTGATTCCGCCCAGATCCCGTGAGACCCATTCCCACGCGTGGTGACTGTGCCTGCATCCATCTCCACAATCACATCACCAAAGCCAGAGGTGTCCGCCAAAATCCCATAGGAGGCGCTCTTATTCGTCTCGATAGACCCCCCGATCATTTTCACCTTCACCTCTTCCTCATTGTCCGGGTTGTCAATCCGCGAATAAAGCCCGTAAGATCCTTCACCATTCACGGTGATTTTGCCGTCACGCATTTCCACCAGCGCTTCGCCTTTTTCGTCATTGGCTGCCGCAGAAGCTCCACTGGAATTTACACCGTTAATGATGATAGTCCCGGCTTTCATTCTCGCTGTCGCCGTCCCCCCGGATGCATTATCAGCGAGGCCGCTCGCCGCCCGAAGCCCGTGCGCCCCGTTTCCATTCGTGGTGATCCTGCTGTTGATGCCATCCATTTCCGCTAACGCATTGCCAACGCCTGGGGTCGTCGCCCGAATCGCAGTACTTGCCCTGCTATCGATCGTCCCTCCGGTCATTTTCGCCGTCATATTGGCCTTAATATTCCTTCGGACCGCAGCTGATGGTCTGTTCCCCCCGTAATCCGCCACAACCGCGTAAGCATTCTCCCCTTCCGTGGTGATTTTTCCGCCCTTCATGTGCGCAATTGCAAAGGAGAATTCGCTTGTGGCACGGGTCGTTGCCCGAAGGCCGAGACCACCGTTATTCTTCGTGTGAATTTCGCTATCTGCTTCACTCATTTCCGCCGTCACCGTGCCTACATAAAACGTTTCGTGAGCACCTGCGTAGACCGCGGCTGTATCCGTCCCTACCACCTGCTCGATGATGATTAAGCCTCCACTCATTCCCGCAGTCACAACGCCAGCACTGCCATGGGTGAACGCTGAAACCCCGTTGGAATTTGAACCGGCAGCAATGGTAGTCTTTCCTCCGGTCATTGTCGCTGTTGCGTTATTTGTGCTTGCGGTGTTAACAATCTTCGCCCTAAGCCCGTCAAAATCGCGCTCGTTGATTGTGATGTTATCGTCACTATCTTTAGTGACGTCCTTGTCACCATCCAGTTGGGCGTGCACACTTCCAGTACCTGTGGTGAACGCCGAAACCCCGTGACTGTCGCCATCGACCTTCCCGCTGCCCATGCGCACAGAAAGATTAGCCGTACCCGTCCCATTCACCTGCACCCCGGAGCCATTCACCGTGATGTCTGGGTCGTTGAGTTCCAGAGTTAAGTTATTTGATCCGGTATAGGTGATGCCATCATCGTAGGGGTCGACAACAGGAGTGCTATCGTCAGCGTCAGCGGCACATGTGACGACGCCGTTAGTCGGACTGCCGCACTCATCGTCCGCCTGTGCTGCGCTGCCGGTGAACAGCACTGCAGCCGTCGCCACAACCGAAAGCCCAGGCGCAATACTTGCCACCTGGCCCTTGAACTTGGTCAAGCGACCGCCCCGAACCAGGACATTGCGTGCTCGCAGGGCGGGCTGGATATCCAGAGGCGCGTTTGTCATTTTGAAACTCTCCTGTGAGGTGTATCGCCAACGTGTTTGAACACGATCGGTGAAAGGCACCGCCTGTTCTGCCGAGCAGGCAGTTGGTTGGCATAAATGCGGGAATTGATGTTGGGATTGATCGGATGCGTTGCTTCGACCAGACACCAACCGGCGCCGGTGATTAGCGGTGCTGCGTCCGCGTCGTCCGAGCCAGTGGTGTTAAAGTGCGAGGGGACCACATCAGACCCCAAACCGCGCACAGCCACAGCACGCGTCACGGCGGCCAGGGACGAACGCGTCAGGCCATGAGTGATAGTCGGCCTGAGGCCGGGTGTCAGAATGTAAGGATGATTTAGCCGGTAAGTGCTGCTGTCTGCGCCGGGGCGCAGCGACGGCTCTGAACCGATGAACCGATGAACCGATGAACCGATGAACCGATGAACCGATGAACCGATGAACCGATGAACCGAT
>NZ_CANLDZ010000063.1:0-2572 GCF_947489545.1 uncultured Ruegeria sp. | reverse complement strand
GGCAATGGCAACGGCGGTGGAAATGGCAATGGCAACGGCGGTGGAAATGGCAATGGCAACGGCGGTGGAAACGGTAACGGCAATGGCGGTGGAAACAGCAATGGGGCCAAAGGAAATGGCGGTGATCACGGCGCGGCTGCCAAAGGCGGTGGCGGAAGCAAGGTCGGGAAATCTGGATCGCAAAAAATAAAGTCTCGCTCTGCTGGGGCTGGTCAGAAGAAAGGCGGGGGGTTCTCACTGAAAGACCTATTCAGCGGGAATAGCAAAGCCCGGAAAACTGGTTCCCCTCGAACGACCGCTGTGACAACTCAGGGGGCGCAAAAACCAACCCACCAGACTGCGATCGTGGAGGAGTCGAAACGCCCCGTTTCCCGCGCCAAGGGTAACCGTATGGCTGCGCTGCTTGGCGCTCATCCATCTGAATTGGGCGCGTTGAATGCAGCCAATGCAAGCCCAACTGCACTGGCCAATGCCTCTCCTAATTCGCGGGTTGGCAGAATTGCCACCTACCGAGACACAGTGTTGGCCGGTGAACCCTTGCGTGAGGATCTAGTGGAACAGCTAGAGGTTTTAGCAGGGTTGGAACAACCAGATCGGACCGTGCAAGAAATCGAGGATGATTTGGAAGCTGCGTTGGGTGAGGTTCAAACCAATCGGGACACGGTAGATGAGCTGGAGCAGGCTTTGGAAGACGCGGGTGGTACGGATCCAGATATCGAAGCGCAACTCGAAGACGCCCAAGCCGCTTTGGGTGCTTCAATCGACGACGCCCGGAGTTTGAGTGACGAGAGACAGGCCGCCATAGACTACAATGAAGCTGTCGAAGAGGCGGAAGAACTGAATGAGCTTGTCGAAGCGCAAGATTTGGCTGAACGTGAGGCCCTGGAAGCAGCTGCCAACAAGCCCGTCACCGACGCCGTTGAAGCGCAGGTGAAATCGCTTCTGGGGCTATGACCTGAAGCTTCTTGGCCAATTTTGGCCTCCACTCTTGGACGTACTGACAGCTGGGACGACCAAGAGCCTTTCGGATGTTGAGCGGGCTGGTCGACGTTTTCTTAGTGTTAGACACTAGCTTTTGGTGATCGTGCTAACCGACAAATAAACCCCGCCCCAGGAAAGGGCGGGATTCATATTGCAATTCTGATGTTTAGGACGAATATCGAGAATTGTTCGGGGGGGCAACTGATTTGCCTTCAGATGTTTTGGTGAGCCTCAGATAGCCGCTTGTCTTTTACGATCTTTGTTAGTGCGTTATCGATAGGAGGGAAGCGACCATTGCTCGAATTCATCGTGGTTTGCAGACGCTCTTCAACAGATTGACCAGAGGTCCGCATCGCAGCTGTTGTGCTGCGGTCTTTAGTCACAAAGGCAGGCTTGACCATCTTATTCCCCTCGTTTCCACCAAACGACTTACGTTTCGTTCGATTTGACCTGACCACAGTGCCCCAGCGTGGTTGAACGCACTAAGAATAAACTGTTCATGTTCGGTTAATGTTGTTTGCGAAATAAGAACACATGAATTGTCTGACCGCGCGACACTTCTATTGCCGCTTTCCAATTTGACGGTTTGGAAGGTCGTTAGGTGAGAATGTCGTGCCAAACGAACCAACCATCATAGCAGAAGACGCCAGTAGCAAGCCAGTCTCCGCCTAAGGGTTGGTCAAATCCGAACGGGGATCATAACTAGGATATGAAGCCAAAGGAGGCAAAAAAGATGAAAACGGTTTTGGGAATCGCGGCGGCGCTATTCATCATTCAGACCGCGCCGGTTGCGAGCGCGAGTTTTAATGCGCAGCCTCACAAGCTCAAACAAATTATCGAGTCACACACAACAATGCAGCCTGTTCTCGTGAAATCCAAGGCCGGACATTGCCCACCGGGCTTGGCCAAGAAAGCTGTTCCATGCGTTCCACCTGGCCAGGTCAAACGATACCGGGTTGGGGATTTCATCTACAATGGGTATGTTCGTATCGACGATCCCAACAGATATGGCCTGCGGCGAAACGGCTACTATGTGCGTGCCGGAGACTATGTTTATCAGGTGAACCGGCAGACGCACGAGGTGTTGAACCTGATAGGGGCAGTAGTCGATATACTCAACTGAGTACCTTCTCTACTCTTCAAATCTGGCGTGGTTAGCCGCCATTTGATCATACTACAAAACTCGAGAGAATGGGCACGTTCCAGACTTCGGATGCAGCGCTGCATCCGGTGATGTGATTATCTGCCAACGTCGGGTTGTCATAATGGGAGGGCATGGCGGATCGGAGGATCAGTCATGGAACGCTATTGCCAAATTGTTTGAGGCGGCATGACAAGTGTTGTCAAGCCGCACTCAGGTCGTCATTTCAGAGATGTACACCTCCCAGAGGCTGAACGTATCGGAATGTGGTGTTGATACAAGTTTGCGGTGAGTTGATATCTGCGGGGACGGAATACTAATTTGATCTGGTCATGCACAGATAGAAACCTCTGTGCTTGGCGATGTGATTTGAAACGCCCAAATATCTTCTTTCGTTTCCGGGTCGGTCTATGCGACACTTCGATTGCGTTGTTTAGGCCTTTGTGGGCA
>NZ_CANLDZ010000062.1:0-2804 GCF_947489545.1 uncultured Ruegeria sp. | reverse complement strand
CCGGGCCCGTCATCTTCAACGCAAATTTCGATACCCCTATCTGTGCGCTTTGCTGTGATTTGGAATGTTGTTCGGCTCCACTTGAGCGCATTGTCGAGGAGATTTCCGATCACTTCTTCAATGTCCTGAGGATCCATGCGGACAAGCAGACCTGCCTCGTTGTCTGACACAAGGGTCTTCCCCTCGCGTTCCGCCATAACCGAGAATAGCCGGGACAGTCGTTCGACCGAGTTCGACAGGTCTGTCCTAGAATGGGTTAGCTCTCCAGTGTTTGAAGCACGCATGCGCGCGAGCGAGCGGCCAAGCTGAGCGTCAATTCGAGATAACGCCTCTTCCGCAGGCTCTGTGTGTACGCCGGCGTCAGACAGATCCGCCAATTCGTTTCGTAAGATGGCTGTCGGCGTTTTCAGAGCGTGCGCCAGATCCGCTGCCTGCCTTCGCGAACCGGAGACGATCTCTCTGTTTCGATGCAGCAGTTTATTGAGGTCTTCTACCAGAGGCGATACCTCGTCCGGGTAGTCTGCGGGCACCAGTTCATCACCCCGATCCCAGCGATGAGCGACATCGGCACGCAACTTCCTGAGGGGGCCGATAATGGCGGACATCAACAAAAGCGAACTGGCCACTCCGATCAAACCGACCAAGCCGAAAACCGAGAGCAGGTATCTTTGTGCGGCACTGCGTTCGTTGATCAGTTGGTTCCTGCTTTCGGCGACAGTTACACCCCACTCCGTTCCGTCTTCGAACGTAATTTTTTGATAGACGCTGCGAACGGCCTCGTTGTCCGGACCTGTAGTGTTCCAAATGATTGTTTCGCCACTTGCGCGCGGAGGTTCGGAAATCGTTTCGTCAAAAAGCGAGGCAGAGGTATAGATGGCGCCAGTACCGTCTGTTACTTGCCAATACCGCCCTGAGTAGGGCGTACCATAGGCCGGGTCGAATACAAACTGCCGCAAGGTTTCAGGATCATCCGTAGTCGCACTTAGGCCAACGACAACTTGCGTATGATCGTCTTGCAGCGCACTGTCGAACTGATCCAAGACGCGCGTATTGATATAGGAAAACACCACCAGGGTACCAACGCCTACAGACAACGCACCCGAGGCGATACCTCCGAGCAAGGCCCGTTGGCGTAACGACAGCATTAGGCAGGATCAATCATATAGCCCCGTCCCCTGACGGTTGTGATCAAATCAGAGCCCAGTTTTTTGCGCAGACGCGTAACGAATACGGCGATCGTGTTGGAATCTCTGTCGCCGTCATATTCGTAGATGTGTTCTGACAACTCAGTGCGTGACACCATACGACCAATGTTGTGCGCCAGATAGGTAAGAACTGCGATCTCCTGTGCAGTCAGATCGACAGGAATGCCACCAACACTCACCCGCCCGTTTCGTGTATCCAGTGAGACATCCCCCATTTCTATCACGGGGTTCAACTGGCCGCTCTGGCGTCGCAAGATTGCTCGAACGCGCGCAGCCAACTCAGGCATGTGAAACGGCTTGGTCATATAGTCATCCGCGCCGGCATCTAACCCGTCGACACGTTCACTCCAGCCATCTCTGGCAGTCAGGATCAAGACTGGGGTCTTAACACCTGCGCTGCGCCATTCACGCAGGACCGAGATACCGTCTCGCTCAGGCAGGCCAATGTCGAGGATGATCATGTCGTAAGGTTCAGTCGATCCCAGATGCAGAGCATCCGTACCATTGTTGGCCACGTCTACCACGCGGCCTTCCGCGCCCAACAGCTTCTTAACTTGCTCACAAAGCTGGGGTTCGTCTTCGGCAAGGAGTATTCGCATATCCAGAAACTACAGCTAAAGCGCGGTCAGCTTCACTCTATTTTTTTCCGCCGCCATTACCGCCTCCGTTACCGTTGCCGTTTCCGCCGCCGTTACCGTTACCGTTACCGCCGCCATTACCGCCTCCGTTACCGTTGCCGTTTCCACCGCCGTTACCGTTACCGTTACCGCCGCCGTTTCCGCCGCCATTACCACTGCCACCTGCATTGCTACGACCTGCACTGTTTCCACGGGTGGCAGAGGCACTCTGACCGTTATTGCTCTTGGATTTAGTTGAATTGCGGGCGGCCTCGGAAATCTCGCGCCCGACACTTGAACCGTTCGAGACGACTGTACCGGTTTGAGCATTCACGATCACGCTGACGATCTTTCCGCCCGGCTTTTTGACCAGAATACGATAATAAATTTTGTCCGCTTTGAATGCACGTGCGTCGACTGGGGTCCCACCGAAAGCTTTTTCCACACCCTTAATGACACGGTTCAACCGGATTGCGGTGCCTGAAAACGTCGCCATGCGCAGTTCAGACTGATTGAGTTCGCGTGCGTCTGCAGCCGCTTGTCCTCCGGACAAGGCAGTCAGCAACGCTGCAACCAGAAAAAACACTTTGGCTGACATAACACCCTCAAACACTTTCAGTGAAGACTATATGGCCGGACGTGAACCGATGATGAACAAGCAATTAGCCCTGCGTTCAAGCGCCCTCAAGTTAAATGAAGCTCAGCGTTGTTGATTCGATCACGGATCAATCGGCCAAAACACGGCGCCCAGGTTCAGTTTATCGATAGCTGTTGCTGTGAGTTTTTAGGAGATTGAGATGAACATCACCAAGTGCAGACTGCTGAAAGCCTCCACAATTGCGATTGCCCTTCTGGGTTCGACGGCCATTGTGACCACTGTTACCGCCCCTGATTTTGCCTATGCCAAGCAAGGCAATGGCAACGGCGGTGGAAATGGCAATGGCAACGGCGGTGGAAATGGCAATGGCAACGGCGGTGGAAA
>NZ_CANLDZ010000061.1:0-2924 GCF_947489545.1 uncultured Ruegeria sp. | reverse complement strand
ATCTTCCGCGGAAGATTGAGGAGGCAATACAATCGCCAGAACAGGTGCATCATTGGTTCCGTGCACAACGAGTGAAACGGTTGCGACGCTCTCACCGCCATTGCCGTCATTGGTCACATAGGTAAATGTGTCGATAAGTGTCTGGCCAACTGTCAGAGCCTGAACATCAGCTGCGCCGGTGGGATTGTAGCTGATCGTGCCGTCGGTGTTCAGCACCAGGGCAGCACCATGCGCACTCTTGGCCGAAACCGCTGTCACCGTGAGCACATCCCCGTCGACATCGCTGTCATTGGCGAGAAGCGTGGCGATATCAATCGAGGTGACAACATCTTCGGTGACCGGAGTGGAACTTTGAGCCAGATCATCAACCGCGACAGGGGCGTCGTTGACAGAGGTAATCTCGAGCGCAAAGGTACCGCTTTCTGAAAGGGACCCATCGCTGGCCGTCACCGTGACACTCAATGTGCCATGGAAGTCCTGCGGCGGAGTGCCCGAGAAGCTCCCCGAAGCCGCATCAAACACCAGCCAGTTCGGCAGCGGCGAGCCATCCGTAAGTGTCGCGCTCAAGCTCAGCGCATCCCCATCCACATCCGTGAATGCATTCGCCGGCAGTGCAAAACTCACGACCTCATCTTCCGAGGAAGCCTGATCAGGCAATACAATCGCCAGAACAGGTGCATCATTGGTGCCGTGCACAATGACTGAAACACTTGTGGTGCTCTCACCACCATTGCCGTCCTCAACCGTATAGGTGAAGGTATCCGTCAGGGTCTGGCCCTCTGTCAGGGCCTGAACATCAGCTGCGCCGGTTGGATCGTAGCTGATCGTCCCGTCGGTGTTCAGCGTCAGGGTCGCGCCATGCGCACTCATGGCAGAAACAGCTTCAATTGTGAGTGCATCCCCATCGATATCGCTGTCATTGCCAAGAAGCGTGGCGGTCTCAATCAGGGTGACAGCATCTTCGGTGATCGGATCGGGGTTTTGAGCAACACCGTTCGCGTCAAAAATACGGGCCTTGATGGCAGAAGAAGCATCCCCTTGCTGCCCGTCACCAGACTCCCAGGTGACGACAAAACCGCCATTGGAAAGGGCTGTCACGCTCGGGTCCCATTGAGGGCCATAGGTGACTTCATTGACCAGGAACTCACTGACAATCTCAGCGCCAGTCGCATCAAAGATACGGGCCTTGATGGCATAATCATCATCCCCTTGCTGCGAACCTTTAGACGCCCAGGTGACGACAAAATGGCCATTGGCGAGGGTGGTAACATTTGGATAATTTTGATCATGAGCAGTGTATTCATTGACCAGGAATTCACCGGCGATCTCAACGCCACTCTCATCAAAAATACTTGCCTTGATGGCGCCACCGGAGGCATCACCTTGCTGCCCGTCTTCAGATGTCCAGGTGACGACAAAATGGCCATCGGCAAGGGCTGTCACGCTCGGGTCGTGTTGAGCGCTATTGGTAAATTCATTGACGCGGAATTCACTGACGATCTCATTTCCATCCGCGTCCAGAATACGCGCCTTGATGGCAGTACTGGACGTATCGCCCTGCTGCTGGTCCCAGGACTGCCAGGTGACGACAAAATGGCCATTGGTGAGGGCCGTAATACTCGGGTCGTGTTGAGCGTTATTGGTAAATTCATTGACCAGGAGTTCACTGACGATCTCAGCGCCAGTCGCATCAAAGATACTGGCCTTGATGGCAAAATCAGACGTATCCCCCTGCTGCTGATCAAGAGACTCCCAGGTAACAGCGAAATGGCCATCAGCGAGCGCCGTTACACTCGGAAGCCTTTGAGGGCCATCGGTGAACTCGTTGACGACAAACTCGCTGACGATTTCAACGCCGTTCTCATCAAAAATACTGGCCTTGATGGCAGAACTGGACATATCGCCCTGCTGCCCGTCATCAGACTGCCAGGTGACAACGAAATGGCCATTGGTGAGCGCTGTAACGCTTGGCCAGCTTTGCACGCCATTGGTAAACTCATTGACGAGGAATTCACTGACAATCTCATCGCCATTCTCATTGAGAATACGGGCCTTGATGGCAGAACCGGACGTATCGCCCTGCTGTCCATCATCAGACTGCCAGGTAACAACGAAATTGCCATTGGCGAGGGCTGTAACGCTCGGGTAGGCTTGCGAACTGTTGGTGAATTCATTGACGCGGAATTCACCCGTGCCGACAATATCATTCATCGTGACAGGTGCATCGTTGACAGATGTAATATCAAGCGCAAAGGCATCGCTTGCTGACAGAGACCCGTCGCTGGCCGTCACCATTACATTGACTATGCCATGGAAGTTCTGGGGCGGTGTGCCCGAGAAGCTCCCTGCAACCGCATCAAACTCCAACCAGCCCGGCAGGGCCGTCCCATCCGTCAGCGTTGCGCTCAAGGTCAGCGCATCGCCATCCACATCCGTGAACGCATTCGCTGGCAATACAAAGCTCACGGATTGATCTTCTGCTGAAGACTGATGAGGCAATGCAATTGCCAGAACGGGTGCATTGTTCGTGACGGCCATTAAATTCTCCAATTCAATCTGGTGAGCAATTGCGGTGATCTCGTTTGCATGCTGAACGCGCCGATGGTGCGCGGGGACCTGGCTCTACGTTCCTGGCCAGCGTTCCCGCGTTTTGCTGTTGTGATTTTTGCTGTCTGATTGCCCGCAAATACGTCCAGCCAATTCGTCTCGCATCCAACACTGGAACCAGATCACCAAATTGGAAAATACCGGGATTCTATTTTTGAATAGACATCGGCTATCGTAACATCCGCCGTCAGGCTCGCATCTTGTCAACACAGGCAAACCATACAGCCGATCAGTCGTTGCGAAAGCTCATGAGGTCCCGCTCAGCCGCCACTTGCCACCTGGTGTTGAATGTCCACTTCTCGCGGTATGCAACTTGC
>NZ_CANLDZ010000060.1:0-3013 GCF_947489545.1 uncultured Ruegeria sp. | reverse complement strand
GCCGTTAGTCCTTCGGGTTCTGGTAGTTTGTTTGCGCGGCATGCTGCGGTTAGTGTGTTGGCGAGGAGGCATGCGATTGTCATGGGTCCGACGCCTCCGGGGACGGGGGTGATGGCGCCGGCGTGTTGGGAGGCGCTGGCGTAGTCGACGTCGCCGACAAGGCGGGTTTTGGCGCTGCCATCGTCATTGGCGCCCTTTTCGGGCGCGTCGATGCGGTTGATGCCCACATCGATCACCGTGGCACCCTCTTTGATCCAGTCGCCGGGGACCATTTCCGGGCGACCCACGGCGGCGATCACGATGTCGGCGCGGCGCACCACGTCGGGCAGGTCCTTGGTGCGGGAATGCGCGATGGTCACGGTGCAGCTGTCGCCCAGCAGCAGCTGCGCCATCGGCTTGCCAACGATGTTCGACCGGCCAATCACAACCGCATCCATGCCCGACAAAGATCCATGGTGGTCGCGCAGCATCATCAGACAACCCAGCGGGGTGCAGGGCACCATCGACTTCTGCCCGGTGCCCAGCAGGCCCACATTCGAGATATGGAACCCGTCCACATCCTTGGCCGGATCGATTGAGTTGATCACCAGATCTTCGTTCAGATGCTTGGGCAGCGGCAGCTGCACCAGGATGCCATGCACCGCCGGATCCGTGTTCAGCGTGTCGATCAACGCCAGCAGGTCCGCCTCGGAGGTGTCCACATCCAGCTTGTGCTCATACGAGTTCATTCCGACCTCAACGGTCATCTTGCCCTTGGATCGGACATAGACCTGGCTGGCCGGATCCTCGCCCACCAGGACCACGGCCAGGCCCGGCGTGATACCGTTCTCTTCCTTCAGCTTTGCAACCTGATCGGCCACCTGCGCGCGCACCTTGGCGGCAAAGGCCTTCCCGTCGATAACCTGCGCTACCATCCTGTCATCCCTTCTTTCTAAAAACGGATCGGGCGCAGAGCGCGTCCGGTCTTTACTCGGGGCCGAGCACACGTTCCTCGCGCGCGATCGACCAGTCAATCAGTATGCGCCAGAGCTTTTCGGCCAGATCCGGGTCCATCCCCAGCGCGTCCGAGCTTGCGCGCACGCGTTGCACCACCTCTTCGACACGATCCGGAATGCGGGCCGGCAAGCCCTCCTCCGGTTTCAGCTCGGTCGCGCGGTCAATATAGCTTGCGCGCGTCACCAGCATGTCGATCAATTGCCGATCCAGCTGGTCGATCTGAGCCCGCAGATCCTGCATGGAAAAACAGTCTTGCGGCGGTGTCAGAGTGGGCATGTTCGTCTCCTCATGGCCCGGGGAGATCCCCGGACCACGAGATGTCTTATTCGGCAGCTTAGAACAAGCCTTCGATCTCACCTGCGTCATTGAGACAGATGCTTTCAGCGGCCGGTTTGCGCGGCAGGCCGGGCATGGTCATGATCTCGCCGCAGACCACCACGATAAAGCCAGCACCGGCGCTCAGGCGCACCTCGCGCACCGGAACCGAATGGCCGGTGGGCGCGCCGCGCAGGGTTGGGTCGGTCGAGAAGGAATACTGCGTCTTGGCCATGCAGACCGGCAGGTTGCCATATCCGGCGTCTTCCCATTCGTGCAGCTGGTTGCGGATCTTGGCGTCGGCCAGAACCTCGTCGGCGCGGTAGATGCGCTTGGCAATGGTTTCGATCTTCTCAAACAAAGGCATCTCATCGGGGTAGATCGGCGCGAAGTTGGCGGTGCCCCCCTCGACGATTTCCACAACCTTCTCGGCCAGCGGCGCCGAGCCTTCCGAGCCCAGCTCCCAGTGCCGCGACAGAACCGCCTCGACCCCATGCTCGGCACAATAGTCTTTCACGGCCTGCACTTCCGCATCGGTGTCGGTGACAAAGTGGTTGATCCCAACCACAACCGGCACGCCGAAGGATTTGACGTTCTCGATGTGACGGCCCAGGTTGGCACAGCCCGACTTGACCGCATCAACGTTTTCCGCGCCCAGATCGGCCTTGGCCACGCCGCCGTTCATCTTCATCGCGCGCACGGTGGCGACCAGCACCACAGCCGACGGCGCAATGCCCGCCTTGCGACACTTGATGTTCATGAACTTCTCGGCGCCCAGATCAGCGCCAAAGCCCGCTTCGGTCACAACATAGTCAGCCACTTTCAGCGCCGTCTTGGTGGCGATGACCGAGTTACAGCCATGCGCGATATTGGCAAACGGGCCACCATGGACAAAGGCCGGGTTGTTTTCCAGCGTCTGCACCAGGTTCGGCTGCATCGCGTCCTTCAGCAGCACGGTCATTGCGCCTTCGGCCTTGATGTCGCGGCAATACACGGCTGTCTTGTCGCGACGGTAGGCCACGATGATGTCACCCAGACGTTTTTCCAGGTCTTTCAGGTCGTTGGCCAGGCACAGAATGGCCATGACCTCGGACGCCACGGTGATGTCAAAGCCGGTTTCGCGCGGGAAGCCGTTCGACACACCGCCCAAAGACGCTGTGATCTGACGCAGCGCCCGGTCGTTCATGTCGACCACACGACGCCACGCGACGCGACGGGTGTCGATCTCGCACGCATTGCCCCAGTAAATGTGATTGTCGATCATCGCCGACAGCAGCGAATGCGCCGAGGTAATCGCGTGAAAATCCCCGGTGAAGTGCAGGTTCATGTCCTCCATCGGAACAACCTGAGCATAGCCACCGCCCGCAGCACCGCCCTTCATGCCGAAGTTCGGGCCAAGCGAGGCCTCACGAATACAGATCATCGCGTTCTTGCCAATCCGGTTCAGACCATCGCCCAGACCAACGGTAGTCGTCGTCTTACCCTCACCCGCAGGCGTCGGGTTGATCGCCGTCACCAAAATCAGCTTGCCGTCTTCTCGACCCTGAACCGAATTGATGAACTCCTGGCTCACCTTCGCCTTGTCATGGCCATACGGCAGAAGATCGTCGCTGGAAATCCCAATCTTACCACCAATCTCCTGGATCGGCTGCTTACTGGCCTCTCGGGCAATCTCAATGTCAGATTTATAACTCATGTGGGC
>NZ_CANLDZ010000059.1:0-3034 GCF_947489545.1 uncultured Ruegeria sp. | reverse complement strand
AACCACGTGCGGTTTAAAGTTGCTCACCCGCGCAAGCTGCCATTCGTTCACAGCGCAGCACTGGTCAAGTTGGGCTCGCTGCGGACCTTCTCTGCGACAATCCTGAATTGGTCGAATGAGCCCTTTCCAGACCTTCACTGTCCTTCAGGCTTCGCTCGTGCAGCAAGTCGCATACAACGCAAAACGGACATTCATAGGCAGGTGGCAAAGACAGGTGAGCGGACGAAGCTGCCATTCAGTCTGGCAATGTCTGCTATTGGGCTTGATCAAAAACGGTGATTTGTGGCGGGCGACTCTGATCAGCTTGATCCGCGCAGCGCCAATGTCCATATCTCCTACAACGCGAGTTTGGCACGTAAAGGTCTTCTTACCTTCGGTGCTCTGGCGGTCACTGCGTGCGCTCTGACCTTTCCGGGACTTGCAGACCTAGTGTTTGCTCTTGGACTGGAGGTGACGATGTACGTAATTTTTATGTATGTGCGCAACCAAGTGACACGGCGGGTCCCTTGTAGGGGTGGGAGTGCATGTAAGTGGCCGCGTTGCCCAATGACCGGATGACTTATGCCAGACGTTGTCACAAGGGGGGTTCACTACCCCCCGCCCGCGCCAGACACAAACCTCAAAAGCTTTACTAAGAAGATAATGTGATGGTCTTTTGGTGACGCCATATACGAAAAAATGGAAGCTTGCTGGATTTAGCTGATACAGTTCCTCTGACAGGTTATTCTTAGGAGGTAATTACATGACATCGGATGAATTTGTTGACCCATTAGGCGTACTCGGAGACGGTGAGTGGGAGATGATACTGGTTGGAGAGGAAACGCGCCGGGGAGCTGACATACATAGAGTCGCGACAACTTCTGTAGAGGTTACTCTTAAATCAGAAGAGGATTTTGAAAGGTTCTTTGAAATCATCAAAGCTTCGGATGAGAGACTGGCAAAAGTGACTGCCCCTCACTACGATTGGCAAATGGTACTTCGTAAAGGCATGACCATTCGCTTCGGTGTTGCATGGTACGACCTAGAATTTTTTATGGCGCATAAAGACGCTTATTTGTCGGATCAACACAGCTCATTGTTTGATCAGTTCAATATTGAAGCTGCCGACTTGAAAGTTCATCACCACTACTTACTCAGCTAATTGGAATGACCCTATACGCGGTCAAAAACAGTCGTCTTTGACCGCGGGCGATCCAACCAGAACCATTGAAAATTCTTGTGCCACAATCCCTTGGCAAAACCTCGTATGATTTTGCACGTTTTTGGCCGCCGCCCCAAGACCGGACATTCGCCATCCTGCGGCAACTTGGTAGGTCTGGGCTGATAGTGTTGAAAAACTCCATTTTTAACGGAAGGCGTTAAAAAATCCCGCCGTTGAAAGCCGGTCAAAAGTTTTAGCCAGGGGGATCGGCCAGAGCACGGCATTGCCGTCGTGTCGCGCGCTCATGGCCTTCTCCATCCAAACTGGGGTGACTTTTCAGGCGCGATGGAATTTGGCGAGAAAATGCATGATCGGAATTTTCGAGTTTTTCAACACTATCGGCTCTCACCTGACATTCTCTGCGGCCCACATCGATTGGTAGTAAGAGCGGCCTTGGGTATCAAACGCACCAAGGTGTGAGGGATGATTAGTATTGCTCCGCTAAAGGCGTTTAGCCTCATAGCCTCCCTGCAAGTTTCGGGTGATTCTGTAGTCGAACCGGTTGCTCTTTCGCTTGAGGGAATTAGGCCCGCGAGTGAATACGGTATCAAAACGAACGTGGACACTCATCTTGTACCCCGAGTCAGCGTCAACGACACTATTAGGACCACCCTCGCCATAGATTTGGGCTACGGCCTCTTCGTTTGGCCCGATGTCGTAAGGCGTGGACTCAGCCCATTCCTTTTTGACAAAGCCGTCAACAGTAGCCGACACGGAAACCCTGTATGCTGGGGTACTGCCGACATTCCTGATCTTGAATTTGCCGGAAAAGCTAACCCCATTGCCCATATTTACGAGGTTAGCCAAACGGTCAACCGGCATCAATTGCGCGCTAACCTGCGCCTCGCCAATTTCGCGAGTGTCAGCGGCCATTTTTTGGGTGGCTTGGAGAGTGCGCCAGACGTAATATACACCAAAAGCAGTTATGACGGCCATCGCTACGGTCGCCAGAAGCATCAAGAGCGCCCATCTGGCCATATTCCGCTGGGCCTGCAGATCGCTCTCGGAGCGTTCATGCTGGTTAGTGGCCTCCACCACGCGAACAATGCATTCCGTCTGGGCTGCTCCATCAAGCCCGGCACAGGTGCTATCTATCTCATCTTGGGCATGTCGTGCATAGGTATCGGTATTGGCTTGATGCTCTCCGGACTGTTCCCCTAAGCCAAATCCAAGAATGTACCCTCCTACAGAAAACGCTATTATCAGCGTTAATCCAGCCGTAATTGCATAGTTCCGATGACATTTGCGCATTGCAGCATAAACGCGGCTGAAAACTTCCCACGGGATAGCTTGTTTGCAACGTTTACCTCCGTTTCACTGATTCCAATATCAGCAAGCCTTTCAACAAGTTGACCGTAAGTCACCCCCTTACGTTTCAACTCTGACTTGAGTAGGTTTGCGGCCTGCTTTTCCCAGTCGGCGTGTTGTAGGCGTGGGCGGGCAACGATTCCGAAGAAAGGCAGGTTCGCTCTCACCCGAGACATCGCGATATTGCGAGGCTTTCTGCGCATTGCTGCCATTTGAAGTGATCAAGGCTGCAAACGCAGCGAACGGCAGCTGTGTGGCGTTCCAGCCTGATCAAGCATTATGCAGAGAAGGTCGGGAATGTCCGCATCTTGCCAGTTCAGGCCCGGCGCAGCGAACGGACGGTCTGGGTCAGAAATGCTTGACGTTTGGGCCAACAATGCCTGACAAGCCGCGCTGTTTAGATTCAGAAAATTCCCTGCATCGAGTCAATCATCCGCGACGTTCCACAGCAGCGAACCGGGATGCGTCCGATATGCTCGTAGGTGGGTGGCGCTAATCTACGTCGATGGCAAGGTAGTGAGGCCC
>NZ_CANLDZ010000058.1:0-3104 GCF_947489545.1 uncultured Ruegeria sp. | reverse complement strand
GCAGTTGGGGTCGGCATTGGCGGCAACTATGCCCTGACGGACCGCGTGGATCTCTTTGGCGAAGCCTCTTATGCCACGGGGCTCAGCAACGCAGGTGATACCAGCGCTCTGAGTGCAAATGCAGGCCTCAAAGTGGTGTTCTGAGGGGGTGGGTCTGGTCGTTGTGAGGACTGGAACGTCAGCAAGTAGGCAATTCAGGAGCAGCGCACCGACCACGCCGAATATCAGCCAATTCTCCGCGACAATCCTGAGTCGGCAGAATGAGCCCCAACCTGCCGTTGATCCCATTTCCGCCTTTCGTACATGCAGCGGACCGCAAACGCGCGAAAGCGGACGTTCAAAATCAGGTATCCGATGGCTGGTGAGCGGATATAGCGACATATATCCTATGCCTATCGAATAGGTCGAAAGGGATTATTTGCTCGCGAGTCTAGTTTGAGCATATTCTGTCGAAAAACTCCTGAGCTTCTTCAATCCCACTTTCCGTATCGCAATGATCAGATTTGTCCGGCCAACCACCCAATTTGCAAGCAAAGTATGGTGAAATTTGCTGTGACCAAACCAGCTTGCCACTTCTCTGTTCTACGAGTTCGTTTGCCTTGAAGAAAGTTACTAGCTCTCTGCTGACTTGAATATATGACTTTCCAGTTTTGTCATCCCAACCTTCTTGATAATCGCAATCGAAAAAAGCTTCCAAAGCCCATGCAAACAATTCCAAGGTAAGGTTCTGATGAGTTCGAACATGCTGATCAAGTTCAGATGCCGCAATTCTCATCTCATAGTAGGGCAGGCTAAGCACTTGAATTACATTCCATTTAAGTAGGCAGTTTCGAGCCATTTCCCAAGCTGTAATGCCGTCCGTCTTTAACACTGCGCCTTTGTTCGCCCTCAGTTGCTGAGCGTAGTCAAATGAACGATCAATCCCCCTTTCGTCCCAAACCTCTTTTTCCATTGAGTATTCAAACTCATTAAAGTTCGCACACATTTTGAGGGCGATATATCGCAACAAATGTGAGCAAAGTGCCTGCTGAGAGTTGTTCATTGGCATTTTTGCAGACCGGGCAGGACTGGACGCAGCAGTTTTGATCTTTTGTCTGGTTCTTTGATCCATTGTCTATTGTCCTTGTTCAGTCCCAAGACCAACCTGGTGGTCTTCTAGAGACGAATACGAAGGTAGCCTTTGTATCTCGATTTAAAGTGTTGACCAGCATTGATGTAGGAACTCGAACAATCCGGAATGCCCGCAGTGGGCTCGCACCGGACGTTCTCTGCGACAAACACGAATTGGTGGAATGAGCCCTTACCAGACCTCCGCTAGCACGATTGATTTTGCCAGCGCAGCACGTCGAGAACCGCAGAAACCGGACGTTGGATTTCTTAGGCTGGAATGGTGAGAGAGCGGACATTGCTGCCCTTCACAAAGAACCTCCCAATGGCTGCTTCACTTCCGCAATCCAGCTATAAAACGTTCAATTTTCTGTGTCACCGTTGGTTCAGAAGGGCCAGAAGACCAACTTCCGCCATTTTCGAATACTTGTTCTTGCCAAGTGGACGGTTTTTTCCGCCACAGACCACGATGTGCGGCAAACTGCATGCCATCCCAGTCCATGAACCAAACGTCTTTTGAGAGGTGGAACGTGAAATAACTGTCCGACCAGATGTAACGACTACTTACGGTTTCTCCCATTCGAGCAACTTGCAAAGCCGTCTTCAAGCTGTCGGGCGTAATGCGGCGATATCTGTCATTCACGCTCAGTATTGTCTCGCGCAGAACGCAAGTAATCAGGCACTCCTGCAATGGCACATCAACGCAAGTTAACTCTTTGACAAAATGATCAGAAACCCCATCGCCTCTTGCGTATGTTCCGCTATCAGACGAGTCATTGCTTGCCGCAACGACAAAGACGCTCTGATTTTCATCACAAAAGACCGCAAAGCCGTTTTCAGACTTCAGCTCATCTATCGGAATTACATGATCTTGGCATGATAATGGTGAATTCTCAGATTCCGAATGCACAAACAGCGAATTGCGCAGCGTCAGCGCACCAAACCGACGATAAAAATCTCGCAAAATTGGGTTCAACCAAGCGGGAATAACGCTTTCAGGAACGCCAAGATCAGAAGGGCTTACCTCGTACCAGTCGGAAAGTAGGTCTTGAAGTTGCTCTAAATCCATCATTGCGAAACAACCCTCTGTTTGCCATAGCTGACATTCGTGCGTAGCGCAGCGTCAGTCAACGTTGGGCTCAATCCGGTCATCCGACGTTTTCGCTAGGACATTGAGCCGGTTCTGGCGACTTCAAGGTCTGCTGAGCGGGGCAAAGCCGCCATCAACGGCAGCAAATTAGTTCCGCTTTTTGATGGCTCGGATCGCCGCTCGACGAGCACTTTCCCAGTGATCTGACATGGCCGGAAACTCGCGGATCAAATCAATCGTCTGTTCATCTCCATACCAACGAAGTGCCCAGAAAACCGTGCCGATTTCGGACTCATCCCCTGCCACACTCAAAAGCTTGTGTAGGAAGTCACGCACGGCTTCCACGCCTTGAGGTTTAACTTTGCTCAATCCGAATATGTTGAGCGCGCTAGCCACTTTCAGGGACATTTCGCGGTTTGCAGTGGCAGATGAAAGCTCCAGTGCTGCGATTCTGAGGGTTGCTGCAAGCGATTGATCGGACGGGATATCTTCTAAAAAACCAAAGACCAGAGGGCGTTTCACTTGATCATCAGCCAACAAAGCGACTCCGTCAAATCCGTCGACGCAATATGTCGCTACTATTTCCGCCCAGGTGGCTAGTGGGGCTTCTGGAAAACATGGATGTTGTTTCCAGTCGTGTTTCGCAGCCAAGTCTCGCAGTAGTTCAGCATTCCTTGATGAAGGTTTCTTGGCTAAGCGCGTAATGTCTTCAACCTCTACGAGGCCTTTCTGCGCCTTTGTTATTAATGTCGTGGTCAAATGATCGACCGCGCTTTCGACCTGGAAGATGTGACTTTGAGAGTAGGCACTGAGCTTCTGATGGTCAAGAAGGGCTCAGAGCGGTCATCTGACGTTTTCAATTGGACATTGAGCCAGTTCCGACGGCCTCAAGGTC
Organism: uncultured Ruegeria sp.; assembly: GCF_947489545.1. Classification (NCBI taxonomy): domain Bacteria; kingdom Pseudomonadati; phylum Pseudomonadota; class Alphaproteobacteria; order Rhodobacterales; family Roseobacteraceae; genus Ruegeria; species uncultured Ruegeria sp. The sequence goes on along the minus strand of NZ_CANLDZ010000058.1, from coordinate 12 downwards.
TGTTCTGCGTGA
>NZ_CANLDZ010000057.1:0-3180 GCF_947489545.1 uncultured Ruegeria sp. | reverse complement strand
TCTCCTTGCTTTGCAAATGCGCAATGATCGCCGCCCGAGGGCGGCGGGGTCCATACCATTGGCTCCTGCAGAGCAAGGACCGCGTTTCACAAATAGCGCTTGGGCCGCATTTGCCCCTTTACCCGGTTCGTTACGCGACACGTTCATAGGTCGCACGACCGAGATGGGTCATGCGGTTGAGAGTTTTGACAGCGATCTTGGTTTCGGTTGTATAGGTCTCCAATTTGCGGCTGCGCAGCTCTGATCCGTTGACTTGTTAATAACGCCCGAACTGGGCCTCGCGGCGTGATCTTTGGCCATAGCCAGTGGCCTTCTGCCAGGCCATACGACCGCCCTTGACGATCATGTCGATATGGGTGTTGCGTGCGGCGCGCTCTCCGGGAACGGCGTTCTTCGGCGGCGGAATGATCAACTCGACATCCGCACCGAAAGCCTGTCGGATTGCTGCGGCGGTTGGTATATGGTTTCAAACTACTCGTCGGAAATGCTGGCGCAGTTGCCATCCGCCGAGCCATTGACCGGAGCTCGAATGCAATTTCTAGCTGATGAGAGAATTAGGGTCGTTAAGTCGGTGCGACAACGCTCGCTGAATATGGTCGAAGTCGGCTCAGATCAAAACTATCTCGCCATACACTTGGCGCTCCTGTTCGGTTTGCACAAACACTTTGAACAGGTTGCGTCCCCGGTTCCGGGTTTGTTGGTGATCGACCAGATAAGTCGCCCCTACTATCCTAAGGATGAAAAAGCTGAAGATGAGCGTGATCTTAGCGAAATGAAAGACGATGACGACTGGCGTTCCATGACCCAGATCGTTGATTTCATCTTTGCTGAAACAGCTAGGGCAGCCGGTCTGCAAGCCCTATTAATCGAACATGCATACATGGCAATTGACGCCCGATACGTTGATGCAACCGTGGAACGTTGGACAAAGGAAAACGGACGGAAGCTGATTCCCGATGATTGGCCTGAACGTACTGAGTAACCAGTGTCGAAGATGATCGTGCGCTCAAGGTCCGCTTTAGCTGCTTCAAAGTAATCACTTGTGCTTGCAGCGAACTTCTGCTTTCCACCCTTCCTGCAGATACCCTTGCGCTCACAGCATGAATTGTGCGCCCGCAACGAAAGTCCGGTTGGTGGCGATGGTGTTGAAAAACACGGTATTGCTAGCGCAGAAATCGATGTCCAGAATTTGCCGTGAGTGCCTTCCCAGTCAAGTTTTCCGCATTTGCTGCGGTGCAGGAAAGATCTTGGCTAGCTTGCGGAGGTTTTGGGCGGTGGCGGCGAGGAGAAATTCATCGTTGGCACCACATGGACCACGTAATCGAAGCCTGCCCAAAGGCTGCTCAGTTAGCCTTTGCGTACCAGTTGCAATAACCTAGTAGGAGTTATCAAAGCCGTAACTGTTCGTTACTCCAATAGTGCAAGTGTAACGCTGAGGTGTCGGAGGATCCGAACCCTGGTTTAATGTCTAAAATGCCGGGATAGCTTTCTCCATGAAAGGACTCAGCACCCAGAACCGATCTGGAAGATCGAACATCACTACCTGACCATCCGCACGGCAGGCTCGCGCACTTCTGGTGAATACTTGTTCGTTGTCTTCGTCATAATGCTCCACCCTACTCAAGAGTTGGAGCCTCCGGCAAACCCGGTGCGTTTCAGTATCCAGTGCTATCAGTTCATTGGCCTGAATGAACGCATCAAGACGAGACATGCCTTGACCCATCAGAACTTCAACCTGCCGTAACTTTGAGACAATCTCTTCAGGCTTCGGTCTCTTGCTTGCCATTCGTGGTCCTCCGTTTCCTAAACATAACGGTGGACCAGTTCAGTTGGGGAGGCTTAGATTCAGGCTGGGCTAGATCTGGTCAGCGGACTTGGCTGCCGTTCAGCGCGATTGTTGGAATGGCCGCTTGTCTCCAGGACCCTAAATGCCGATACGTTGGCTGAACCAATGTGTTTCGGTCGATCGACGCTGTCTTCCAGACATGTTGCTTGATGGTCGGAACACATTTGAAATCCCAACGCAACAACAACCCAGAGTGAATAATGAACCTTTGCACCGCCGTCATCGCTTGCTCCCTCTTCACTGTCGCCGCAATATTCTCTGGGGAGGCTGTCGCTGAGTCGCGCGTCATTCTTCCCGCCGCACCTCTTGCTGAGGAAATGACGGGGCGCGAAGTCAGTTTCCTGGCCCATAACTCTGAAACGCAAGCGAGTTGTGTGTTGGAGGATAGCGATCTCGAAACGCAATACGGGCCCTGGTCAACCTTCAAGATACCCAACCTTCTGATCGCATTGGAAACCGGCGTGGTAGACGGTCTGGAAGCGGAGCGGGCGTGGGATCAGCAGCGTCGACCAGCGGCCAACTACTGGCCCGACGATTGGCGACGAGACCAGACGCTCGAAAGCGCCTTCAGACGCTCAGCGGCGTGGTATTTTCAGGATGTTGCCGTCGATGTGGGAGCTCAACAATATCGGATGATCATGAACGACTGGAGCTACGGTAATGCAGCAGCCCCAGATAACTCAGACACCTTCTGGCTGGACCGGACCTTGCGCATCTCGGTCTCTGAGCAGGTCGAGTTCCTTTCGCATTTGCTGTCGGGGTCTTTTGACGTGGCTCCGGAGAGCCTCGAAGCGCTCACTATGGCAAGCCTGGACCGTAGCACCAATGGATTCAGACTCCACGGCAAGACTGGATCGGGTCCGCTTGTTCCAGGAGACTTCTCACGCCCCTTCGAAGGTTGGTACGTGGGATGGGTGGCAAGGAACGGTCTGAAGCCGATCCCCTTCGCGCTCTATGCCCAAGCTGCCACGTATGGTGAGATCAGAGACTTTCGGCGCCAATTCGCAATCCGGATGCTAATTGAGTGCGGATATCTTCCTGGCGGCTTTGACAGCTGATCGCGTGCGGCTTGCATCTCGCATTAGTAGGCCAATCGTAACGGCTGCCCAAAAAGGCCTTAACGGGCTTTGCGCGTTTCTCCAAAGCCGCTGCGTATCCCGGCCGCAGCATTGGTCACTCTGGGGCTTGCAACGGACGTTCTCCGCGACAAGTATTGACGGGTAGCATAAGCCCTTACCATCCGCGGGCACCAGAAACCATTGTGGCTTCATCATATTCTCGAGTTGGAGCCTCCGGTAAACCCGGTGCGGTTCAAGCCGCGTCATCAGATGCGG
>NZ_CANLDZ010000056.1:0-3396 GCF_947489545.1 uncultured Ruegeria sp. | reverse complement strand
AAAATGTGGTGAATTTTGGACGTGTGAAGTGTCAATTCGGTTCTTAGCCAATTTGGTCGCGCGCGAAACGAATTGGGCTCACGGCGGACCTCGGAGGCAGAGCAGCATCGGGACCTGCCTAAGCCCTATTGATACCAAGGACAGCCCGAAGGAGACATTCATCGTAAGTGCCGCCGCCGCAATGCGGCTTCACCAAACCGGCCTTTCGCTGCGCTCGCAAGATCGTTCGCCATGCTAATTCACAGATTGCGGACACAGCTGACTTATTGCACTTACGCGACTATGATATTTCCATGGGCTCATCTTGAGAACCAATGGGTGAGCATGTTCGAACAAGAGACAACCGAAATGTTGTTTTCTGGTGCGCTGGAGAAAGCTTCTTCTTATGCCGTAGCGTGGAGTTCCAACGATCCGGCGCAAGTGGCCGCACATTTCGCGGAGAATGGGGCCGCACGGCTCAATTCCGGCAAGGCGATTCAAGGCCGGGGAGCGATAGCTTCGGACTACGCAACACCATTTTTCCGCGAATTTCCTGGTTCTTCAGTGTTGTTGCATGATTTTCGTTTATCAGGAAACCACACTCTCTTTACCGGTATGCTCGTCGGTCCCGGAGGGCGTGAAGATTCTCTTGTTCGCCCGTTGGGTTGGGAGGAGCGGACCCTCGACGACAATGGCTTGATACAGTTGTCGTTGGTTTGGTTCGACCGCGACGACAACGCCAAGCAGGGTGGTAGCGCTTTTTTGCAGTGAATGCTTTTAGCAAAGTCGGCATAGGAACGTCTGAGAAGCGCGGCAACGCTGATCTTCAGCAGACAATGACTAGTGCCCGATTTCGGCCTAGCTATACTGAATGAACTCGCATCCAATTTTGAGACAAGCAGTTCTTCCCGCTCAATGCGTACCAATTTGGGATCTAAGTGAAAATGCTGGTGAGGTCCAAAGACATTCGTTACGAAGATAGCCACACGGTCTTTCGTCTCTACTTCGGTAGGCGCAAGTGTTTGGGTATACATTGTTCCTCGCAGGTGACGGGTTTTCCGACCCTTTCAAAGCGATACCCGGTGGCGTGGATGCATATGCGACTGCCGCGGCGGTCATTCAGTTCGATGGTCCAGACAAATTTGGAATAATCCGTTCCGTGGACCCGCACTGGCTCTCTGGGCCGGGTAATCCGGTCAAATGGCAAGGGTGTTATGGACGATTTCGGAAACGAAAAGGAGACGGACAGATCGGAAACGCCCTCGAAACACAGGTTACCCTGGCAAAGGGAAAAACTGAAATGCCCGTTGTCCTGCCTGATCCATTCCTCAATGTGATCAATATCGAGTTTTAGTTCACTCATCCAATCATCGTTGTCTGGGTCAGGTGAAATCAAATTTTGAGCATAGATGGAATTGTCATGGAACTCATGACTGACGTCCTGAAAGAGCCCCTGTCCGCTATCCATCGCAATCACTCTAATCCGAATTGTTGATGATCCCCTCGATCTCGGGGTTTCAGCCAGTTTAATATGTCACCATGCCAAAGGTAACGACAACAACGGAAGCTCTTGCAACCCAGATCATTGCTGCATTTGACGGCCTTGATCCTCCTGCTGACGATGAACTTCTTCACCCCGAATGTATGGATGACGTGGATGTTCTTGAGTTCTACGGTGGGGTCAAATGGCATGAGATGACCGATCAAATGATCGTACACGGATACGCGGCCCCCACTGCTTTCAGCGCAAAGGCATTTCAGTATTATTTGCCCGCATATCTGCTTTGGACTCTACGAAGCTCAGACAGCCCTGAATATGCCGGTGAAAGCATTCTGCTGGCACTCAACCCCGGCACATCGAAAGAAATGCTGCACGAGTTCAGGAAGTCCAAGTTCAACCAATTAACGCCTGCACAGAACGGGGTTGTGTTGAGGTTTTTGTACTATTTCAGTGACCATCCCCAACTTGGTGAGTTTGCGGAAGCCGCATTGGTCAATTACTGGATTGAACAAGGCGTGTTGTCATCGGGTCGATGATTCTTACGTATTTGATGTGGTTCCTCGCAGCGCTTTTTGTCGTAACCGGCTTGCCGTTGGCATTGACTGAGAATGAGCAATGGCAACGGGGGGATCCGCGCGGATGTTGGTTGCTGTCTTGCAGCTTCCCCAGAAGCGGACATTGAAAGGCGTCTGTCGCAAATTGAACAACTCGAAACGAAGCAAAAAGTCGATTACACATCCAGAACGGCTTTCAGGTGGCCGAGTCAATGAATTGACCTAGCTACCTTGGGTTCAGAAACCTAGTTCCTTCGCACTGCTATCTAAGGGCGTCCGACTGGCGGTTTGTTGGGGTTATCTTTCCATTCATTGAACTTAAGGGCTCCTCCGATGGCTTCCGCAAACGTATCGAGGTACTGACCCGCAGACGTGTCTTGAAGTTTCTATTCTGTGTCCTGTTTGATAGTTTCATTAGTGTCGTCAATGAGCGTGTTCGTATCGGCAAAGCCGTTGTCTTGAGCCGCGCGGACAGACTGGAAATGCGCCTCGCCATCTAAGTAGAAATCACCGCTGGCTTTTTGTGACTGAAGCAGTTTTCCACTCATATCGCCAGCTCCGGTGCCCAGATCCTGCATGGTCTCAAGCGAAGAAGAGTTTGTGGTATGATTGACAGCTTCGTCGCTGACGGTCGGCGATTTCTTGGAGCTCCCCCCAACTTGCGTCGCGTCCAATGGTGAGAGGTTAGCAATGAGGTTGACAACTTTTCCGACGACGGTTGTTGCAGTGTCCTCGCCTTGGCGTGCTGCGTCATGGGATATTTCAGATTGGCCGATTTGCTGATTATTTTGGGCAGCGCTGGCAAAGTGTTGACCCGGACCTGCCATTGCGGATCCTGCGGTCAGTGTGATCACCAATGCCGGTGCAACAATGATTCTTTTGATTTTGCTGAAGCGTTCCATTTTTTGATCTCCTTGTCTTGCGGTCACATCTCCAACCTAGGAACGCTACGGCTTTGGGCATTGTGAGACGAGCTCATTATTTTGCTGATTTTCGTCAAATCGCTGCAATGCCCTCCGGCCGCCCCAATGGCCGGCTTTTACGCCGCCGTTGACAGGAACCGCGCCGAGGCGGCCAGCGGCATAAAACAGTAGGATTTTCTCATCGGCCAATCGTCACTTCACAAGCCAAGCCACCTCGGCGCTCCGATGTTCTAAGTTCTAGCTTCCCACCATATGCGGCCAGTAGATCAACGGAAATAGAAAGACCTAAACCAGTTCCTCTTACTGAGGTGTCCAGCCGACTGCCGGATCGAAGGACTTCGTCTCGGGCGCCTTCCGGAATACCGGGCCCGTCATCTTCAACGCAAATTTCGATACCCCTATCTGTGCGCTTTGCTGTGATTTGGAATGTTGTTCGGCT
>NZ_CANLDZ010000055.1:0-4253 GCF_947489545.1 uncultured Ruegeria sp. | reverse complement strand
CTCTTATGCCACCGGGCTCAGCAACGCCGGTGATACCAGCGCTCTGAGTGCAAATGCAGGCCTCAAAGTGGTGTTCTGAGGGGGTGTGTCTGGTCGTTGTGAGGACTGGAACGTCAGCAAGTAGGCAATTCCGGAGCAGCGCAACGACCACGCCGAACATCTGCCTTTTCTCCGCGACACGCCTGAACAAGCCCTTTGAACCTTGACGAAACCTTCACCGTGCTTCGGTCCTCCGTTTCCTAAACATAACGGTGGACCAGTTCAGATGGGGCACTCCACTCGCCGTGCTCAGCGGCCAGACCGACCATCATCTGTGCAAAAACACCCCTATCGCTCCACCGTTTTCAACGATTGTACAGCGTCTTGTGCGGGCCATAGGCAGCAGGCGCGTTACGCCACCGTAACCCATTGCGATTGATGAAGATAATCCCGCTCAATACATGCCGGCCATTTACGCGTGGCTTGTCGTGGGGCTTTGGGAAGAAGGGCTTCAAGCGCGCCATCTGCGCGTCCGTAAGCCAGAAAAGATCAGACATGTTCACCGCTCGTTTTTGAACCGTGAATCACGCTGTAAGGCGGAAATCAATGGGTCCTGACCCTAGGTCCCGCTTTGCCATTTCGTATCACCGTTCATTTCTCTCGCCCGCAAAACAAACCTTAGAAGCCCGACTTCCGCAACGGCGGGTTCGTTGTATCGAAGGAATGGACCGCATCGGGATAGATGATGATATCAACCAAGCACCCCCCGCGTTAGCAACTCATCCTCAAATACTTGGCATGGGGCTCCGGGTGTCCAGTTGTCCTGACCACCTTGGAGACTATGTCGAGCTCGAAGTCCAATATTGATACTCTATTAGAATATAGTCGATAACTATTGTTAATGTGACCATCTTTTGTGCGATTCTTTTAGTGGCTATGCCAAAGAGAAGGCGCACAGAATTCATGGAAATGAATCAAATTCGATATTTTTTGGCAGTTGTTAAATATCGAAACTTCACTCATGCAGCGCAAGCCGAGAACGTTTCTCAACCTTCGCTCACGACCGCCATCCAGAAGATGGAAGACGAGTTGGGCGGTAAGGTGTTTTTGCGCGATCGTGCCGGAAATACTTTGACGCCGCTAGGCGCAGTCATTCTTCCGCGCTTAAAGGAAGTGTTGCAGAAAACTCAAAAAGCGATGGTAGATGCCAAACGTCATGTTCGTCTCGAAGGTGTTCCCATCAGTGTCGGAGTTGATGAAGAGCTCGGGTTGGCCAGGATAGCAGACGCGGTAACGCGGCATCAGGCGCGGGCACCGGAGATTAATTTTGAGATCATTGTCGACAAACAAAATGCGCTTCTAAACGGCCTTAGGGAAGGCCATTTTGATATCGCTATAACAAATACCGATGCTGCATCTGAGCTTTATCGGGCGGAGCCACTATACAGCGAAACATACCGCGCTGTTGTTTCCGCTACACACCCGCTCAGCCAAAGGGAAAGCGTGAACTTGGAGGTGTTGGCGGGCAACGAGGCGCTGACCAGAGTTGATAGTGATATGCGTGAAGTCATGTTCAGCTTTTGCGCTGATCGTGGCAACACAATGAATTTCACCTACCGTTCCAACCGGGTTGATTGGCTTCTGGAGTTGGTACGGTTGGGGAGGGGGTTTTTGATCTTGCCCGAGACGGCAATCCCAAGGAGCGAAGAGTTTACCTCACTAACCATTGAGGATGCCAACTTTGAGCGTCACGTGGTTGCGCTTCGGTATATCCACCAAACTTCGCGCCCCGAAGTAAGGGGTTTCATTCAAGAACTGGCCAGGCGCAAGCCAGTAGATGAATGCTGTATGTCATGACGCCGATTGCTTTTATCGACCTATATTGCGAACGGACTGCTCCTGGCTTTTGGAATGAACCAATAAACGCGATCAGCAATGTTGGTTTTGTGATCGCTGCGATTTTAGCGTGGCGTGTATCGCAGAAGCGAGAGGGCTTAGCACCAGATATATGAGAAATTACGCTTTTTGTTTTGGCGGCTCTGATTGGAGTAGGCTCATTCCTGTTCCACACCTTTGCGAACAGCTACGCTGAACTTGCCGATGTTGTTCCAATTTGGAGTTTTGTCGCGCTCTATGTATTTGTTGTGATCTACAGATCAACAGGTGAAGACGTCAAAAGAACGGTTCGTATTGCCACAATCGCAATATTCGTTGCCGGAACCGTGTTCTGGTTCACGTCAGGCGATATTGTGACCGATACCTATGGTCATGACCACGGTTCAGGCCGGCTTAATGGTTCTTTGCAATACCTTCCTGCCCTGGTCGCGTTGATCATCTTTAGTCTGATAACCACCTTTCGCCGCCACCCGGCACGCCGAATGATCGTTTTCGCGACAATGGCCTTTTCGCTATCACTTGTCATGAGAACAATTGATCATTCGGTATGTGACCTGACAGGCATTGGAACCCATTTCCTTTGGCATATCCTGAACGCCGTTTTGGTCGGCCTGCTGCTGGTTACCCTGGTCCGAGAGTATCCGCCTTTTGCGTCTGCTAAGTAAAGTCCACTAGCCACGGTTGACCGCAACCCTGGACCTTCTAGATCCCATTTGAACAAGTGTCTGTTTACGACGATAGTCACGCCAACAAATCCAATGACTTGCAAGGTGAAAATCTGAAGGGGTTCAAAGGGGATAGCGAGCTGCGATCTATGCGCGGGTTTCGACAACCGATCAGTCCTGCGAACGCCAGCTGCGTGAGCTGGCCGAGTTTGCGGAGCGTGGCGGTTATGATGTCATTGACGTTTTCAAGGAAACTGCGTCAGGCACCAAGTCGAACCGCGCGGAGCGATCAGAAATCATGGAACTGGCTCAAGCCCGGAAAATAGACGCCGTGTTGGTCACCGAGCTTTCCCGGTGGGGGCGCTCCACTCAAGACTTACTCGATTCCCTCAATAAGCTCTCGGGTTTGAAAGTCTCGGTCGTTGCAATGTTCGGTTTGACTTTTCAATTGGACACGCCACACGGGCGCATGACGGCTACGATGCTGGCTGGGATCGCGCAGTTTGAGCGCGATCTGATCAGTGAACGTGTAAAGTCCGGCCTGGCAGCCGCCAGAGAGCGTGGCAAAAAAACATGGCCTATCGCTCGCAGCTTCTCACAGTCCTCAAAAATCTTGGTCAAATCATCTTGCGTCATAACGCCCTCCTTGTTGTGAACTGTTAGGAAGATCATTACCCCATTGCTCATAACAAGCAGCTTCGTCTCGAAGCTTGATGATAACGCGCTGAGGAATTGCAAATCCTTCCAACTTCAACCGCTCTAGATTAACGGCGCAGCCTCTCGGGTTTGTGTGTTTGAACTTGGCTCCAGCGTCCTTATGAGCGATAGGAATCTTTGGGTATTCTTTTTCCCAAACCTCGCATCTGGCTTGTGCTGCGTCAGCCGCCTCACTCATGTCGCCCAAGTCTCGTTCGGTGAGCATTTTTTGGATCATGCCCAACCCGTCCAAGGGTCGTCCTTTGGGGTATCGTTTGGCAGCGACGCGAGTTGTCCATCCGCGCTTCAAATCCCCGCTAACATAGACATCGCAATAGCCGTTGTTGTCTGACCATTTGCAATAAGCCAAGTGTTTCTCCTTACTTTCTCCTACTGTTTCAGGTGAGACCGAGGCTCAGAAGTCGCTGGTAAAAACACGAACGCGTCCATGTTCATCCGTGAGACCGAACTCATCCCGTGATCGTCAAGTGCTTCCGGAGGAGTAAGAACAACTATCGTTCTTGCTCTGAACCTGGGTTTATTAATTCCGGCGTTGCGTGGCTCGGCTAGAGAAAAATTCCCACTCACACCGCGTCACGCTGCACCCGAAGGGGTCTCACTTTATTCTGAGTATACTGGGATCGAAAGCCAATACTGTTGTACTATTGCAGTATAGCCAATATCTATCGCTGATGGGCGATCCGAAAGCCTGCCTATTAATGGCTGCGCTTCTGACGAACGACTTGCAGGAAGCCTCTCCAAACCTTGAGCAGCCTCATCTGACTGGTCCAAGTTGATTGTTAGTGCATCATCGGCTCTTCGTAATGATGCGCAAAGTGGATCGCCCTCATAACAGCGGCCAAGACCTCAGGGTATCGGTTGATAGATATTTTCAGCTCAACTATTGGATATGTCTCGGTCTCGCCTGCAGCATAAACCTGGTGCGGTTCAAGCCGCGTCATCAGATGCGGGGACCATACGACTTGTAGACCTGCACAAATGGTCAAGCAGCGTCGG
>NZ_CANLDZ010000054.1:0-4839 GCF_947489545.1 uncultured Ruegeria sp. | reverse complement strand
GTCCCGAGCTGCAGGCTCGGGATTTGCTCATATTACTCCCAACCTTTTAGGACAAGAAAACGCCACCACCAGTCACACTGAACTTATCGCGTGAAGCTGCAGTAGCTATCCTGATAGCGCGTGAGCAAAACGAGCAGACGGTAAGGTTGCGCGCCGTCGACCAGCTCTCTCAAGGTGAAATAGTGCCAAGAGGTGGGCTTGTGCGGCGCGTCAGGATAGAGAAACCCTTTCGGCGTTGGCGTGTAGGGCGGGGTAAACTCGAAGAATATCTCGCCAAATCTTCCACCTTCGCCCAGATCGACAACACCCCATGTTATGCTGTTTGGATCCTCGGAATCTGGCAAGACCGTTCGAGCCAGGTCGAACGTCAAACCGCGGACCCTTTGGCCATCAGGTCCATCTTCTTCAATCAAGGCTGTAAGATCACAACCGGCGACCTCGATGTAGCTTCTTGAGCGTCGCTCGGAAAGCGCGCCATGATTACCGTCTTGAACCACCAGCGTCTCAGATTCTTGCTCAATTTCCTGAGCAAGAGAGAGGCGCGCGTCCTCCGCTTTCCAGTCAGCTTCGGTCATTACCATCAGTGAAGCCGCCGCCAAAAGCCCTTTCATTGGCCACCTCGCTCGAGGTTGATTACTCTAAAATCATCTCCCCAAGGCGACATGTAAGTCAGCTGATCGCCGGTCCATTTGCGGACCTCAGCCAAATGGCTGATCTCAGTTTCACCATCGTCAGAGCAACGCACTACGGAGCCAAACAGGTCAATGCGGAGCATCGTTCCATCGGCCATCATGACCCGTACTTCACGCTCATAGATTATGATCGACTGCCAACCGACTACATTCTCGCGAAGAATACCGATGAAGTCAGGGCGCAAAGCGATATGCACATCCTCGGCGTCCGCGCTCTTGGTGCTTTTGAGGCGAATGAAGGCTTCTTTATCGCCCGGGTTCTCGTCGATCTGAACGCCAGCACGCTCTGGTTTCCAGTGAAACGGCTGGTTGCGGACATTGCCGAGCTTGTCCTTGTTGAAGGTCATATAGAATTCGGCGGCTTCCCAAACTCGAGGGGCTGTTCGCAGCGACTGTTCATCTGAACCCTCGTCGAAGCTTCCGAAAATATCTTGCTGTGACGGGCGACTGGCGTAATCGCCACCACCCGGTGACATGACCGCATCGACATACTGCGTTTGTTTGATCACGCGCCCGGAACGCTCGACCATCGTTACATCGTCACCGCTGTCGCAGCAAAAACTGCCATCCTCGGAAATAGTGACGAAAACACCGTTGTTGGTTGTGACCCGAACGCAGCGCTCCTCGACGATGACATTCTGCCAGCCAATCGAGTCTTCGCGGAGCAGGCCGATAAAATTCGGACGCAGCGCGATGTGCACATCTTCGGTGTCAGCTTGCTTCGTGCTCTTGACCCGAACGAATGTCTCTTTCTCATCGGGCTTAGGGCTCAGCTGAACGTCATTGGTTTCAGGCCGCCAGTAGAACGGGGTCTCGCGTTTCCTACCCATCTGGTCGCACTTGAATGCGACATAGAAATTGGCGGCTGTCCAAACCGGCCGCGTATCTGGTGCCTGTGTATGGGTCATTGTGCGACCAGTTCCTCAGCGATCCTTCCGATCAAGCTCGCGCAGGCATTAGACCCGTCGGGCAGCTCGACCCGGGACAGGGATTTGGAAATCTCATCGGGCCGCAGCCCATACTGCAGCAGGAGTGAAAACAGAATGCAAGAGTCCTGCACCTGAAACTCAAGCTGGGACCCGGACCTGAAGCCCCCCGAGTAGAACACCTCGCGCGGTCGATCCTGCTCGTCAGGATCGTACCCCACGGACAGATGAACTGTGTGACCCTCCGGTGTTGTGAACTGCCGGTTTTCGGCCAAACGGCGGGTCGGCAACTGGTGACGGGGTGCTGGAAACTTGTGGAACTTGGACATGATGATTAACCCTTGTTCTTTGGCCTTCAGCATAGCAAAAACAGCCACAAGGCGCAAACAAATAACGTTAATAATCAAAGATTTATGCCACTTTTTCGCACGAAAACGCAATGGATTACAGGACAGCTTTTACCACTCATTCCAGCCCCAAAAAGCTTCAGCTTTTCTCAGCAAATTCACACGCGCTACAAGAGTTCGCGGAAGGCAGAAACATCTCAGCTTTCGGGCAGGCAGGGCCTGCCATCGACTGTGAAAAGCGCGACCCATCAGGGGTCCCCGCTCAAGCGGGGATTGCGCGCCCTAGCGCGTGACACTGCGCCTCACGCAGCTGGCCGTTTCCGGCCAATCTTTGCCAACTGTTGGATAACTTCTAGGTCAGTAGTACTGACATTATTTAACATAACCTTGATTCTGCGGTATTTACTCCGCTCGCTGATCCCGCCGAAATCCCTCATTCCGGCTGCCAGTCATCGTCGAGCGAGGATTGCACTCCGCTTTCTGTGATCGTGGCATTGTGCGTGGCAGTTTCGGTGCCCATTTCTGTGCCGTCCCCTGACATGTAAGCCTGCGCAAACTCGGTACGCTTGAACACGGATCCATCCAGTTCGATTGTGGTGCGGTCCTCCGCCGTCGCGCGTGTCACAGAGCCATCATACCAAACCTTGATCCGCGTCCCATCTGCGATCTGTACAACAACGGCCATGGGTTCGATCTGCACACCCAGCCAGCCGTCATCGGTGTCCCGCCGCGCGATGATCTTGTCAGACCGGAACTTGACCTGAACGTCGCCCGACAAACTGTTGCCGATTGACTTCAGAACAACAAAGGCCTCCTGCTCGTCCGGGTTTGGATGGATCGTAGCATTTGCATTCTTCGGCGGCCAAACCTTGGCGGAGTCGCGCTTCTTGCCCTTCTGGTCGCGGTGAAACCCGACATAGAGTTGGGCCGATTTCCAGATGCGCGTGGCCTTCCTTGAAAGTGCCGTGGATTTTGCAGTCATGTGATTGGGCCTTTTGGAACGGATATCTCGGGCTGGTGCTTACGGACGCCATGCGGATCTGACGGGATGAGGTCGAAGGGCAAGGTATCAAGTGTGAACCGCCCAATGGAATACCCATGAAGAAAATCCAGCAGATAGACCGGATCGGCGGGGTACGGCGCACAGTTCCATGCATGGCGCAGGGCGGCAGCTTCATTGGAAGAATAAGCCACTATACGACACCGGGCCTCACGCCATTTGTCGGCGCGTTGTTTTCGGCTCCTTTTCTCTTGTCGTTCCCAATCAACTGCGCGTTTAAACATGACCTCATCTTCACTGGGTTGCTGCTCAGCGATCTGATCGGCCAGCAATGGAAAAGCCTCGCATTCCTTCTGCTGTTTGCGGCGCAGGGCAGAACGCTTGCGGGGTGTATCTTCAAAAGCAAAACGGGGCCACATCTTGAACCTCATGGCATTTCCTCCAGACGGTGCGCATGGGCATCCAGCCGCCCGATGAGCGAGGCCACCAGTTCTCTCAGCGATGCCTGATCGGCGAGGATAAGTGCGGCGCGTTGATCAGCTGTCAGGGCGGCGATCTCGGGCGACTGCGGTTCTGTCATCAGGTTCGAGCCTGTCAGAACGCCCAGTCCGGCCAGCTCGTCGGTAAGGGGACGCAACATATCTGCCAGTGCGTCAGTATCGGCGCTGTTAGAGGCGGCGGATTTCACGATGAACCGCAGGGTGTCCACCATCTTTTTAACGCGGCCTGAGTTTGTGTCGTTTTGGAATGCCATGTCGTTACCCTTTCATGTCTTCCACGGCGCAGTCGCAGTTGGTTGCGGCCAGTGCTGCGGCGTAGATTGCGGCCTTTGCCTGCTCATCCGGTGAGAAGGTTTCCATCTGGCTGATCCGTTGCGCGGCGGTGTTGGCGAAGGTCTCGCGCAAGTAGACAGAGAAGCCATGCGGCGTTGTGGCGGTGCGAACGGATGCGCTGATGCAGGCAAAGGTCATCGCGGCTCACCCGTTTGCTTGTGGTCCAAGGTGAAAACAACTGTGTCCCCATCAACTGTGTAGGGTACGGCCTTGGACAAAAGCTGTTTGATTACGGGTTTCGGAAGCTGTGGAAACGTGCCAGCAATGACATTCACCATTGCGGCGCGATCCTTGGAGAATGCGTAGCCATTGATGGCCCACGCAATCAGGCCCGGAGTGTTAACCAAACCCGATGATGACAGAGTATTCTTCGTCATGTGCGTTCATTCCTTCTGTGAAAGCTGCCCCGAAAAGCAGCCTTCTTTCCCTCGTTTTTGGGTCGATTAATCACCATTTGCCTCGATTGGCCCTGCGCGCCTGTAGAGGCGCCCGCCCATAGTTGAAGCAATGATTTGAAAGGACGTCTCTTTGCTGTGGCCTAACAGTTCGTTGAGGCGCTCAGCTTCTTCCCGTGCTTTGGCCATGTCTTCAGAGATGGCCCATCCAGCGGGGACAGGATTGTATCCGCGCTCATTCGCAACAGCTACCCCAAGGCCGAAGTGCCCGGACAAATCGTCAGACACAACTGCGACGAAAGCAAAAGGGCCGCGATTTTCTTCTCGCGCGAAAAACTCATTCTATGCAGTGAGGCGAATTTCAGAAAGGTTGATTTCCATAGCTTTCCTCTTTGTAGTGATGCGGTTGCCGCTCTCGCCCGGCTTGTCCGCTTGCGTTTCGTTATGAACACAGCAGGCCAAGGTAACGGCCTGCTGGCCTGTCCTCTCCCCCTGCCCCATCCGCGTTTTTCCCCGCAAGGAGGGGGGCCGATGGAAAAGATCCGGAGCTGATCCGGGTGGGGTGGTCCGGCTGAAAAACGGAAACTTTGCCCGCTTGCGGGTAAAAACCGTTTTTCTGCTTGAGGCGCACAAAAAGAAAGATGTG
>NZ_CANLDZ010000053.1:0-4883 GCF_947489545.1 uncultured Ruegeria sp. | reverse complement strand
GAAAGCTCATGAGGTCCCGCTCAGCCGCCACTTGCCACCTGGTGTTGAATGTCCACTTCTCGCGGTATGCAACTTGCCGCACGACCGAAGGACCGAAGCTTGCTCGACGGTGAGTTTGGGCTCATTTGCCAATTCGGGCTGCACGGCAGAAGGGCGGGAACAACGAGGCTAAGCATCCAGATGTTCAATTCGGAAAGCGCCCCGCGCTTACCGGCTGTCAGATCGTAGAACTGCGCGACAAACGCAACCAGGGCTTTCTGATCAAAGAACCCTTGGCTGAATACCATCTCTCCAAGGTTACCATCTAACGCTACCTCACCGAAAACGGGACCTGAGTTCAACTACAGGAGTCTAATGAGACCAACTAGGTTCAGTGGTCGGCTCCGCGTTTTGCATGCCCAGAAACAGCCTTCTAGCAGCCCACTGTCTCATGTGGGCACCGACAACCCGATGATATGATGGAACTAGGAGACTGCAGATGAGAACAATCTACCTTGATGAAAAGCTTGATCAGGACACAAGCCACTGGAACCCACATGTCGCTGCGGACTACAATGAAAATGACCTACTGAAACTGCGAGATGACTGCTTAGAGCCAGTTTGACTGATGCTACACCGATGTCGAATGGCGTTTTTGTAGATGAGTCGCCTATTTGAGGAAGCTAAGCGTTTCCTTGAGAACGGCACCTGACTTTTCCAGCTGCGGCATGTGACCCACGCCAGGGATCGTTGCGAACTCCGCTTTTGGCATGAGTTTGTGCAACGCTTTGCCTCTATCGAGAGGTACCCATGGATCGTCTTCTCCCCAAACGATTTTCACAAGGCAGCGAACTTCGCCAAAGTGAGGTTCGACTTCCGCCGTGTATCGCTCGTCTGCTTGAGCGAATTGGCGATAGAAACTCAGGGCACCATCCTCTGTGATCCACGGAGCAACCAAAGCATCGTGGTCCGCAACAGCAATGTCATTGACCAGAGCTCCCGTGATATAGGCTGCGACGATCGCCTTGTGGATGTGTGGTGGTAAACCCTGAAAGGCGTCGACGTGCCGTCCCACGTGATCAAAGAAGTCCGATCCCCATGGACGCATCGCCACCACGTTCATAAGCAGATACTTCTCGAAATCACACCCATGCAGCAGATGCGCTCGCAGCGTTGTTGCTCCGCCAAAATCGTGGGCGATGACGCTTGGCTTTGACAAACCCCAGTGTGTCATCATTTCTGCGAAGACTTCACCCTGCACATCTAGCGAAGTGCGTTGGTCCTCCAACTTATCTGACTGGCCGTATCCAGGCATGTCGTACCAATGAACGGTAAAGAACTTCGCCAGTTCAGGAATGACACGATGCCAGGAAAAGGACGACCAAGGCCATCCATGCGCTAGCATAAGATCCGGGCCAGTACCGGCGCGTCCAGCAGCGACTGAGCCTGCCGTTGTCTTATAGGTTTCGTCTAGATTCCAACTACTCATTCGAACCTCTCATCTTACCAACACGATCTATCCTGAATTTGCAGAGTATTTACGCTAGCCGACGTTCAGGCAATCGGTAGGAACGGCAGTTTCGTCTCGCGATGTGGCTATCTGGGGTTCTTGAGGCGAAGGCCCGCGAAGAGCCCAGACTACCAAATGCAGCGCGCTAAATGAATGCCGGCGTTGTCCGTGAATCAACGTGGAGCCTTGACCAACTGCTCGCAGGGTGTATCCCATGGTTGGGCCATCTCAGAGAAAACAACGAATTCCGGATGGAACACGGAAGGATCGTTCAAAGTTGCTGCATGGATGTAAATGCGTTCGGGAAATCTTTCGGTTCGGCTTGTCATCGGGGACCCGCACTCAGAACAAAACCCTGAATAAGTTGCCGCCCCATTGTCGCTCGACAAACGAAATTCCTTGATCCTACCGATTGACTTGAATTTGTTGACCGGCACGGCGAAAGCCGATGAGTGACCGCCCCCCGTTGCTCTCTGACACTTCCTGCAATGGCATTTGAAGGCAAACTCAATCTTTGCATCAATCTGATAATTGATTGCACCGCACGCGCATCTCCCCTCAATTAGGCTTGACACAAATTATCTCCTGTTTCTCGTCTGCTATTTGTAGAGCCTCGTTCAATTTTCTGAAGCCGCTTGACCAGCCGTGGTGAAGAGATAGAGCAGCACTTTGGTTCGGGAGTCTCTGGTGGACCAGCGTGGTCTGGACGCCACCGCGTACGGGTTCAAACCAGACACTTACCAGTGTTTCCTTGTCACCAGTCAGCTCCTTGTCTTCTTCACTTTCCCAAGTGAACGAGAGAAATTCATTCGGAACAACAGACACATAGCGCCCTTTGTGATGCGAAGATGCGCCTGATTGGGAACTCATCTTGAAGCGCCACCGCCCGCCGACTCTGACCTCCATTTCAAGCACTTCGGCGATATACCCGACTGGGCCAAACCACTGCTCGATGTTGGCCGGATCAGTCCAAGCGCGATACGCCTGATGAAGGTTCACCGCAAACCACTCTGAAACTCTTACCTCGTTGATGCCTGATGCAGTGTTACGGTTCATCGGAGTCTTCGCGATTTATGAACGCTCCAAGGGATATAAAGTTGCTGTTCCAGAAGGTCGCATACCTCTCGACCCAAGATACAACGGGTTGAAAACCTCTCTTTTCAAGTTCGATGAGGTGTTGCCGGCCGCGCAGTGTTCTACGGATCATTCCCGCCTGCTCAAGAACCTTCAAGTGCTGGGAGATGGCCCCTGGCGATACGTCATGATCTGCGCCCAATTGGTTTACAGTATTTGGCCCATCCAAAAGCCGTTCTAAAATCTGGCGCCTGACGGGGTGCGCTAACGAGGAAAATACTGTGTCAACATTCGACATAATTTATTTGTTCCTAAACAGTATAGACAAAATTAAATTATAGGTGATTGGTTGTCAACCAATCGTCTGGAAAGAATGCAGCCCATTGAGTACCTTCTCCAAGGTCCTCTATGTCCGCCTAGGTGCGGTTGGGGAGGGGGTTTGTGATTCCGCCTGAGACGGCAATCCCAGGGAGCAAAGAATTTGCCTCGCAGATCATTCAACAGCTTGAAGATGGCGCTTATGGTGTTGTGGGTGGCAGGAGTCGGTGCGCTGCGATGATTATGCTGGCCGCAGACAAGAGTGCGAAAGGCTTTACCAAGACAATGAAGATCGCGTGCCGCGAAGCACCTGCCGAGGATGCCGCAAACAGCAGCGTCAGCTACTCGGAGAATGCTTTGCAGATGCCGATGGACATGTTGGGCTGCTACGAGTTCTTCGGACATGCTGCGGATCGCACTGGATACGGATCGCGCGGTCGATCTGGGCAATGGGTTCAACCTGAAGCGCCGACGCGTGGCTGCGCATCAACGGTTGGAACTCACCGGAGTTTCGAAAGACAGCCTGCCTTGGCTCAAGTCACTGGGTTGTTTCACCGAGATCCACCAGTACCAGCTCTGGTGTTCCTGACCGCAGAGCCAAGAGACTAGGTGCTGCGCGTTCTCACTGCGATCCAGTCAGGCCACACTGTGGGCGAGCCAGACGTGATTGCAGCCGAATGAGGCCCAAGAGACCCGGAGGTGGCAATTTTTGTTACCGCCTCCTGCCCAACACATCCCCCGGCTCATGATATCCGGACACCATACGTTCAGGCAGGCCTTCGGTTTGCCTATCAGCGATAGTAATAGGCTATTCCACAATAGTGCATCAGTATTGGCTTTCGATCCCAATATGACCGAAACCTAACTATACCCCCTTGGTTACAGCGTGGCGCGGTATGAATGGGGATTTAACTCTGACGGCGTCACGCACCCCAATACTTCCAAACCCAGAGCCGAACCGAGATTCACGTGAGTTTAAAAGAAAACCTATGAGCAAACTTGTTTTCTTAATGAGTGTCACCCTTGCAAGCCCCGCATGGTCACAAGACCATAGTGGGTTTTACCTTGGTGGCGATGTTTCCGTCTTTGAGACCAGATATGAAAATTTGACCATAGAGGGTGATGGTACAGCTCTTGGTATTCACGCGGGGTATAGATATGTCATCGATAGCTCCGTCTTTATTGAGGGAGAAGGTTTTGCGGCGATAATCAATGGTGGGACCAATGATGGATCCATAGATTTTGAGAATTACTACGGCTTGACCATTGGTGCAGGGGCTTACCTGTTAAATAATTTCTATGGACTGTTTTTTGCCGGCATTGCGAATATCAACTCTGAAGACGTTGATTTTGGATCGCGAAAAGACGACGGAATAATTTTGGGTTTGGGCGTAGGGTACGACATCACACCTGAGCACTCTGTGGGTTTAAGGTGCTCAATAATTAGTGTTGACGGCACCTTTGGATACATCGACACTGATGTCTTCGCGATTAGGTACTCTTATCATTTTTAAGCGACTAAGCGGTTCATCGTGACCATCTGGTTTGCCCAAAACAGAGTACTGGACGATAGTGCGCCTTTTCATCAAGTCGTGGTGGCAAAATGAAAGCCTGACAGGCGCAGTGCTAGCGATAGCGGATACCTATCCAAATATAGGATTTGTGAATTTCTCAATTCAACAGCCTGGTTCTATGACTTGGTTGCCGGCGCGTTGGGTGGATGTTCCTTTTTATCCACCTGCCACTCTCTCTCCTCCAGGGGGAGGGCAGCGGTTTCTGTACTGATGCGTTCAAAAATCAAATTGTATCGGAGGTACCTGGATGCGTGCGAATTCTAAAATGAGAACCTACCCGATTTTGCAATCACAATTCGCCATTATTTATAATGAATTCAGTATTCTGCTTGCGGCTGGGGTAGGGCCGCAGTATCATCGGTTCATCGGTTCATCGGTTCATCGGTTCATCGGTTCATCGGTTCATCGGTTCATCGGTTCATCGGTTC
>NZ_CANLDZ010000052.1:0-4972 GCF_947489545.1 uncultured Ruegeria sp. | reverse complement strand
ATTGGCGGCAACTATGCCCTGACGGACCGCGTGGATCTCTTTGGCGAAGCCTCTTATGCCACCGGGCTCAGCAACGCCGGTGATACCAGCGCTCTGAGTGCAAATGCAGGCCTCAAAGTGGTGTTCTAGAACACCTGCCCCTCGTCAGACACCAGGCAACATATCAAGCTGGCCTCTATCGCAGATGCCAGCATCAGGTCGTTTCCTGCGATATTCTGAGCGACTGTTTGGTTGGGCCGTTTTGACAAAAGGAAATCCTGACAGGTGTATGTCTCTCTATAGCTGACACCTATCTAAAGATAGGATTTGCGAACTTCCCCAATACAGCCAGCTGGTTCTAGTGTTGGGTATGGAACGAGTTGATTACCCCCCGAATGTTTGGCTGAACATCGCCAATATCTGTAATAAACTCACACTACTACTTGTGGTTCGAGCGAGCCTTGGGCGGTTTGGGTCGGCATTGGCGGCACCAATACATTTGCGGAACGTGTGGATTTCTTCGGCAAAGTCTCTAACGCCACGGGGCTCAGCAATGCCGATGATGCCACCGCCCTGAGTGCAAACGCAGGCCTCAAAATGGTGTTTTAGAAAGGCGACGGTAAACCCGCTACTTTAGCCTCGCCGCTCAGATGAGCTCGTACTCTGCTCAGCGAAATAGACGAGGCAAGTAGTGTGGTGGCCCCGTCAAAGCCAAAGGCCTGCCCTGGCAATCGAGCGGTCAGGTTTTCCGCGGATAAGGCATAGGAGCTATCATGTTTTCTTTTAGGAAGTTGATCCTTACCACGACGGCCATTGTCACCTTGGCTACCGCCGTCTCCGCAAACATCTACTCAGGCCAACTGACCTCCTACTCAGATGAGCAGGCTCTGAAACTCCTCATCAGTGAACATGCTCTGGATCCATCGACCTTCGAGGATGCGCACGAGTACATCACCCTGAACCGTCCCACGATTATGAAGGAATACCTCCGTCAAACCTCAAATCGTGCGCCAACCGAAAGAAAAGGTTCCTCTTCGGAGCGGGGCGCTAAGGAGACTTCAGGACCTGGTTTGATGATCGGTCTGGGGGTTGCCGGAATTGGGGCCGCAATTGCCGTCGCTGGCGGTGGTGGTGGCCAAAAGCCTGGTCCGGCTCCCCGGGCTGTTCCAGATCCCGGTCCATCACCTTCTCCAGGCCCCACTCCCAGTCCTGACAGACCTGCTGACTTCCGAACGCCGGAATTCAACCGGAACTATGGTCTTTCTCTTATTGAAGCCGATGAGAGATACGCAAAAGGCGGACAAGGACAAGGCGTAAAAATCTCGATCCTGGACACTGGTATCGATGTGAACAATCGAGACTTCCTCGGGAAAATCGACTTTCAAAACAGCTATTCTTATTTCGGAAACCCCAGCATCATTTCAGACACCGGCGGCCACGGCACCCACGTTGCCGGCATCGCTGCAGGCCGGAAAGACGGTCGGGGCACACACGGCGTTGCCTTTCGATCTGAGCTTGTCATCTTCAAAGGAATTCGAGGCAACGATAACGAATCCTCAACGATTCAAGACGTATGGGCTGATGCTCTGAACCGCTCAATCGACGCGGGTGCGCACGTCATGAACAACAGCTGGGTTTATGTTGATGGTAACAATGTCACCATACCCATCACTGATTTTACAAGCCGCTCCCAGCTCCAAGCATATCTTGGACCCGCAACTATCAACGCTCTGAATAGAGCCAAATCCGCTGACCTGATATCAGTAGTTGCCGCAGGAAACCACAGCCAGACGGATGTCGCAGTCAACGCAGGTATTCCACACTTAATGCCCAAGTATAATGGCTATTTCATCGCAGCCGTCGCAGTCGATCAGAACAAACAAATAGCGGGTTTCTCCAACCGTTGTGGCGTCGCGAAAGACTTTTGCCTCGCAGCGCCCGGCGTGGGTATTATTAGCACCAGAAATGGTGGCGGCGTTGTTGCGTTTGACGGAACGTCGCAGGCTGCCCCACACGTCACTGGAGGATATGCCCTGTTAAAGAGCCAGTGGCCAGAGCTGACGGCCCCTCAAATCTCTCAGATTATGTTTGATACAGCTGATGATCTCGGAGAGCCGGGCGTTGACGAGATCTACGGGCAGGGCTTTCTCAATCTGTCCCGCGCCATGCGTCCTGTCGGTGAACTTGTTGTTTACCAGGGGAACACCACCAAAAGCGAGGCCATCCCTCTCGCCGAAACGGGTATAGCCGCCAGCGGTGCCCTGGCGCCGGCACTCAACCAGGCCCTCACAGGGCAGGTCCTGATGGTTACAGATGAGTACACGCGCGGATTTGATCTCGCCGCCAGTGCCCTGGTTTCCGAAATTGAGGCGCCAAAACCCAGTCTCACGATCGCAAGGGAAGTAAAGGTCAGCGACACCCTGACAGTCATGCGTTCAAATCACAGCACAGGTATCCGTTTTGACGGAGGTGCTTCGACCTCAGAGATAAACCTGGGAGACGCAGATCCAGGCGCAGATCCATTTGGACAACTTCTTACAGAAGACTACTCATTTGGGCACAAGCTCGAACTCACGGGAACACTGGCGCTTATTGCCGACCATGCATTCGGATCATCCTCTGGCTCTTTTACCAGGACCAGCGTGGGGCTTGAGGCAAAAGACAAAGATGGATCAGGCCTTTCTGCTCAGTTCGGTCTCATAGAAGAAAACAGTACGGTGCTGGGATCACGCTTTATGGGTGCTGCGGGTCAGGACGGACGTAGCTCTACCTCATTCCTTGAGATATCTGGATCTGTTGCGGTTGGGCAGGGTACTCTCCTGACGGTATCTGGCACGCAAAGCACGACAGATTTCCAACAAGCAGGCCTGGTCACTGGCGGCAACAACCTGATGGGACGTGCCGGCCAAATATCAATCAGCAAAAAACGCTTTCTCGGCAGCCCAGGCACTATGAGCCTGTCTGTCTCCAGTCCGCTTCAGATCTCATCTGGTGAGATCTCAATTGACCTCCCCCAGGACAGGGTTGCAGCCGTCGCCGGTCAAGAAAGCACGGGCGTGACAAGAACCTCTCAAACTGTGGACATTACATCTTCAGTGCGGCCAATAGATATTGGCCTGACCTATCAGATTGCTTCAGATGCGCCTGGATCCGATATCTTGTTTAACGCGGGATATCGAGCACGGGGCGGTGATCAAAATCCCTACTTTGGATTTGCCCTCAGTCACAGCTTCTGAGCCGCAGGGGCAAATTTTCTAGCCACTTCGGGGTCAGCCAAGAGCTGGTCCTTTACTTGGCCTGACTGTCCCGAGACTTTGAGGTCGGACAAATTCTGGAGCATTTGACTTCACGGTTCTCGGTGTCTGCCTCTACTTCGGCGACAGAAGGTAGACGCACTGGTTCTCGATGCTTGCCACATAGGCCGCAACTTCGAACCCGCAACGGTCGAGCATTCGCTCAAAAACCGCTTTGCGGAACTCGGTCTTTAGCAGTTTGCCCGCGCTCGGCTCCTGCTTGCGAAGGTCGGCCCAGCGAGGACCATTCTGAGACACGTTGACCGTTAAGTAGACCTGACCGCTATCGTTGACGGCCCGGCGCAACTCCCGCAGTGTCTCCCGTGCTTCTTTAGGTTTCATGTGCGTCAGAACAGATCGCGCGATCACCAAGTCTGCTCCAAGATGCTCGTCGGCGATCTGCCCATAGGACGAAGCCCCTCCTAGGGGATTGTAACGATCGTTCTGGGCGTCGATGCGCTGGAATTGGTAGTTCCCGAGCGGCGCGATAATTTCCCTCGCCCACGTGATTTGCAGCTCTTGCACATCGATTCCGACGTAGCTCTTTGGCAGCTCGTCAGCAGCATCCAGACCGTGGAGCAGGCGGCAAGTCCCGCAGCCGAAGTCCAAGATAGCCATATCTTGAAGATCCAGCTTCGCGGGCCGATCACGGGCAAAGCTACCCAACGCTATCACGTGATTGATCGCCCGAAGAAGGTTCTCAGCGCTACAGAGATAAATGTCGTCATCGCGCTGGGTGGCTGAGTTCATCCGCAACGAGGCTGGAGGCAGTGGCAAGGTCATTGAGAGCCCGGATACATTTTTTCATTTATTGTTTCTTGAGACATATTGGTAATATTTGGTCTGGTTTGCTATTTTTGGAAAATACTGGATTTCTATTTTTGAATAGACGAATCCTATTCGTTTGCGCGACTCAATCAATTGCGTATGCGCAATTCACTGGAAACTCTGGATACGAACATATTTGCGAAGGATTGTCGCTTCCTGATACCGGCGATCTGCATGTTCTCTCTGCGGCAATCCAATGTGACGCTCAGCATATTGTGACCGAAAACATGCGAGACTTTCCCAAAGAGGCCCTGGAACCCTATGATATCGAAGCGATCGAGGCTGACGAGTTTTTGGCGCGCTCCCATAAGCACCATCATCGTCGCGAATACTTGGCGCAGCTCACGCCGTCGGAAGCCAGCGGCCTGACCTGACGCTTACTGATCTGCGGGGGTGGTGGTGCTTTGCATCAGCGGCGCCATAGGTCGCACAGCTCCGGGCGCGGCAGGTCAGCAATCTGGGCTGGGGTGAATGTGTCCATCTCTGTCTCTGGCTTATCGGGCGAGTTTTGCGCTCCTACTGAAACAGCCCCGAAGGCATGGTGTCAGGACAGCTATGCTCACTCCGGCCTGTGTCGTCCAGTCGAAATCTGGTTAGGCGGTGCTGGCAAAATGACAGTCAGACAGGCGTAAGCATCACCATAGCCAATGTCTATCTAAATATAGGATTTGGGAATTTCCAGAATACAGCAACCTGGTTCTAAGGTTGGGCCAAAGATGAATTGATTGGCCGCTAAATGTTCGACCAAAAATCGCCGATATCCGCAATAAATTCAAACTGTTACTTGCAGTCTGGGTGGGTCTGGCGTATCATCGGTTCATCGGTTCATCGGTTCATCGGTTCATCGGTTCATCGGTTCATCGGTTCATCGG
>NZ_CANLDZ010000051.1:0-2500 GCF_947489545.1 uncultured Ruegeria sp. | reverse complement strand
GCGGATGCTAACGTCCGTAGTGGAGAGGGAAACAACCCTGACCTACGACTAAGGCCCCCAATTCATGGCTAAGTGGGAAAGCAGGTGGGACGACCAAAACAACCAGGAGGTTGGCTTAGAAGCAGCCATCCTTTAAAGATAGCGTAACAGCTCACTGGTCTAAATAAGTTGTCCTGCGGCGAAGATGTAACGGGGCTCAAGCCATGAGCCGAAGTCTAGGATGCCGTAAGGCATGGTAGCAGAGCGTAGTGTGACATAGCACTTATCTTGTATTATCGCCGGTCATTTGACGCGAGCAATCGCGCTCAAGTAGCCGAATAGGCGGTAGCGCAAGATAAGGTGCTTTCGATGAAGCCGGGGCGTGAGCCATCCGGTGGAGAGATCACTAGTGAGAATGATGACATGAGTAGCGACAAAGAGTGTGAGAGACACTCTCGCCGAAAGTCCAAGGGTTCCTGCTTAAAGCTAATCTGAGCAGGGTAAGCCGGCCCCTAAGCCGAGGCCGAAAGGCGTAGGCGATGGGAACTAGGTTAATATTCCTAGGCCGTGGAGTGGTGACGGATCTCAGAGGTAGTTCATCCTTATTGGATTGAATGGGCTGCTGAGAGGTTCCTGGAAATAGCCCTCCTATCAGACCGTACCCTAAACCGACACAGGTGGACTGGTAGAGCATACCAAGGCGCTTGAGAGAACGATGTTGAAGGAACTCGGCAAAATACCTCCGTAAGTTCGCGAGAAGGAGGCCCGGTTCCTAGGCAACTAGGGGCTGGGGGCACAAACCAGGGGGTGGCGACTGTTTATTAAAAACACAGGGCTCTGCGAAGTCGCAAGACGACGTATAGGGTCTGACGCCTGCCCGGTGCCTGAAGGTTAAAAGGAGAGGTGAGAGCCTTGAATTGAAGCCCAGGTAAACGGCGGCCGTAACTATAACGGTCCTAAGGTAGCGAAATTCCTTGTCGGGTAAGTTCCGACCTGCACGAATGGCGTAACGACTTCCCCGCTGTCTCCAACATCGACTCAGCGAAATTGAATTGCCTGTCAAGATGCAGGCTTCCCGCGGTTAGACGGAAAGACCCCGTGCACCTTTACTACAGCTTCGCACTGGCATCAGGATTGTGATGTGCAGGATAGGTGGTGGGCTTTGAAGCAGAGACGCAAGTCTTTGTGGAGCCTCCCTTGAGATACCACCCTTCGCACTCTTGATGTCTAACCGCGGTCCGTTATCCGGATCCGGGACCCTGCGTGGCGGGTAGTTTGACTGGGGCGGTCGCCTCCTAAAGCGTAACGGAGGCGCGCGAAGGTTGGCTCAGAGCGGTCGGAAATCGCTCGTTGAGTGCAATGGCAGAAGCCAGCCTGACTGCGAGACTGACAAGTCGAGCAGAGTCGAAAGACGGCCATAGTGATCCGGTGGTCCCGAGTGGAAGGGCCATCGCTCAACGGATAAAAGGTACGCCGGGGATAACAGGCTGATACTGCCCAAGAGTCCATATCGACGGCAGTGTTTGGCACCTCGATGTCGGCTCATCTCATCCTGGGGCTGGAGCAGGTCCCAAGGGTACGGCTGTTCGCCGTTTAAAGAGGTACGTGAGCTGGGTTTAGAACGTCGTGAGACAGTTCGGTCCCTATCTGCCGTGGGTGTAGGAGACTTGAGAGGAGTTGCCCCTAGTACGAGAGGACCGGGGTGAACGATCCACTGGTGGACCAGTTGTCGTGCCAACGGCAGTGCTGGGTAGCTATGATCGGACAGGATAACCGCTGAAGGCATCTAAGCGGGAAGCCCCCCTCAAAACAAGGTCTCCCTGAGGGCCGTGGAAGACCACCACGTCAATAGGCCGGAGATGTAAGCGCAGTAATGCGTTCAGTTGACCGGTACTAATCGCCCGATAGGCTTGATTTGATCCAGTAATGGAAAGACAAATCAAAAACATACACCTCATTAAACATGGATAACTTCGTAGCAACACGCTGCGGTGTTGATTGAAACAACAACCGTGCGGCAACGCGCATTCGTAAACGAATACGCTGCCTGCCGCGCGTCGCCTTTTTGCAAAGCAAAAAGAGCGACGGGGGGCTTTTCCTCGGTTTGGTGGTCATAGCGCAAGTGAAACACCCGGTCCCATCCCGAACCCGGAAGTTAAGCACTGCCGCGCCAATGGTACTTGGGCTTAAGCCCCGGGAGAGTAGGTCACCGCCAAACCTAGAAAAATCCCCCTTCTCTCTAAACGATGATAGAAAAACACCTGGCGCGGGGTGGAGCAGTCCGGTAGCTCGTCAGGCTCATAACCTGAAGGTCAGAGGTTCAAATCCTCTCCCCGCAACCAAAATCCAAACAGCCCGTTCGATCTACAAACAGTCCAATGGACTGTTTGCTCAACGATCAAACCTCGTCAGGCTCATAACCTGAAGGGTGAGGAAGAATAGAAATCAATCCAGTGGATCGATTGCCTGACGAACGCGCAAAGCGCTGGAACGTAGGTTCAAATCCTACTCCCCGAAACCA
>NZ_CANLDZ010000050.1:0-6629 GCF_947489545.1 uncultured Ruegeria sp. | reverse complement strand
AACCGATGAACCGATGAACCGATGAACCGATGAACCGATGAACCGATGAACCGATGAACCGATGAACCGATGATACGTCAGACCCACTCGGCTTGCAAATAACAG
This sequence comes from uncultured Ruegeria sp., assembly GCF_947489545.1. Classification (NCBI taxonomy): domain Bacteria; kingdom Pseudomonadati; phylum Pseudomonadota; class Alphaproteobacteria; order Rhodobacterales; family Roseobacteraceae; genus Ruegeria; species uncultured Ruegeria sp. The sequence goes on along the minus strand of NZ_CANLDZ010000050.1, from coordinate 6,524 downwards.
GCTGAATTTATTGCGAATATTGGCGATTTTTAGCCGAACACTCGGGGGCCGATCAATGCGTTCCATACCTAACCTTAAAACCCGGTTGCTGTATTGGGAAATATTCCAATCCTATATTTAGATAGCCACGGGCTATGGTGAGCACTGCCTTTGTCAGGCTTTCATTTTGCCAACACGGGCTAAGCATAAAGTAACTGACCTTGGCGCAGTCGAAGCAAAACATATTTTGTTACGCTCGCCCGCCATTTGCCACCTGATTTTTGATGTCCGGAATGTGCGGTCGGCAACATGCCATTCGAACGAAGTCCCACATGCGACCGCACCTGATCGCATTACGGGGTGCCGAATTCTGTATACAACTATTTTCGATAGATCAGGGTACAGAGGCACGCCAGCTTAAATGCAGGGTACGAATGGTACATCACAGGCAGCCAAGGCTGAAATGAGGGAAAGTATCATGAAAAGTCGCAACATGGTTCTGTCTTTCTTCAGTCTTGCGAAGCATTGAGCATATCAGCCTCCACACCTTAGTACGCTGCTAAACCATAGTTAGGGCCTATTTAAGAATAGCCCCCTACACTTCGGGAACCTGTTATTATTAGTTGCCCTAGTTCAGCCTGCTGAGCGACGAATTGAAGACACTGGCGCTGTTGAAAGCTGGAAAGGGAGGGCATGAAGTTGGTTCGTAAGCGGTGCTTTGGCCCCGTCAAAACAGAAACCCGTGATAGCAACCGAATGGTTACAATCAAATAAGTAAAGCAGGGGCATTTTCGTGCGCTATTTTAGTAGTTTGGTTCTTACCACTTCGGCTATTGTAACTTTGGCTACCGCCGTCTCGGCAAATATCTACTCCGACCAACTCACGCCCTACTCAGACCAACAGGTCTTGAAATTACTCGTCGTTGAATATGCTCGGGATCCATCAACTTTCGAGGATGCGCACGCGTACATCACCCTGAACCGGCCTGCGATCATGGAGGAATACCTCAGCCAGACCCTAGACTGGCACCTGACACCCGTAGCGGCTCTTCTTGGGAGTCAGGCGCCTGGGAGACCTCCGGAACGGGTTGGAACGGGTTCGATGATTATTCTCGGGATTCTCGGAATAGCAGCGGCAGTCTCTCTCGCAGGCGATGGCGGTAGTGAAGACTCTGATCCAGATTCCAGTCCATCACCTTCTCCAGACCCCAACCCAACCAATCCTGAACCTGCACCGGAGGACCCACCGGCTAATCCGGTACCGGTGGATCCGCCGGCTGAGCCCGATGACTACACCGGGGGTTATCTCTATGATGATTCCGGAACGCTGATCAAACTCACTTCCGAAAGCGATTTTGAAGAAATAGAATCCTTGGCGGCAGCGGTCAGCAATGCGCGAAATTCTGCGAGATTTGGTGCACAACAGAGTGCCAGCAATTGGCCTTTCTCTGCAATAAAATTGGAATATGCGCGCGGCGCTGGGTTGACGGGCGCTGGCCAGACAATCGCGATCTTTGATGGTGGTTTCCAGTTTTCGCATGATGAATTTAAAGCCGTTGACCGAACCGTCACGAACGTGAACAACTCTATTGTTGCCGATCATGGTACGGCCGTCGCATCAATCGCTGCGGGTTCTGATGATTTCGGTCAAATCGAAGGTGTGGCTCCAAACGCAAATCTGCGGTTATTCGGTTGGGGTTCCGTCGGAGACGAGCCAACATCCTGGGAAGCTTCCATTGCAGATGCGGCGGAACACGGCGCAATTGTTCACAGCAATTCCTGGATACTTGTGGCCTCGATTTCAGCAGGCAAATCAGTATTCACCAGTCAGTATCGGGATGGTTTCGAAGAAGACCTAATAGACTACTCCAGGAAAGCAGTTGTGGTTTTTGCTGCGGACAACAACAGCCGTCGCTCGGACAGTACCTATTTGGCCGCCTTGCCGGTCGTGATTCCGGAGCTTGAACAAGGCTGGTTGGCCGTCATCAACTTATTCGTCCCCTACGACTTAGCAAGTGACAGTTTTGGAACACCCGTTCGAGTTTCCAGCGCGTGCTGGGAAGCTGCCCGATGGTGCATTGGGGCAGACGGTGCGGTGCAGGTGGCAAGTAGTAACGTAGACTCACCTTATGGTAGATCTGGGGGCACCTCTTTGGCTACCCCACAAGTTGCCGGGGCGATTGCACTGTTGGCGGAGGCCTTTCCTAACTTGTCGGGATCGCAATTACGCAATCGTTTGTTGGCCACTGCCGATAACTCGTTTTTTGAACACACCCATACACTGGAATTCGAGGGCGGTTTCTCCCATGGCTACAACGAGGAGTTCGGTCATGGGCTGATGGATTTGCGTGCCGCGCTTTTGCCCATCGGCACCTTATCCACGACAACTGCATCTGGAGAGCAATTGGTACTTGGGAAAGTCGCAATTGTAGGTGGCGGTGCCAGTGGGGACGCTCTGGTCAAGGGGCTGACCAATCTGCCAGTTCTGTCCATGGACCAAGTGGCTGGAGATTTTCGACTGGACGCGTCCTCTTTTGTGCAGCAAGCGTCTTGGAGTAATCCCCTGCTCCGTGCCGCTTTTTCTGTTGAGAGGGCCAACCTTGCCCGAGACCGAAACCTGACGAGGCTGCGCGCACAAGGCACGCGCCCAAGCCTGGATGTGTTAACCCCAAGCCGACTTTATGGTGCCGAGAACTATTTGGAGAGTTACAGGGGTGTGCTTTTACCCATCTATGCAAACAAGACGCAGCGTATCGAGCTGTTAGTCCCCACGGATAGTGAGGGCGACATCGGCTTTGAGGCGTCCTACCTCAGACAATTTGATAGTAGTGCGATAACGCTCGGCCTTTCGTCCGTTTATGACACAGACGGCGTGTTGGGAATGACATCGACAGGCACGTCTGATCCGCTGGAGTCCGTATCCACGAGTTTGAACGTGTCTTGGTCTCTACCATTAAACGAGCGGTCATCGTTTCAGGTGTCCGGACAGTTTGGACTTACAGACGCACGGGCCGAAGGTTTGATTGGTGACTTCAGTCGGTTACGCTACGCCAGTTACCAAGTCGCATATGATCGCGCGGACACGTTTCAACAGGGCAGCACTCTCACTCTTTTTGTGCAACGACCAACTCGAATTGAGAGCGGAACAGCCTCTGTGGAACTTGCTTCAGGGCGCAATTCAAACAATGAACTCACATATACACAGTATGATATCGATCTGAGTCCATCGGCACATCAGGTCAATTTTGGGTTCGACTATCGAACACCGCTTGGCAACCAAGCGGAAATTCACCTTGGAATGCTGCATTCCACAAATGCTGGACATGTCTCGGGTGAAACGTCCACCGCTGGTCTGTTTCGAGTGCAGTGGCGTTTTTAATAAAGGCGGTGGGAAGCACTCACCCTGGTTGCCAGTCATCATCGAGCAGGGATTGCACTCCGGCATCAGTGATGGAGGCGTCGTGCGCGGGTGTTAAGGTTTCAACCTCGCTGCCATCGCCGGATATGTAGGCACTGGTATATTTGGTTCTCCTGAACACTGAGCTATCGAGTTCGATCGTTGTCCGGTCCATATCGGTTCTGCGCGTGACCGAACCATCATGCCAGAGCTTGATCCGAACGCCATCAGCCACCCGGACGATGACACCCATGGCGTCAGCCTGAACACCCTGCCACGCCACTTCGATGTTTCGCCGCAAGATCACCCTGTCGCTGCGAAACTTAACCTGCGCATCGCCAAAGCTGCTACTCTCTTCGCTCTTGAGTACAACAAAGGCTTCCTGTTCGCCTGGGTCCTCGTGAATGGTGGCATTGGCGATTTTGGGTGGCCAGATCTTGGCACCATCGCACTTGCGTCCCTGCGGATCCCGATGAAACCGACATAGAGCTGGGCCGATTTCCAGATTCGAGTGGCCTTCCTTGCAAGTGACGTCGATTTTACAGTCATGTGATTGGGCCTTTTGGAGCGGATATCTCGGACTGGCGTTTACAGGCGCCATGCGGATCGGCTGGGTAGCGCGCATAGTTCCAAGCATGGCGCAAGGCGGCTGCTACGTTGGAAGAATGGGCCGCCATCCGACACCTGGCCTCACGCCATTTATCGGCGCGTTGTTTTCGGCTGCTTTTCTCTTGCCGCTTCCAATCCACAGCGCGTTTTCGCATGACCTCATCTTCACTTGGTTGCTGCTCAGCGATCTGATCGGCCAATAATGGAAAAGCCGCACGTTCCTTCTGCTGTTTGCGGCGCAGGGCGGCAGGCTTGCGCGGTGTGCCTTTGAAGGCAAAACGGGGCCACAATTTGAACCTCATGACATAATCCGCTCGTGGTTTCATATGAACACACCAAGCCAAGGAAACGGCCTGATGGACGAACATGGTTCCAAGAAAGGTGAGGACAGAGGTAAGACTTGAATTTGGATTTCGATTAGCTAAGTTAGCTAGTAAGGGGAAATATCATGTTGTTTACTGTCCATAAGGCGAAAAGCCAATTGTCCAAACTCATTGACGCGGCGCTCGCCGGTGAAGAAGTTGTGATCGCGAAAGGAACTAAGCCGGTCGTAAAGCTGGTTGCGATCCCGCAGTCCAGGTTCAAGCTGGGCGTGCTAGAGGGAAAGGTTGGAAATCCGCCTGATTTCCTTGAACCATTGTCTACCGAAGAACTCGACGCATGGGAAGGTAAGTGAAGCAGGTTCTGCTAGACACCCACACATGGGTTTGGTCGTTTGCATCAAAGGCGGAGCTGTCAGCGACAGCGCACGCAGCGATAGCGGCCGCAGATGGAGTGTTTGTCAGTCCGATCAGTTTTTTTGAAATAGGACAAAAGGTTAGGATTGGTAAGTGGCCCCAAATGGAACCGTTGGTGACAGACCTGCCAGACATATTGTCGGAGCAAGGTGGGCTCGCAGCGGCACTTTCACCTGAGATATGTTTGCATGCGAGTTTGCGAGACTGGTCTCATCGTGATCCGTTCGACAGGTTCTTGGCCTCGACGGCGGAGCTTTTGAACATGACACTCATTTCCAAAGATGCGGTCTTCGACATGCTGCCGGGATTGCAGCGTGTCTGGTAAAGGGATCTGCTGCAAATTTTGACCATTGATCTTCGAGGCGGTAGCGCCTGTGTAGCGAACGGCGTTATCCAGTTAAAGGTTGGTCTGTGATTTCTTTCAAAGGTGCGCAGTGTTCTTTTACGTCCGCTACGGTGCCTCCTATCAAGACCTGGAAGAAATCATCGCCGAGCGCAGTGTTTCTGTGGACCACACCACACTGAACCGATGGGTAACACGGTATTCCGGTGCAATCTCTGAAGCAGCACGTCGCCGCAAAACACCGCGCGACCCTTCTTGGAGAATGGACAAAACTTACGTCTAAGTGAAAGGTACGTGGGTTTACCTCTATCGGGCTGCCGACAAACACGGAAACCCCTTGATTTCATGCTTTCACGACGACGAAACAAGCCGACAGCCACAAGGCTCTTCGCCCGGATGTTGGAGACAAATGGAGTGCTTAAGAAGATTGTGATCGACAAGAGCGGTGCCAACACCGCCGGCATAAGAGCCATCAACAAAATGCTCTTAGGCTTTGGCTGTCCGGAGCTTCATCGACATCACATCCGGCCAGCTTTGGCTCCGACGTGTTGTCAACATGACCTGGATTTCATTTGAGACCCCACGCGACGCCGTTGAGACTGTGCGCTCCACAATCCGACTTCATTGTCAAAAGCTGTTGTGGCTAACTAATCCTCCCAGAACAGTCCACTTCCTGTTTTGGGCGAACATGACACTTGGGAGTTTAGCTAATGAGTCGCTCGAACCAACTACTTCGGCTGGATGGCTCAATACATCCCGGAAGAAGAACACTCGATGCGTTCGCTGGCGTGGACTTGCCCTTTTCGAGTGAAGCTAAACTCCAAAGTGTTTGCGGCTGTGCTCAGATCCAAAATCCCGAAGAGCCAGCAAGAAACTTCGAAATACTGAAACCCTCAAATACATGGTTGTAAATCTCTCTTGGCTCCAATGGAAAACAAATCCAACTCAATAAAGCAAATCAAATATTCAACCCTTGATTTTGAGCCAAGGCATCAGTTTGACGCAATTTCGCAAGTGGTAGCCCCTTTTTGCGACCTCAAAAAACCCCACTCAGTCGATAATGGATATCACGCCCAATATTCAGCTTTCGATCTCTGTGGCATAGATATTGTTGATTGGGAATCTGATGCAAGCAGTAGCGAAAGAACGAATGAACTGATCAGAAGGTCCGATCTCGACTATTGGGCAATCTGGTTCATCCGAGATGGATGCCGTTACGATGAATTCAATGATCGTTCGGTAAAAACCAAGGCAGGGGATTTAATGCTCGTGTCGTATGCACAACCATGGAAATCACGTTGGGAAGGACGGAGCCTTGTGTCTATAGGACTTAATCGTGATAAGTTTTCCTGGATGGCGCCATCTCTTGATGAAGTCAATCTTTCGGTGCTCAATGGCTCCCTGACGGGGTTGCTTAGAACGTTTATCTCGACACTCGTCGATGAAGCACACAAAATAT
>NZ_CANLDZ010000049.1:0-8704 GCF_947489545.1 uncultured Ruegeria sp. | reverse complement strand
TTGGCGAAGCCTCTTATGCCACCGGGCTCAGCAACGCAGGTGATACCAGCGCCCTGAGCGCAAATGCAGGCCTCAAAATGGTGTTCTAAAGAAACATCGACGCAAATCACTGCATATGATTCTGGAACGTCAGAACGCAGGCGCCTAAGTCCCGCAATTCTGCTTGCCAACCTTGCAATCTGCGCAGGATGTGCCGCGGTCTTCTCATTCTCTGTCCCGAAGATCGTTTAGGAGGTTTGCGCACTGGAAACTCGTACAATAGAGATGCCATTTCATTAGACTGTGTTGATGAAGTGAAGATCTGGCGTGCTTAGCCCGCACCATAGCTGATGCCTATTCAAATATAATATTTGTGTATTTCCCGATGCAGCAAACAAGCCCCACTATTGAGCAGGAAACGAATGGCTCGCCCACCGAATGCTCGATAAAAAAACTCGCCAATACCCACAATAAATTCAGCCTGTTGCTTGCGGGCCGGGTGGGTCTGCCGGTTCATCGGTCTATTGGTATCAAAGGCTCACGGTAGCAACCGAGCGGTTAGATTTTCCGCGCATAAGGCATAGGAGCTATCATGTTTTCTTTTAGGAAGTTGATCCTTACCACGACGGCCATTGTCACCTTGGCTACCGCCGTCTCCGCAAACATCTACTCAGGACAACTGACCTCCTACTCAGATGAGCAGGCTCTGAAACTCCTCATCAGTGAACATGCTCTGGATCCATCGACCTTCGAGGATGCGCACGAGTACATCACCCTGAACCGTCCCACGATTATGAAGGAATACCTCCGTCAAACCTCAAATCGTGCGCCAGCTACCAGAAGATCTTCCCCTTCGGAACCAAGCCTCGGGGCGACTTCCGGAAATGGTTTGATGATCGTCCTTGGGGTCGCCGGAATGGCGGTTGCAACTTCTCTCGCAGGCGGTGGTGGTGGCCAAAAGCCTGGTCCGGCTCCCCGGGCTGTTCCAGATCCCGGCCCATCACCTTCTCCAGGCCCCACTCCCAGTCCTGACAGACCTGCTGACTTCCGAACGCCGGAATTCAACCGGAACTATGGCCTGTCTCTGATTGAAGCCGATGAGCGATATGCAAAAGGCGGACAAGGGGAAGGCGTAAAAATTTCAATCCTGGATACTGGCATCGATGTGAACAATCGAGACTTCCTCGGGAAAATCGACTTTCAGAACAGCTACTCCTATTTTGGAGATCCCAGAGATATTTCAGACACTGACGGCCATGGCACGCATGTTGCCGGCATCGCTGCAGGCCGGAAAGACGTTCAGGGCACACATGGTGTTGCTTTTGGATCGGAGCTTGTCATCTTCAAAGGAATTGTGTGGCCTGATGCCATAAACCGCTCAATCAAGGCAGATGCGCACGTCATGAACAACAGTTGGGTTTACATCTATACTGATACCAAAATCACCATACCAATCACTGATTATACAAGTGGCAAACAGCTCGCTGGAGCTCTTGGAGAAGATATCATCAATGCCCTGAATGCAGCCAAAGACGCTGACCTGATATCTGTAGTTGCCGCAGGAAACCACAGCCTGCCCGAGGTCGCAGTCAATGCAGGCATTCCAGTCTTACTGCCCGAATACGACGGCTATTTCATCGCCGCCGTCGCGGTCGATCAGAACAAACAAATAGCGGGTTTCTCCAACCGTTGTGGCGTCGCGAAAGACTTTTGCCTCGCTGCGCCCGGCGTGGGTATTATTAGCACCAGAAATGGCGGCGGCGTTGTTGCGTTTGACGGAACGTCGCAGGCTGCCCCACACGTCACTGGAGGATATGCCCTGTTAAAGAGCCAGTGGCCAGAGCTGACGGCCCCTCAAATCTCTCAGATTATGTTTGATACAGCTGATGATCTCGGAGAGCCGGGCGTTGACGAGATCTACGGGCAGGGCTTTCTCAATCTGTCCCGCGCCATGCGTCCTGTCGGTGAACTTGTTGTTTACCAGGGGAACACCACCAAAAGCGAAGCTATCCCTCTCGCCGAAACGGGTATAGCCGCCAGCGGCGCCCTGGCGCCGGCACTCAACCAGGCCCTCACAGGGCAGGTCTTGATGGTTACAGATGAGTACACGCGCGGATTTGATCTCGCCGCCAGTGCCCTGGTTTCCGAAATTGAAGCGCCAAAACCCAGTCTCACGATCGCAAGGGAAGTAAAGGTCAGCGACACCCTGACAGTCATGCGTTCAAATCACAGCACAGGTATCCGTTTTGACGGAGGTGCTTCGACCTCAGAGATAAACCTGGGAGACGCAGATCCAGGCGCAGATCCATTTGGACAACTTCTTACAGAAGACTACTCATTTGGGCACAAGCTCGAACTCACGGGAACACTGGCGCTTATTGCCGACCATGCATTCGGATCATCCTCTGACTCTTTTACCAGGACCAGCGTGGGGCTTGAGGCAAAAGACAAAGATGGATCAGGCCTTTCTGCTCAGTTCGGCCTCATAGAAGAAAACGGTACGGTGCTGGGATCACGCTTTATGGGTGCTGCGGGTCAGGACGGACGTAGCTCTACCTCATTTCTTGAGATATCTGGATCTGTTGCGGTTGGGCAGGGTACTCTCCTGACGGTATCTGGCACGCAAAGCACGACAGATTTCCAACAAGCAGGCCTGGTCACTGGCGGCAACAACCTGATGGGACGTGCCGGCCAAATATCAATCAGCAAAAAACGCTTTCTCGGCAGCCCGGGCACTATGAGCCTGTCTGTCTCCAGTCCGCTTCAGATCTCATCTGGTGAGATCTCAATTGACCTCCCTCAGGACAGGGTTGCAGCCGTCGCCGGTCAAGAAAGCACGGGCGTGACAAGAACCTCTCAAACTGTGGACATTACATCTTCAGTGCGGCCAATAGATATTGGCCTGACCTATCAGATTGCTTCAGATGCGCCTGGATCCGATATTTTGTTTAACGCGGGATATCGAGCACGGGGCGGTGATCAAAATCCCTACTTTGGATTTGCCCTCAGTCACAGCTTCTGAGCCGCAGTGAGCGCAACCCGATCACAGGGAACACTTCTGCTGTTGTCAAAGCCGAGCCCTGCCGCCTAAAACTTACCCTCATTTGTTGGGGTACTTCCCTATTACAGCACGCTGGTTCCAGTGTTGGGTGCCAGAGCGTTCTTTCAAATGTGGTCTGGTTGCTGGGTCTGGCTTGAGGGTTATTGATTTTGACATTGCGTGATGTGGTCAGAGAAAATCCCCGTCCGCGTCACTGACCATGTAAGGCTCGAAGTCCAATACCGATATACTATGACAGTATAGCCTCTAACTATCGTTAATGTAGCTATCTCTTGTGCGAATGATTCACTGGCTATGCCAAAGAGAGGGCGCACAGAATTCATGGAAATGCATCAAATTCGATATTTTTTTGCAGTTGTTGAATATCGAAACTTCACTCACGCAGCGCATGCTTTAAATGTTACTCAACCTTCGCTCACAACAGCCATCAAGAAGCTGGAGGATGGGTTGGGCGGTAAGCTGTTTTTGCGCGATCATGCCGGGTGCAGCTTGACGCGGCTAGGCGGAGTCGTTCTCCCGTACTTAAAGGAGGTGTTGCAGCAAACTCAAAAAGCGATGGTAGATGCCAAACGTTACGTTCATCATGAAGATATTCCCATCAGTGTCGGAGTTGGTGAAGGTATCGGGCTAGTCAGAATAGCAGACGCGGTAATGCGGCATCAGGCGCGTGCACCAGAAATTGATTTCGAGATCATTGTCGACAAACAAAATGCGCTGCTGAACGGCCTTCGGGAAGGTCGTTTTGATATCGCTATTACAAATGCTGATGCTGCATCTGAGCTTTACCGGGCGGAGCCACTATACAGTGAGACCTACCGAGTTGTTGTTTCCGCCACACACCCGCTGAGTCAAAGGGAAAGCGTGAACTTGGATGTGTTGGTGGGCAACGAGGCGCTGGCCAGAGTTGAGAGTGATTTGCGTGAAGCCTTGTTTAGTTTTTGCGCCGATCGTGGAAATACCATGAATTTCACATATCGTTCCAACCGGATTGACTGGATTCTGGAGTTGGTGCGGTTGGGGAGGGGGTTTGTGATTTTACCCGAGACGGCAATCCCAAGGATCAAGGAATTTACCTCACTGACCATTGAGGATGCCGACTTTGAACGTCATGTGGTTGCGCTTCGATATGCCCACCAAACTGCCCGATCTGAGATGCGGGGTTTCACTCAAGAACTGGCCAGGCAGAAGCCAGTAGATGAGTACTTTATGTGATTGCTCGCAGAGCTCGATTGAAGGTTGCCCGCTGGGATCAAGGTCCAGCGCTTCCCAAAACATAGACAAGATCTATCTTAAAATAGAAGTTGGGAATTGGCACTTCAGCGTAATGTCGTGGAATGTACTCAGTACTACGTGAGGTGAGCGGCCTCATGAAGGAAGGGGTGCGCTTCGAGTGGAACAGTGCTGTCTGGAACTGGACAACAACGCGGCAGAACGAGCCATCAAGCCCGTCATCATCGGGCCCAAAAGCTGGAGTTTGAGGGCTCAAAAGGTGGCGGAGAAGCTATACCCATCGCCTTTACTCTGATCGGGACTGCCAAGCTCAACAGCGTCAACTTACAAGCCTGGCTGAGCGGGGTCTTGGAGCGCATCGCCGGCCACAAAATCAGCTGCCTCGACAAACTCTACTGGCTCAAACTTCTGCCGGCGCTCTTCATGCTTGCCGCCTGCAGCCAGCCAGTAGCAGAAACAGGTCTTCCGGAAGGTGCAGCAAAGGCCAATTCCACCTGTATGACTGAGAGCCTGCTCATAGGCGTAAAACCCAAAATATGAAAATCTCTTTGTCTAAACCCGCCGTTTTTAGCACCGCAGCGATCGTCTTGGCGGCGTGCGTGACGCCCTACGAGCAGTGCGTCGCCAGCATCGAAGCGCCGATGCGAAACACAATGGAAACGATTGCGTTCCTTGAAGGAAACATTTCTCGGGGCTATGCAATTCATTCGCAAAAGGTGCCATATCTACATACCTATGCATGCACTGTTGATGCGGGCAGGGTCGAGGCGTGCCAAGAAACTCGGCTACGCGTTGAAGAGTCACCGGTCGCTATCGACATTTCCGAAGAAAAACAAAAGCTGAGTGAAGCTAAAGCTCGGCTGGAGAAACAGAAATTGAGCGTACAGTCTGCTACAGCACAATGTCGAAAAGCTTACCCCTGAGACCATGCCTTGTTGACAAAATGAGAGCCCAACAGGCGCAAGCCTCACCATAGCAGGTGTCTATTCAAGTATAGGATTGGAGTATTTCCCATTGCAGCAACTTGGCTCTAAGGTTGGGCAAAAGACGAATTGATTGGTCGCATTTGCGGGCAGCCAAATAGCAGAGCTTTGGAACGTTGGGCAGAGCAAAGAAGCAATGGTTCATACACCGTTGCTTCTTTCAAGCCAGTCGGTTTGAGTTGATGTGTTTCCCAAGTGTTGGATCAGGAAACTTCAGATGTGCGTAAATGTTTCAGTAAAGGGCGGCCCGAATGTTCGCCAAAAAAATACCGTTAACTGCAATGAATTCGGTTTTTGGTCATGCGGCGTGGGCGGAGCTATTGGTTCATCGTCGCGGCGCCCTGTTTCTGGTTCGGGCTGTAACAATACCTCCGGCCAATGCCTATTATATGCCCGCATTTATGCCAACCAACTGACTGCCTGAAGGCTGTGTGTGGAATGCGCATTGAAGAGCTCTTTTTTGAAATCACATTCACCGCGACAAGTGCAGGTAAAATAAAGCATATTATCAAACGTTCCTGTGAAGAGGACGCGTTGGACCGCATCAGGGCCGCTTACCCTGGCCAAACCCTCACAATCCATGACATCCGGAAACAGGTCTGGGTGCGTGACGTCGATTCCCATCGTCCCAAACCGCTGAAGGCCGCTCTCAAAGAAATTAAAAGGTAAGAGAGCACTCCTTTTTCTGCCAAATTTCATCTAAAACGTCGCTGAAAACCCAGTCCCTCAAGGCGGGCAGGAATGCGCTAGCGGCCATTGACCGCTTCTCACTGTGACCTAACAAATTTGGCTCTCAGTTTCGTAGGCTCTCTGGCCTGGCACATATAGGAGATATTCCTGCCGCTGACCCATTGGAACTGCTGCCAGTAATCCCAGCGCTGTTCGAAGGAAATTTTGTAGATCAGCCGACAGTCGCTTGCAAACTGCGCGAACACGATTGGATTGCCGCGATTTCCAAAACTGCCAGCAACAGCCATTGAGTGATCTCGATCGAGCCTACCAGAACTGGATCAAAGGTATCGCAGGATACCCAAGCCCTCGAAAGAAGGGCCGCAATGACACATTCAGCTTTCAGACATGAGGTTCATGCCCGCAAGCTGAATGCCAAATGGTCCGAGGTTCGGTTACCCTTCGTTCCTCAGTAGGCAACACAGAATAAGGGGGCGCTCGGCATGACGTTGATAAGGCACTTGGCCGCGCGCCACTTACTCTGTTTCTTATGGCTCTCGTAGGTATTGTGTTTGCCGTGGTTGAAGGTACTGAAGAAGATTAAGAGAGGTGGCGGAGCATTCTGACCGGGAAAGTCCAACATCGCAGCTTTCTAAGCGGAGCCGTTACCATCGTAATTTTGGTCTTTCTGGTTTGGCTGATTATTGCACCGATGTAGACGACAACTAGGAGTGAAGAATTGGATCAGGCTGTTGTGGCAAACATATTTTTCGAAAGCCTTTCAGGTTGGGTTACTGTGGCTGCATCCGTTGCCCTTGCGTTTCTTGCTTGCGCACTTGTTGTTGCAACTGTTCGAATGGCCCGAGCATTGGCGCGACCACATATTGTGGCCAATTTGGAAGCCAATCAGTGGTCGCTAATGCGCTTTGATGTTGTGGTTGAGAATTGTGGTAACGCTCCTGCATATGATGTTTCGGTTAGGTTCATCCGCCAGTTTAGATGCCTGATGCCAAACGCGACTGGCCATTTCTGAATACCGGCATCAAATACTGGATAGCGTTGAGCATCACGATGGGGAAGAAGCTAGGCGTGAACTGCAAGAAGTCGAATTTCGCGCTGGATTGGAGCAATAGGGAAATATCATGTCGGACAAATGGCTGAGTGAGAAGATCGAGTCGAGGGGTATCGAGTACCTGTCGCCACCGCCCATCGATCTAGACGGGGCGCGCGTTCGTGAGACCGCTGAACGGCTGTGCAGCCAGATGGCCCGAGGGATCGCGTTACCGTCGATGACGGTTGTTGACATGACGCCCCCTTCGCTTCCGACTTGCACTGACATCGACTCGGCGAAAGAAGTCGACAAATAGGAGCGACGGCTTGAAGAGCATCACGGTATCAGACGGTGGGTTTGAGACCTGGTTGATCTGGGCGACATTGATCGGTGTTTTGACGCTTGCGCTATTGGTGTTCTTGGTCGTCCGTAGAATAAGATCAGGCGGCAGAAAATCGACTTGCCGATGGGCGAAAGATTCGGCGAGTGATCGCGGTGGTTTGGCGGCATGGAGTTGTCAAACTTGCGGTGTGACTGCTTACTCGGGCAGTAAAGGAAGGCCTGTTGGTTGCCGTCGAAGCACTAAACCGCGCGGGTTGTAGGTTTTTCACTGTAAGGAGCGGCGCGTGAAACACGAGCGAGCAACGCCCGGCACTGCTGCCGCAAATGCTTATGCGATGCATGAAACGGATACAGACCGTATCGCGGCGATGTGGGCAGCCTGCGCGTTGATGGCGCTGCACGATAGACGGTCGGACGTGTTTCGCGAATATGCGGAAAGCTGGGCGAGTAAGCTCAGACCACCAAGTTCACAATAGGGAGGGTTAGGAAGTGGATCAGTCGGTGGAGCCCAAAGGAATGATCCGTCCTATATCAACTAGATCGTTTGGGCGTCCAGCGCAGCGGTATAAACGTTTGTTCTGATCGGGGTAGTCGACAATGCCCTCCGAAAGCCGCTGCCCAATGACCAACAGCCGCAAAGGTCTATCACTGGTGTTGCGGATTTCATGGGCAGGGCCACCTTTGGGATAGCCGATGAAGTCTCCAGAACTGATATCATGGGTGTCGTCGCCTGTACGTGCAGTGCCCGTACCACTCAGAACATAAACAGCTTCATCTTCACAAGCATGGACATGATATTCAGTAGACGTCAGCGAAGAACGCGTTACGGCGTTACAGACATCGTTCGGTTTTCGGCTAGGTTTCACATCACTGACCACTGCCACAAACGAGGGCGACGGCTTCGATTTTGTGTTCGATGCGACAGGAAACCGTGGCGCGATCGAGGCGGGTTTTGACAGGGTCTTGTCGGCGATAAGAGCGGGCGAGATTGACGCAGATGTGTCATTCTCGGTCGTGATGCCACTGGAAGACTTGCCAGTGATCGCAGCGGTCTTATCAAGGTCATTGTCACTCTGGGGGACTAACTTTGGCCACATAGATCATGCGCTTGCATGATGACGCTAACATTGCCATCGCCTTGTAAGACCTGAGCAAAGGCGAGCCCGGGGCAATCGAGACCGTCCCAAGTTCGCACAAGAAGTCGACAGAGGATTTCTCGGAAGGGGCGAATATTCTCCGCTATGGTCAGACTATCGGGCGCGCAAATGACGAATTCCTCCTTGTTGCCACCGCCCAGAATCTCCGCAAACTAGCCAAGGTCAGTTACTTTACGCTTAGACCAAGTTGACAAAGTGAAAGTCTGAAGGGTGCAGGCTTACCATAGCTGGT
>NZ_CANLDZ010000048.1:0-10133 GCF_947489545.1 uncultured Ruegeria sp. | reverse complement strand
TCAAATCATGAAGTCCCAAACCTGGAACGTCGCGAAACAAAGTAGAACAAAAGAAGAACTATGACAATCGGCTGTCCGAAGACGGAGACTAATCTACTCAGTTCAATTTCGTCCTCCGAAATCGGCGAGCGGGACGGCAAGGAGTTAGAGAGTCAGGCGGAAAGGGATTGCTCTTCCGGGGTTGCTTTCGCAGAATGTGGGGCCAGCAGTCTAGCAGCCCATAACACGTTTGACCTTTCGAGGGGTATGTGCCGAGACCGTTTCGAACGCGCAGGAATAATTGGCCAATGCAAGGGGCTTGAACCGAATAGGGTGCCATGTTTGATTTATGACCTTTTGCTGGTAGCCGCCGCGATTTTCTTGTCGGTGTTGTACTGGCTTAAAGAGTACACGGCCCAAATTGCCGCAGGTATCCATCCGATGAGTGTCAGCTGCAAAACCAAACAGAAAATGCCTTGGATTGGCCTTTTGATTGTGAAAAACACTACAAAGGGCAGCAATAGAGCCAGTATCAATCTCATGTTCTAAGTCCTTCATTCTTTGTGAAAGGTGTGAGCAACTTCCGATACTCTGCGACTATCCACGCATAGAACCAGATTGTGATGTCCGGAAATACTCCAATCCTATGTTTAAATAGTCATCCGCTATGGCGACACCAGACTATTTGGATTCGCAGGGCTCTACTGCTTGTTCTCTGGACCCCGATGAGAAAAATTCACCGTCGTGCGAAAACGCAAAGCTGTTGCTTACGAAGAACCCGTTTGGGTTTCCGCTCAACAGAAGGAATCCTGAATTTACAAAAGGCGGTATGGGCGACGGCCGCTTGTCAAATTCATAAGTACCGGCAGCAATCAGCTCAACTTTCTTTAGCAGAAACTGTACATAGACCCAGTCGGTCCGGCTTTGAAAAACTAAGGCGTTAGATTCCCTTCAGCTTCCTGAGAAATAACAATATTTTTGCAGATGCTAGATTCTCGCATTGGCAAATGTCACCCTTAGGTCAATACGTAAGTATTGCAGTAGTGCCAGACTGCTCTACGCCCAACATCCTCCCGATACACATAAGCCGAAACCGAGGGAGGTGGCGATGATAGTAACCGCTCATGCCCATGAAATTGAGGCAAACGCCGAACTATTTGACCAAATGTATCAACTGCGCGCGAGACAGTTTAAGGATAGGAGAGACTGGCAAGTTCATGTCGAAAACGGTCGTGAGAAAGACGTATTCGATACCATGAGCCCGCTTTACGTCTGTGTCACAACCGACGATCACAAGCTCTTGGCATCGCTTCGCTTACTTCCTACAACCGGGCCGCACATGTTGTCGGATGTCTTCCCAGAAGTGATGGGACGCGCGGGGATTGTGCGGAACCCACTGGTTATCGAAAGCTCTCGGTTTTGCGTAGATACGCAAGCGATGAAAGGCTCGGGCACCGGCGGCGTTAATATCGTGACACGCGAGTTACTCATGGGACTGTTTCAAACCGCCAAAGGCGCTGGAATGACTCATGTCATATCAGTGTACGACGTCTTTATGGAGCGCATATTGAGAAGGTCAGGATGCCCTTTCGAGCGTCTTGGACCCATCGTTAAGTATGACGGTTTAAAAACCGTGGCCGGCATGTGTGAGGCCTCCGATGAGGTGATTGCCACCATTTCCTCAAAACATCCGATAACCGCCGCCAGGGCTGCAACCTTCTAAAAGCCAACAGAAGAGCCGCCTAGTTGGGGTCGATGAATACTTGAAAAGAGTAACGGAAGGGAACGGTTTTCGCATCAATGTCGCGACTATCGGAAGCGAATTGTCGGCCGTCGACTAGGCAACAAAATGACACATGTACTCTTCGTGGATTCTAACGTTCCAGGTTTCGACACAATGCGAATAGCCCTAGATCGGGGCTATGTCGTGTCGTTCCTCCAGCCCAAACATCGACTATACACCGACACGGATTTAACCAAGTCCGTCAAAGCAGGCGTTCACAATCTCATATCAATTGAAAATCCGACTTCGTTTTATGAAGTAGCCCGCGCGATGGCATTAATTCAATCAGTTCTACCGATCGACGGCGTCATCACGCAGCTCGAACCTTGTGTCGATGCTGTAGCAAAGGCTTGTGTCGTACACAACATCCGCTTTACAAATGCAACCGCCGTTCAAAACTCAAAGAATAAACGCAAAGCCCGTGAGCTAGTCGAGCAAGCCAAGCTTAAGTCCGGGTTTCACGCTATTGGTAAGACAGCCGACGACGTTGGCAAGATAGCAGCGCGTTACGGAAAGCCCATTGTCGTAAAACCCCAGGTGGCATTTGATAGCATCTTACCTGTCGCTGCTCAAACATCGCAGGAGGCCAAACAGGCTGCCCAAGATATCCTAGACAGAATAGACGACCTTGCACCGGAAATCAGGGGTCAAATCGCAAACGGCCTCCTTGTAGAGGAATTGCTCGTTGGCCCCCTCGTCTCCATAGAGCTAGGCTTGCTCGATGGCGAATTCTTCCGCTTCATGATCTCTGGTCGACCAAGGGCCAAAGCCAATGATTGCATCAAAATGGGTACCTCAATGCCCGCCCAAATATCCTTCGAGGATCAAGAAAACTGCTGCGTGTATGCCGAACAGGTCGCCAAAGCACTTGGCTTGGATATAGGCATCTTCCACATTGAAATGATCCTTACAACCGAAGGTCCTGCGTTGGTTGAAGTCAACCCGAGACTGATGGGTTGTGTCATACCCAGCTTGTACGAAAACGTGACCGGCGATTGCCTTCTTAATCACCTAATTGACATCCATTTGGGGAAGCGACCACGGTGGAAGCCCGTTGCTCCCAAGACAGCTATAACCACCAGAAAGTTGATGCCGACAGAGGATGGTAAATTGCCCACGTTAATTGATCTTCATTGGGTCCATAATCAACCAGACATCATTCAGTTTGATCCCTACAAACTCAACCCAAACGCATCCGTGAAAGCTCATGATATTCTCGCTCGCTTTCAAGTGAAAAGCGACACCATAACAGAGGCGGATTCACGGGCTAACAGATATCTCTCAAAAATGGCAGAAGAACTGCAAATCAAACTTTTTGAATGAACAATCCCACCGAAGATCAGACATAGAAGATCCCGCCAGCACAGCTTAGAGCCCAACGCTTACTTACTACATCAATGCTAATAAGTGCCATCGGCACGAACACTATACTCGTGGCACTGTCTGTTGGTTTTTCTAAGAAACGGTATCAGCAATCGGCGCAGCTGGCGTCTACATGGCACAATTCCTTCCCATTTTTCTTCTGATGCCGGTCGCATGAAGGCTTGTCGATAGATTTGAGTCGAAGAATGTCCTTATAGGATCGAACTAGCTGCAGGTTTCGCCACGTTGCTGGTGGGGCTAGTTGTCGCAAACAGCGCATTCTACCTCGCATACTCCCTACTGTTCGTGCGCGGTTTCTTTGTCATGAAAACGAAAGTCGCACGCGATGTCGCGTTGAAAAACTTTCTTGACGATGAATTCGTTGATCGGGTCAATAACGTGGTTATTTCAGGTAACTACGTGGACCAGGTACTGGGCGCTGTCGTTGGTTTCGCTCTTGTTTTAGTCCTCTCCTTCACAATAATCGCCACTGTCAATGCGGGTACCTACATTGTATCGGCATTCGCATGTGCCCTGCTGCCCGTCGCAGCGGCCGTCCGATCAGATACGGGCGGTTACATTTCGCTCTGCAAACGTTGGGAAAAGGTCGTCCTATCCAATAAAATGATCATGCACTCTATGATTACTTTGGGGCTTTTGGTCGTCTTCTTACAGGCGTTAATCAAGTCGCGCGCGTCTGGTAGCCGTTGGCCTGGCTCAACCTTCCACCCCAGTATGGATCTGTTTCGGAAGCTGTAGGCGTGTTTGGCATTGTCGCAGGCGTTGTATTCGTCAACCATCGATACACAGCCGAACGCAACTCCCGCCGCCCGCTATCGTTGATTTTTATACTTGCGTCATTGGCGATCCTAATGCCCTTCCTCACCCAAACACCAATTGTCACATTCGATTTCTACTTTGCGTTCATGTTAGCGTTTGAAGTCGCTTTCGTAGTTTCGATGAACGGGATTCTTAAAAACGCAAGCAAAGAAGATGTCCCGTGTCTCATGGTTATTTATATGGCGTGGTGTTCGGCGGCATGGCCACCACGACGATCATAATCGGCTTCGCGGCTAGTCAGTTTCGACTGTTCACCACCGCCGTCACTCTGACCTTTGTCTCCAAAGCGCTTGTCCTTCGCCCACACCACCCCAGAGCAGCGAAATGCAGACTATGTCTTCGTGTGGACTAGCTAAAACTCTCCGTGTGATTTGAATCCTCAAACCCACATCAAATAGTATGCGATACAAAGCACCTAGCCTCGTCGCTTTGCGTAGCCACGACTACTCAATATCTTTTAAGATGTAACAGCATCCGGCGCAGTATCATGTACTTCAGGAGATATTGAACTAATGAAGTTAGCCATATCAGAAGCGTTTGTTAACGACTCCACCGCTTTTCGGAAATCCAACGACAAACCGGGTTTCCTCAGCGTCTTTGGTCGCCGCTTTGGGTTATCCAACATCGCCTACATGCACTTGCCATCACTGGTCAATTCGCAATCAGAGACTGGACTTGTCACGACATACTCAAAGGCATGGGAGGATCGCTATGTGGAGAAAGGGTATGATGAACGCGACCCTGTTGTGAAAAATAGCTTCAAAGGAGTTTTACCGTTTGACTGGAGTGCAATAACCAACGGTGATCGATCAGCCATCAACTTCTTTGGTGAAGCTGCTGAATTTGGAGTGAGCAAACAAGGTGTTTCAATACCAATAAGAGGTCCGGAAGGGGATCAAGCATTGTTTTCCGTCAGCTCCAACGAATCCGCCGGAGAGTGGCGTTCAATCAAGCAGCACCTCCTACCCGACCTGACCTACCTCGGATTCCTGGTTCACTCCGCTATTGTCAAAAAACCCACGGGAAACGCAGTAACTACTAAACTGTCGCCACGCGAGAAAGATGTCTTGTTATGGGCAAGCTACGGAAAGAGCTGTTGGGAAACCGGCAAGATTCTTGGACTGAGTGAAAGAACAGTGAATTTTTACATTGGCAATGCGTCTGCAAAGCTGGGTGCAGCCACAAAAACCCAAGCTGTCGCCATTGCACTTCGAAAATGCTTAATACTTCAAACTATATGACACCTACATCAATTCGGGACAACAATACTCCTAAGAGTACCGCGTATCTCCGCACCACTCGCACAACCAACCTCCCCGGCGTTGTCGACCGGCGCGCAAGTCTCACGCTTCTCCTCATTCGCTCAAAACCGCTTCTTCCTCCTGCTCAGAGGCAAAACTGGCTACTGGTGAAGTGTATTTGATTGGTAAAACGGAAACCGTGTTGATTTTGTATCCAACACGGGTGCCGCTTGAGTACAAACGATTGAGCTACACGGACGGGCAGTCGTCATTTCGGAGAGCTGTACTCAGCTGATGCCGATCTTCGAAACTCTGTTGTGGGTCAGAATCTGCGACGCGCAGGGTGAGTTTTCAAATGTGCCATAGACCTGTCTCTTTTCGAGCCTTGGGGCGTTATTGAGTGATTTCGAAATGGCCTTCGCGTATCAGAGCTGTCCCATCAGGCTGCAATACCCACAGTTCATCTAAGATGATGCCTTTTGCGTTATTCATTTTCCAGTCTGCAGAAACGCTGGCGGCTGTCAGTGTTTGGTCAATGACATGGGTCGTCGTGTTGATATAGACCACGTCATTGAAGCCTTTCGAAATTATGCTAGTCCAAAAAGCTTGGATCGCCTCGCGACCTTCAAAGGTGCCAAATGGCTTAACTACCATAATCGCATTTTCTTCGTACATTTCAGCCGCGCCAGCCGCGTCTCCTGCGTTGAAGGCATTGCGCCATGCTAGGCTACCTTCGGCGACAGCGATACTAAGCGCCGTTTCACGCGCCGCACTTGTGGCCGGATCTGCAGTCAGGGATTGTGCCGGCACGCTTGTGGCTAGTATCGCGGCAGGCATGGAGCACGTAGCTTTTTTCATTTTGTAATCTCTGCCTTGATTTGTTTGCATTTGGTCGATGAGCCGTATTTGGAGTATTTGTGTTGCTTAAAAAAGCGACCATAAATGAAATCACTGTTCAATGTTGGAGAACAAATAGCCGTGCTCTCAACGCTACCTTTAAATTTTGTTACTATTGTCGAAACGGGTTCAATCACCCGGGCAGCGGATGAGTTGGGCTTGGCAAAGTCAGCAGTCAGCCAGAGCCTGAAAAAGTTGGAAGCACAATTGGGTATCAAATTGGCAGTGCGCACGACCCGGCACCTGTCGCTAACCCCAGCAGGAGAACGGTATTATCGGCGATGCAAAGACGTGCTCGCGTTGGCGAAGCAAGCCGCAACTGAGATGGAGGCGTATGGCGCGATACCGTCCGGTCCAATCAAAATCACCGCACCCCATGTCCTGATTGCGCCGATCATTGCCCCAGCCATGGCCAAGGTTATGCATCAGTTTCCAGAACTTGAGCCGACAGTGATCGCAGATGACGCCCGGTTGGATTTGATCGCCGAGGGGATTGATGTCGCAATTGCGGTAGGCGTTTTACGCGACAGTAACCTTCGTGCCCGCAAAATAGGGTCACTACGAGACATCCTGTGTGTCGCCCCTTCGCTCATGGCGCACGCGCCGCCTTCGGATACCCCTGAGTTTGCAAAATGGGTACAAGGCCTGCCTTACATCGCGCATGTGCGAGAGCCGTCAGCAGTAATCCATTCTATTCCCACCAAAGATCACACGAAACCCGTAACCTTGAAATTCAATCCAAGTTTTTGCTGCAACACGCTTGATGCCATTGCCGCTTGCACTCGGGAAGGACTGGGGGTCGCATTTCTACCTGACATTCGTGTCGCACAGGAAATCGAAGACGGGTCACTGGTGCGACTGTGCGAGCAATTACTACCCGATCCGACACCAATCCACGCTGTTCACACCTACGACACGTTAGTTCCACGCTCCGTGAAAGAGGTGATTGAAGCCGTCCGAGCGGCTTTGAGCGGGCGTACGTCATAAAACCTGATCATATGGAAGAATTCCCAAAGCAGTCGTTTGCACTGTTAGAATTGAGGTTGATACAATCGATCATGATAAGAGACACTTGGGCTTTGTCGCAAACTTAGGAGTGGTTCGAAGCTACGGATTTGAAAAAACAACCAATCGGTTGCGGGGCCGAGACATTTCAAACAGTGTAGTCGAACTAGTCAATGTCGCGACCAACGCCATAGTTGGTACCTGCGCACTCTGCCCACTCGTTTAGTTGATCTGATTGGATGATCGATGCATGGATATTATCAAGTTGCCATGCACTAAGAATGCTGAGCGATCAGGTGCGCATGAGGGCATTAGCGCGTCCGATAAGACAAGATTATTGGACATAGACGGAAATTATTGAGAGGGACGCTTTGATATCCAAGGTCTGGATGGAAAGCGGACTTGTGTGAAAGGGTTTGCGCGGAATTCTGAAAGGGAAGGAACTAGATACAGCGTATTTCTCCCTAGTGAGTTAGAGCCACTTGCATCGGTGATCAGAGTTGACAAAGTTTGCCAAGACCACCAGATTACCGGTATGGCGACAATGAACGTATCCCTTCCGGACCCGATGAAATCCTGGGTCGAGTCCCGCACAAAAGACGGGCGCTACAGCAATGTTAGTGACTATGTTCGCGATCTGATCCGCAAAGACCAGGAGCGGGAAGGGGCTATATTGGAACTTCAGGGCCTTATCGAGGAGGGGATTTGTAGCGGTGCACCCCGACCGTTCGACATGTCGGGCTTCATTGAGCGCAAGGTTGTCGGGCACGACAATTGATGCGCAATATCGAACTGCGTCCGAGAGCTGAGGCTGATCTGGATGAAGTTTGGATTTATACTGTTGAAACGTGGTCCGTGGCTCAGGCAAAGGCTTATCTGATTGGATTGGGTGCATCGCTTGAGTTGATTGCGGAGTTCCCTGATTTGGCCCGGTTGCGGTTAGAGTTCACACCAGCGGTGCGGATTCACCCCTACAAAAAGCATCTAATCATATACCAATCTGACGATACGGCAATTGATGTCGTTCGTATCGTTCACAGCATGGCGAACTGGTCTGATTTCCTGGCTGATTGAGGGTTTTGCCAATGCTTTCCGCTCTGAAGATTCTGGCTTACTTCGTTGAAAAACTCTTCCTTGATCGAGACCTAAGTAGCTGATTCAATTGGTTCTGTAGGGAGGGGTTGGCGATGTTGGGACCAAGGCAGGAAGTACAGGCAGCGCTGTTCTACGAGTTCTCGCTGGAGGATCATGTCCCACAAGATCACCTTTTGAGATCGATAGATCGATTCGTTGATCTGGGCAGCATCCGCTCACATTTGGCGGACTTCTATAGTCACACGGGCCGCCCTTCCATCGACCCCGAACTGCTGATCGCGGACACCGCCTACGGTTCCGGCCCGATGCTGGACTGGCTGGTGAAGCACAAGATCGCACCGCACATTCCGGTCATCGACAAAGCTGGACGAACAGACGGCACCTGGTCCCGCGCTGACTTTGAGTGGGACGCGGCAAACAACCAATACATCTGCCCCGAAGGCGACGCGCTCAAGCAATTCCGCCACAACTACTCCGACCCAAACCGTGATCCGACGGGAAAAGGTGTCGCGAAATACCAGGCCCTCAAACACACCTGTCAGGCCTGCCCATCCAAACCCAAATGCTGCCCCAACGCAGACGCGCGCAAGATAACCCGCGAAGAACACGAAGATGCCCGCCGGGTCGCCCGCGACATTGCCAAAACCGAGCAATACGAAATCTCGATGAAGCTCCAAAAGAAGGTCGAGATGCTGTTTGCCCATCTCAAACGCATCCTTGGACTGGGTCGCCTCCGATTACGTGGCCCATGCGCCGCGAACGACGAATTCCTCCTCGCCGCCACCGTCCAAAACCTCCGCAAACTAACCAAGATCTTTCCCGCACCGCAGCAAACGCGCAAAGTCTGATAGCAAAGGCCCTCGCGCCCTCTTCAAGACGCCAATTTCTGCGCCAGCAACACATTGTTTTTCAACAGAATCGGCGGAAAGCGAAAGTTCGCTGTGATTGCGAACTCAAATGACAGTATCTGCGTTAGCGACAAGGCCTTGAAGGCGTCCGGAGCTTCATCGACATCACATCCGGCCAGCTTTGGCTCCGACGTGTTGTCAACATGACCTGGATTTCATTTGAGACCCCACGCGACGCCGTTGAGACTGTGCGCTCCACAATCCGACTTCATTGTCAAAAGCTGTTGTGGCTAACTAATCCTCCCAGAACAGTCCACTTCCTGTTTTGGGCGAACATGACACTTGGGAGTTTAGCTAATGAGTCGCTCGAACCAACTACTTCGGCTGGATGGCTCAATACATCCCGGAAGAAGAACACTCGATGCGTTCGCTGGCGTGGACTTGCCCTTTTCGAGTGAAGCTAAACTCCAAAGTGTTTGCGGCTGTGCTCAGATCCAAAATCCCGAAGAACCAGCAAGAAACTTCGAAATGCTGAAACCCTCAAATACATGGTTGTAAATCTCTCTTGGCTCCAATGGAAAACAAACCTAAATCTGTAGAACTCTTCGAGTACTCTACCCTTGACTTTGAATGTCAGCATCAATTTGACGCATTTTCGCAAGCAGCCGCCCCTATTTGTGACCTTAAGAAACCCCGTTCTATCAATAGCGGTTTTCGTGCTAAGTTTTCAGCTTTCGACCTCGGCGGGATAGATATTATTGATTGGGAGGTTGATCCAACTAATAGCGAAAGAACGAATGATCAGATCAGAAAGACCGATCTCGACAATTGGGCAATCTGGTTCGTTCGGAGTGGGCGCTTTTACAATGAGTACAATGATCGTTCGGTAAAAGCAAAAACAGGGGATTTAATGCTCGTGTCGCATGCACAACCATGGAAATCACGTTGGGAAGGACAGAGCTTTGTGTCTATAGGACTTAATCGTGATAAGTTTTCCTGGATGGCACCATCTCTTGATGAAGCCAATCGTTCGGTGCTCAATGGCTCCCTGACGGGGTTGCTTAGAACGTTTATCTCGACACT
>NZ_CANLDZ010000047.1:0-10857 GCF_947489545.1 uncultured Ruegeria sp. | reverse complement strand
CGGTTCATCGGTTCATCGGTTCATCGGTTCATCGGTTCATCGGTTCATCGGTTCATCGGTTCATCGGTTCATCGGTTGCGAGAACCGTCGCTGCGCCTTGGCGCAGACAGCAGCCCTCAATAGTCAACTCACCTTACATTCTGACATCCGGCCTCAGGCCGGCCATCGCTCATGGGGTAATTGGCGGTCCGATCCTGGTTTTCGGATTGGATGGTCTGACACTATCGTCCCAGACCCCCGTGACGGCGGATTCGCTGTCTTGCCCGCGCGGCCCTGGACCAATACCGACAACACGGAACCAGAGACGAACACACATCGTGTCCTATGGAGGCTGGATCCCAGCTGATCGGGCATACAAGCCGACTAGCTGTCAGGGTTTCATTCAAACCTCAGAAGAAGAGAAGACTAAGTATGGAACATACCTCCAAGAGCCTTGCAAATCTTGCAGTTGTTTGTCCCGTCTTTAACGCGGTGAATTTCATCCCGGAGCGGCTCTCCATCTTTCGTGAACTTGTTGCTGCGGGCGCGCAGCTTGTCTTTATTGACGATCTTTCGACGGACGGAGGGTTTGACACTCTTGCGACAGAGTTCGGCGGTGCTGAAAATGTCGAACTGATAAGACAGTGCAGGAATGGCGGTGCCGGGGTTGCTAGGAATGCTGGTTTCAAGTCTGTCGATCGCCCCTACACTCTGTTCTTTGATATCGACGATCGACTAGATATTGAGGCGCTCGTTCGCGCAGTGAGCCTGGCAAAGGATGCTACAGCCGACGTTCAGATATCGTCCTACTACGTAGAGGACGACAAGGGTAAGAGAAAGTGCTCTCCCATGGCTGGAGACGCTGGTATTCTCAGAGAGGTCAGGGAGAGGTTTTGCGATGAGTCATTCGACATAAGTGCCTTTCCAAAGCTCCTTCGGTTGACGAATTACCCATGGAACAAGATCATCAATACGGAGTTTGCTCGGGAGATCGACTTCCGATTTGGATCAACACGAGTGCAGAATGATGTTCTCGCGCATTGGACTGTTCTGTTGTCTGCGCGAAGAATCACGCTGTTTCCCGAAACCTACATAACCCACCTGGTTTCTCGCGACCTTGATCAGATCACGAATGACTTTGGTCCTAATAGACTCGAGATGTTCGATGCTCTTGAGCAGGTAGATGCAGAACTCCTGAACGATCCTGTAGCACGCTCTATTGGACTGAAAGAGTTCATGGTCTTCAAGGCCAAGCTTATTGGCTGGGCGCGGACAAGGATGAACCCGCAATTCGCGGGCGCCTTTGAGGATAGGGCCGTTCAGCATGTAAGAGGGACACGTGTGTCGGATTTGTTCTTGTTGCTCGGGGAAAATACTGGCCTGGCGGCGCAGTATTCCAAAGCAATTATGAAGAGATCACTGTAATGGCAAAACTCTCTATCATCATCACGTCCTATAACATTGAGAACTATATACTGGACTGCCTGAAAGACATCGCCGACCAGAGTCTTGAGGATTTTGAGGCGATCGTTGTGGACGACGGATCTACGGATCGCAGTGCGGAGATTGCCGACGAGTTCTGTCGCCGTGACGATCGGTTCTCTCTGATCCGTTTGCAAGACAACACCCCGGGCGGTGTCGGGACTGCCGCGAATGTGGGACTCAAGGAGGCGACGGGTGAATACATCGGATTTGCTGACGGTGATGACCGCTATAGCTGCGACATGTTCGAGCGTCTCGTGTCATGTGCGGACGAACACCAGACCGACATAACGCTGTGCAATTACTATGTTCTCGACTCCGAGACAGGTTTGCTGGACGTCCCTGCGGATGATCACAGGTGGCCGAGCGTCAAGCAGAACTGCCCGATTGTTCTTGATGCCGCGAGCCGTCGGAAACTTCTGAATTTCATTGCTGTCCCGTGGCGAAAGCTCTATCGCCGCTCCCTTATTGAGGAGTACGGCCTCCGTTTCCCGGAAGTCGACCATTTCTTCGAAGACAATCCGTTTCACTGGGATGTGGTTCTCTCTGCCAGGAGCGTTACCTACGTCGACGAAAAACTCTGCAAGCATCGGGTCAAGCGCAGCGGGCAAACGATGAGCTCTTCGCCGGAGAAGCTCTTCGATGTCATACGAAACTATGATCTGATCCGGGGTGTGCTTGTGAAGCACCGAGCAACGGAGACCTATTCGCTCGATCTTTTGGAATGGCTCTTTGCCCAATCATCCTGGATATCCCGAAGGTGCAGACCATACTACGCCGACGGGCTGATGACACTTCTAAAGAGATACTATCAAAGACATACAAGAAGCGAAATGCGGCAGCTTCTGGTTCAACACAGCCGCCAAGGTGCTGCGACCTTTATCGCGGCTGGCGCCTTTCTCGGAAAAAGTAGCGTTGTTCGTGCCTCCTATAAGAGGTACTCAGACAGAGGCCTGAAGTCAAAGTTCCGGGTTGCCTCTCTGAGAGGCGGTACTATTGAAGTCGCTAGACTAGGCTTTGTGCAGTGGCTTGAGGGGGTGCGGTCGGCGCTGAACTGGGTGTTTGAAGGCGTCTTCCTGCGACGAACCAGCCGCAGAGTTCGTGACATTGAGCGGAAGGCAAAGGAAATAGGCGACAAGTTTGAGGTAACGACCGCTGTCTTGCTTCTTATTGACGAGCGGCTGCAAAGGCTTGAGGGTCAGGCTGGCATCGAAGATGATCGGCCCGAAGAACGATCCGCGGCAGGGGGAAGTCGGTTTTGAACAACCCTCCAAAGCGCGCTTGCTAGCTTCTAGTCTCGCTCGGATGCAGCCCGCTTTTTCTGCCATTCCTTGCTGTCGCGAATTCATAGGAAGCGCACCGTGCAAAGTTCAATTTTTGCCAAGGCAATCAAGACTTCCCACACTCGCAGGCAACAGCTTTCTCACAGGGAGCATCGACATTCGCACGAATATGACGGCCACAAAGCACCACGTGCAACAACCCGCTGGAGAAGACCAGCCCTCAGATCTCGGGTGGAAACCCGGATTTTCTATGCCTCGGCGACGATCAGACTGGCGGGGCCGGCCAGCGGTACGTGCGCTGTCCTTCGCCACTGTGCTGCTGCCAGCCAACTGTCTATCTCATCAACACTGTAGACGTCGCCCTCACCCGTTGTGATTTGAAACTCGGCGGCCATGAGCGCTGCGAATGGTGGCTGTGTATGCGTGGGATCCGTCCAGAAGTCGATCAGCAGCAATTTTGCGCCCTCGACCACGCTCTGGCGAATGCGGCTCAGGAGGGTCAAGTTCCTTTCCGGCGAAAACATATGAACGATGTTGGCGACGATGACCGCATCGTGCCCTTCCGGTATGTCGTCCTCAAAAAGATCACCCTCAACAACGGAGATCCTCTCACTGAAGGGGGTTTTTGCCAGCTGCTGGCGCGCGGCTTGCGCCGTGTGCGGCAGCTCCACCAGCGTACCCGACATGTCCGGTTGCTCGGCAAGGACCGATGTCAAGAATAAACCCATGCCTCCGGCCATATCCAGGACTTTGTTGTGCGCACTGAAATCGTATTTCTGAGCGAGAGCTTGAGCAGATGGCGCTGTCAAGGTGGCGACTCCCAGATCGAAGATGTGCCTCTGCTCCGGGCTGAATTCCGGAAACCCAAAGGTCCTGCTGTTACAGCGAATAGATGTCTCCAGTGTCGCCCATTGCGGATAGACAACGGTGTCCCAAAGCTTCAGGACCGGCCGCAGGTCCTTGCCAGCTTGCCCACTCAAAAACGTCGCTGTGAGTAGTGTGTTGTCATACCGGTCCGCAGCCTTCTCAAGAAAATCGATCGCAACGAGGGCATCTGCGATTATCCGGAGGGTCCGGCGTGGTACATCGAGCTGTTTCGCAAGTGTGTCTAACGTCTGGTGACCGCTTGCAATAGCCTCAAACAGTCCGATTCTGCTGGCAACAAAGACACATTTGGTTGCCATATGATTGTTGAGCAGTTGCAGGATCGGTTGAGGTGACATCTCTTGTTCCACGGTTTGGCTCCTTGGATGGGTTTGCGCAAAATGGCTACCCTAAAAAACGGCAACAACGCGCGCAAGCTTAGTTAACTCAACCCCCAACATACGCGATGTCTGGACCCGGGACGCGTATTTCCTCGGCCGCCTGACCAAGCCGGACCTGGTGCTGATACTGCGCGCCATTGGGCTCAAGTCAGAAGCGCCGGTCTATGCGGATGGCAAGAAGTTCAAACAGGTCGAATACTTGGGCAAGCTTTTCGCGGAATCTTTAGCCACGCTGACCCCGAGCCAGCTCGAAGCCGTCATGATCTGGGCGCCGGATCTGATGGCACGATACGCTGATCGAAGAGGGAAGAGTCGGGAGACAGCGCCGACGACGTGGCCATCGCAGCTGAGTAAACAGCAGTATTGCAAGCCGTCCGATACTTTGGCGGCTTGTTTTTAGGGATTTCAATTTGCACCTCCATTAGAAACCAGGTGATAGCTGTTCGATTGCTTTGGTTAAACCTCTGACCGCGCGAGCTTCCCGCTCAATCATATCGTCAATTTTGAGACCATCAGGTAAGCTCTTCCACCCCCAGCCGTAAGCTTTCCATCGAGTAAGTCTATCCAAGTGATCCTGACTGTCGTCGCGGATCTTCGACAACCTCTCGACCAAATCATCACTCATTGCTGGTACCCTTCTTGGAGCGAGACTCCGCAGAAGTTCGTTTAGCTCGTTTTGGCAAGAAATTGTATGTGGTGCCAAATGCTAAAACTGCAGACGTAACGATCAAAAACCCTTTCAACGCGTCATTGACTGTAAGAGTATGGATCAGCGGGCCCAAGTACACCCAGACAACAATCCAAGCGACGACGCCGGCAAGAAACGGAAGGCTGTGTTTTCGGATCAAGAGTTAACTCCATTCTTGGAAGTTAGCTCGGCCAGTCTTTCGCGCTCGGCTTGTTCGTCCCATTCCTCCTGCTCGTCGGCATCTTGAAAGCCATGCCACAGAGTCCAAAGTTTCGCCCGCTCGTCGGCTAATTCTGCGGATTTGTCACTTGAATCTACGGGC
The DNA here is from genome assembly GCF_947489545.1 of uncultured Ruegeria sp. Lineage (NCBI taxonomy): Bacteria > Pseudomonadati > Pseudomonadota > Alphaproteobacteria > Rhodobacterales > Roseobacteraceae > Ruegeria > uncultured Ruegeria sp. The sequence continues at coordinate 5,838 of NZ_CANLDZ010000047.1, read as the reverse complement.
ATCAATCTGCATCTCTTCCAGTACCTATGGCACCGCTCTACTTGCGTCTGACAATCAACGATGCCGACACCCAAATCGTAAGCCCGGGTTGCTGCATAAAGAAGTGTCGAGATGCTATTTTTTAATAGGCTCCAGCTATGGTTGGCCGTGTAGAAAGTGACCTGTGTAGGCGGTTTCTGCTTAGCAAGCGGTAAATGTGTGACCGCCCGTTTAATTCAGAGCACCGAGTGTATGGAGTCTACCCCAAGACTAGGCCGTATTGGCAAAATGAAAGCCTAACAGATGCAAGTCTCATTATAGTTAGGGTCTATTCAAGTATAGGATTGGAGTATTTCACAATACAGCATTCTAGCTTTAATGTTGGATAAAAGACGATTTGATTGGTCGCATTTGTGGGCAGCCAACAAACAGATCTTTGGAACGTGAGGCAGAGCAAAGAAGCAATGGTTTCTACGCCGTTGCTTCTTTCGCATGAGTCGGTTTGTTTCCTAAGTGTTAGATTTACCAGCCAACTGATCACCTGAAAGCTGTGTGGAATGCGCATTGAAGTTGCCTTTTTTGAAATCACATTCACCGCGGATCGCGCAGGCAAAATAAAGCACATTGTCAAACGACCCTGTGAAGAGACCGCGTTGGATCGGATCAGGGCTGCTTACCCTGGCCAAACCCTCGCGATCCATAACATCCGGAAACATGTTTGGGTGCGTGATACCAATTCCATTGATCCCGAGCGGCTGAAGGCCGCTCTCAAAAAAACCAAAAAGTAAAAGAAGACTTCATCTTCTGCCAATCTTCACTCTTGAAAAAAGGCAGAATCCAATGCTTCCCACTGGAAAAATCCACGAGCTGATCGCACCCCTGAAATCCCAAATTCAGAACCACACCCTTGATACCCGCGGTCTCGGCGGCACTGACGCTAGTGGAGCCTTGGACTGGTGCCTGGCCTTCGACCTCATGCAGATCGTCGCCGACCGAACTGTGCGGGTTGATGTCCGGAACCCGCAACGGACCCTTGCGCAACTGTCTGCCCACGGAAACACGCCGTTCCGAACGCCAGCTGCAACCCACAAGATCACACGCCTCGACGAACTCCTCCCCTGGCGTTAGGCTGCTCAAGCAGCGTAACAGACGCAGCCCAACATCAATAGGTCGGGTTCAACGGGCGGGCACCTTCAATCATACCAGTACCCCAACGTGCCCCCCTTTACCAACACGTCCTAAGTCGCCATACAGTTATTGCTTGCGCCAGCAATCGTGGCACTCTTTTGGAGTCCCGTAATTGGAGATAGCGTGAGCGTTTAAAAACAGTCCGTCAGCTTCACAGATGCCGCTTTTACTTTTGCGAACGGACTTGTTGAGTCGTGATTACCCAAATGCCATCGCGGCGGTGCCGGGCGAATTGGTCAAAGCCTGGTCCGAGTGGGAACGCGAAAAACACCTCTTACAGATCATTCAACGAAATAATAACTGATGCGACCGGCGACTGTGTCATAGGCACAACCGCCACCAGGCCGATGGGGTGGGTGGCTCCTGCTCCCATCGGCGTCGCAATGCGCCATAGTGGTGGTGTCTAAGTCTGCTTTTGAGAGGAGCCGCACCGCACTATCTCAGAAGAAGAGAAAGTCCTCTTCAGTCAGGTTTGCTATGTTGAAATTCTCCAGGGTAATCGTACCGTGCCCGGACAAAGAGACTTCTGTGTCTGAACCGCTCGATGTGATGGTCAAATCAGAGTAGGATACACCTCCGAAATCCACTCTGATAAGGTCAAGGCCATCTTCGAAGTCTCTTATCGTGTCGTTTCCAAAACTGTAGCGAAAAACAAACTCGTCGCTTCCGGAGCCGCCCCACAGCTCGTCATTTCCGCCTTCGCCCTCCAGAACATCATTGCCAGTATCGCCGTTCAGAGTGTCATTTCCGGAGCCGCCCTCCAGAACATCATTGCCAGCTCCGCCCTGCAAAATGTCATCTCCAGAGTTGCCCTCCAAGTCGTCATTGCCATCCCCGCCGTTCAAGGTGTCGTTGCCACCGTCGCCCTCCAGGTCGTCATTGCCCGCGCCGCCGTATAGGGTGTCATTACCGGCGCCACCATTTAGGGTGTCATCGCCTGCCTCGCCATACAGGCTGTCAATGCCATTGCCGCCGTATAGGGTGTCATTACCGGCGCCACCATTTAGGGTGTCATCGCCTGCCAGGCCATACAGGCTGTCAATGCCATTGCCGCCGTATAGGGTGTCATTACCATCAGTGCCAACGATCGCTTCGTTTCTTCCGTAAACAACAACTGAAACGGTTGCGACGCTCACACCGCCATTGCCGTCATCGACCACATAGGTAAATGTGTCGATAAGTGTCTGGCCCTCTGACAGAACCTGAACAGCATCTGCGCTGGTTGGATCATAGCTGATGGTCCCGTCGGTGTTCAGGGTCAAGGCGGCCCCATGCGCACTTGTCGCAGAAACACCAGTCACGGTGAGCGCATCCCCGTCGACATCGCTGTCATTGGCAAGAAGGGTGGCTGTATCAATCAGGGTCACAACATCTTCCGAGATAACATCGGAACTTTGAGTAACACCGTCTGCATCGAAAATACGGGCCTCGATGGCCCAAGGAGAGGTCCAGCCGTACTGTTGGTCATTATACTCCCAAGTGACCACAAAATCGCCATTGACGAGCGCTGTAACCTTCGGGTTTCTTTGAGCGCCATCGGTGATTGCATTGACCAGGAATTCACTGGCGATCTCCCCGCCGTTCGCATCGAAAATACGGGCCTTGATGGCAGTACCGTAAGCACCGTCTTGGGGGCTATGAGACTCCCAGATTACGACGAAATTACCATTGGCAAGGGCTGTGACACTAGCGGCAGGCAAGCCAGCAGCATTATCATTGGCATTGAACTCACTGATCTCCCCACCATTCGCGTCGTAAACACGGAAATTGGTATTATGACCGGGATAACCTGGATCGTATATTGACCAGCTTACGACGAAATTGCCATTGGCTAGCTCTGTAACACTTGGGTGACCTGCATAATTGGAATAACCAATGGTGAACTCATCGACGATCGCGACGCCATTCGCATCAAAAACACGTGCCGTTGATCCGTCTCCAATTAATTGATTAGAATAATCCCAGGTTACGACGAAATTGCCATTGGTGAGTGCTGTAACATTAGAGCCCCATTGACTGCCCCCGGAAAACTGATTGACGGTGAATTCACTGACGATCTCAACGCCATCTGCATCTACAATACGTGCCTTGACGTCATGATTGTTTATATAAAGCGGATCAGTAGTTATCTGTTCATTAACTTCATGCGTCCAAGTTTCGACGATGTTACCATTGGCGAGTTCTGCAACGCGCGGACCGTTTTGGGTGCTATTGATAAGATCATTGACCAGGAATTCACTCGTGCCAATAACATCATCAGCAGCGACAGGTGGTGCATCGTTGACAGGTGTAATCTCAAGCGCAAAGGTGCCGCTTGCTGAAAGAGACCCATCGCTGGCCGTCACCGTGACACTCAATGTGCCGTAGAAGTCCTGGGGCGGTGTGCCCGAGAAACTCCCCGAAGCAGCATCAAACGCCAGCCAGTCCGGCAGTGCCGTACCATCCGTAAGTTTCGCGCTGAAGGTCAGCGCATCACCCTCTACATCCGTGAATGCATTGGCCGGCAGTGCAAAGCTCACGGCCTCATCTTCCGAGGAAGCCTGATTGGGCAATACAATCGCCAGAACAGGCGCATCGTTTGCTCCGTGTACAACGATCGAAACATTTGCGGTGCTCTCCTCGCCAAAGCCGTCCTCGACCGTGTAGGTGAATGTATCCGTCAGGGTCTGACCGACGGCCAGAGCCTGAACAGCATCTGCATTGGTGGGATCATAGCTGATCGTGCCGTCGGTGCTCAGCGTCAGGGTCGCCCCATGCGCACTCGTGGCAGACACCGCTGTCACCGTGAGCGCACCCCCGTCGACATCGCTGTCATTGGCAAGGAGCGTGGCGGTATCAATCAGGGTCACACCATCTTCTGTGATCGGAGTGGAACTCTGAGCCACATCATCCGACGCGACAGGGGCGTCGTTGACAGGGGCAATATTAAGCGCAAAGGTGCCGTTTGACGAAAGAGTCCCATCGCTGGCCGTCACCACTACAAACATTATTGTATTGAAGTCCTGGGGCGGTGTGCCCGAGAAACTCCCCGCAACCGCATCAAACACCAACCAGTCCGGCAGGGCCGTGCCATTAAGAAGCGTTGCACTTAAGGTCAACGTATCGCCATCCACATCCGTGAACGCATTCGCTGGCAGCGCAAAGCTCACGGCCTCATCTTCCGCTGAAGACTGAAAAGGCAATGCAAGGGCCAGAACAGGTGCATCGTTGACGGGGGTAATATCAAGCACAAAGGTGCCGCTTTCAGAAAGCGACCCGTCGCTGGCGGTCACCGTAACGGCCAAATGGCCATTGAAGTCCTGGGGCGGTGTGCCCGAGAAGCTCCCCGCAGCCGCATCAAACACCAGCCAGCCCGGCAGGGCCACACCCCCAGCCAGCGTGGCACTCAGGGTCAGCGCATCACCCTCTACATCCGTGAATGCATTGGCCGGCAGTGCAAAGCTCACGGCCTCATCTTCCGCTGAAGCCTGATCAGGCAATGCAATCGCCAGAACAGGCGCATCGTTGGTTCCGTGCACAATGATTGAAACGGTTGCGGTGCTCTCCCCACCATTGCCGTCCTCAACCGTGTAGGTGAATGTATCCGTCAGGGTCTGGCCCTCTGTCAGTGCCTGCACAGCATCTGCATTGGTGGGATCATAGCTGATGGTCCCGTTTGTGTTCAGCACCAGGGTGGCCCCATGCGTACTTGTGGCATCAACGGCTGTCATCGTGAGCGCATCCCCCTCGACATCACTGTCATTGCCAAGAAGCGTGGCGGTATCAATCAGGATGACAACATCTTCTGTGATGATACTCCCGTTTTGATCAACGGTATCATCCGCCACGGCAGGTGCATCATTGACGGGTGTAATCTCAAGCGCAAAGGTGCCGCTTGCTGAAAGAGATCCATCGCTGGCCGTCACAGTGACACTCAATATGCCATTGAAGTCCTGGGGCGGTGTGCCCGAGAAGCTCCCCGCAACCGCATCAAACACCAGCCAGCCCGGCAGGGCCGTACCCCCAACCAGCGTCGCACTCAAGGTCAGCGCATCGCCATCCACATCCGTGAACGCATTGGCCGGCAGGGCAAAGCTCACAGCCTCATCTTCCGCGGAAGACTGATCAGGCAATGCAAGGGCCACAACAGGTGCATCATTGGTGCCGTGTACAACGATCGAAACGTTTGCGGTGCTCTCCCCGCCACTGCCGTCCTCGACGGTATAGGTGAACGTATCCGTCAGGGTCTGGCCATCTGCCAGGGCCTGGACAGCGTCTGCCCCGGCTGGATCGTAGCTGATCGTCCCGTTGGCGTTCAGCAGCAGGACGGCCCCATGCGCGCTTGCGGTCGATACCGCTGTCACCGTCAGCGCATCCCCCTCGACATCGCTGTCATTGGCAAGAAGCGTGGCGGTATCAATCAGGGTCGCACCATCTTCGGTGATCGGAGTGGAACTCTGAGCCACATCATCAGCTGCGACAGGTGCATCATTGGTTCCAAAAACCACAATTGAAACCGTTGCGGTGCTCTCCCCGCCCTTACCGTCCTCAACCGTATAGGTGAATGTATCCGTCAGGGCCTGGCCATTTGCCAGGGCCTGAACAGCGTCTGCGTCGGTTGGATCATAGCTGATCGTTCCGTTGGCGTTCAGCGTCAGCGTGGCCCCATGCGCACTCATGTCAGACACAGAT
>NZ_CANLDZ010000046.1:0-11302 GCF_947489545.1 uncultured Ruegeria sp. | reverse complement strand
CGATGCTTACGAGGTCCGAGGCGAGTAAGTTGATCTTGCGTCGGCACAAGTTACACTGCTGCGCGACAATCTGATGGTCCCGTGCTGCATCCTTCATGTTGCGGAATGGCTTTCCCGGATGCAGACGCACTGGTGGAATCGCGGTTGGCATAGTGAGAACATGTAGAGAACATTTGCGGCTTGTCCAAATCGATTCTCGGCCCTAGCCTGCCTCGCCATGTGTAACCTCTATGCAAATACGACGACTCAGGAAGCCATGGGGCAACTGTTTGATGTCCCGCCTGAGCGGTTGTGTCCTGTTCAGTCGGGCCTGAGCCTGACAAGCGACCCGATACTGGTGCCGTAGCCATCCCTGATCCGATTCTCCCTCTTCCCCTAGCCCAGGTGAGTGACGACTTCGGCCTTTATGTCTGCTGTGAGGATGCGCGCTGTAGTCACGGACAGACCTTTGCGCCGAGCGATTTGCTTGAGCGGCTAGGGACGACGAGCGCGACGTATCACGATGCTTTGAAACGTATGCGGTGCTCTTCGTGTGGTAGACGGCCGGTTGGTATCAGGCAGTATTATCGCAAGGGTGTGCCTTAGTTCCCAACGCTCTTCTATTATCCTAAACGTGTAGGAATAAGAATCTGGCCGGTTAGCGAGTTTACCAAGATTGCGGCTGAGTAAAAGCGCAATCAGGGTTGGTGGCTGACCTGGGTCGCTGATAAATCTCGACAATTGCCGGTTTAAGCCTTGTCTAGCGCTGTGGTACAAAACGTTTGGCGGGAAGGAATTCTACCGTCTGTCGCTCGATGACGGGACACATGGCCTCACAGCTTTTCCTTCCCGTTGTTTTCGTTTTGGATCTGCTCTGTTCTATCACTCCGATTGCGAAAACTCTGCAAGATGTTTCGAAACGGGGACGTCGTGGCGGCATAACCAGTCCCGTAGCACCACCCAGTGGTCATGTGGCGTCGCATCCGCTCGCCGTTCATGCAGTTCTGCCATGTTCACGTGCAAGCCTCGATACCACTGGATCTTCAGCTTCAGACCGTGCCCTTTGGACCAGCGTCGAAAAGCCATCTGCCAGTTGTCCGTCCGGGCGGCTTCAAGTGCAATATGCAGATCATGAGGGATGGTCTCGGGCCAGTTGGTCATATCGGATGTTCCGGTCCTGCTCTTGTTTTGAGCGCTGCATATAACCTTGGGAAGAAGCAATGCAAGACCGGCATTTCCGTGTCGGAAAAAAGCCGCTGTTGCCCCTTGTTGCGGACGTTGGCTACGCTTGTTCAGACCTTCTTGATAGTTGCTGGATTCTTATGCAGAAATGGGCAGACATTGTCACAGGTAAGGAAGCGAAGTCGTACCGATCCGAGGCCCCCTCATATCTTAAGCCTGTTTGCTCCAGACCGCCACAAATTGACAAGCGTTGGAAACAATAGGACGGCCAGCGCAACGAGCATCACAAAAGACAATCGGCCTTCCACCAGCTTCGGCTCCTTATTGTGAAGTAATTGAACCGGCCAGAACCCAGCACCCGTACGAAAAACAAGCCAGCGATGAGAGCACGGACAAAATAGCAAGATACATGGCGACATCGGCTTTAAAATAACTAGAGATCTGCCCCCGATCCTTCTGATCCACGAAGCGAGTGGACGAAAATGCTAGTAGCCAGGTGACGGCGCCTAGAACAACACCGGCCGCAAACGCCAAAAGCCCACATGAGATGGCCCCATGATCCATGAACTCTCTTAATCCACTGAGTTGGCTCAGGACTGCTACGGAGGCACCACCGTTTATCAAGATGGCCGCTTTTATTGATCCTTGAGCATATTCCTGTGAAATTTCTCGATAATCAGCCACCCGTGTCTCCTTTTTGTTACCTATACGTTCGTACCAGAACTCGCCGCTTTGCATGAACACGGAGCGAAGTATTCCCAAGCGGCACAAGTGGCGGTCAGCCTTCTCGAAGCCCAGATCATTCGACGTCAATGGGCCGGGGCCGATCTAAAAGTACGAAAGGCAATCCACTATGCTTACGCGACCGCCTCCTTATTGTGAACCTATCGTCCAGACCCTGGGGTTTTGCCTAGCCTGCTCTTTGAGGTGAACAAAATATACGACAAACCCGAATATCAAGACGAAGGCAACAAAGTTGTTTACCAGCGCACGACTAACGCTATGCAGATACTTCCGTCGCTTCCAAGTTCCCTTGAACTCCTTTGGTTGGCGGGATCTCGGGTTGGTATGCTCGAAGTTTTGGGCCACAAGCACTCCTTATTGTGAACGTTACCCGAAGTCTTCTATCAATGTTCCAACACGACGAGGCAACTCACAACAAACCCAGCCAATATCTACCGGTACTACATTGAACGCGAAGTTCTCTTGATCCTCTTCCACCTCCATAAACTGGACATCAGGGCCAGCACGGCCCTCAAGTGAACGAATGACCGAAAATTTCACAGCATCTGGGCATTTTAGGCCGAAGACCACTTCGGTCAGTTCCATCCTAGAATTATGAAGCCCCATCGGGCCAATTAAGCGCCATTCTTCTTCGTATCGCCATTCCTCTCCTTTCTTTAGGAGAACAGTGTTATCAACCCTTTTTTTTGCCTTCTCGTCACCCCTCAGCATCGCCGCCACGTCTTCGACGCGGACGGACCTATCCCCGCCGTAAGACACCTGCTGTACGTTTTCTGGTTCATTGGCGTGCAAGGAGTACCCAACACAGATCCCCTGATGTTGATCGCCATAGTGGCTCCACATCAGAGGGCAGTTGTTCTTGGAGGCCAAAGAAAAGACGCCCATCGAGTAACCGTGCATCAACTCTCGCTCAATCTCGGACATTAAGCCGTTGTTCTCAATTTCATCTGGAGAGGTAGGAATCTCAGGATCAAAAAATTCCGCAAACGCGGCAATCTCAGACAGTTTGCTTGAGGCGAATTGATGAGCCTGCCGGTCAATATGGGTGACAGTTTTTGGCCCCTTGTAGTTAATGGACCTAGCAGCGGCAGTCATTTCATTTTTCTTTTTCTTCACTAGCAGCTGGTTAAGAACATCGCGCAAATCAGGCGTGTTAGCTGCACCTATCAAGTGCGGCTTTGTGTCAAGTGGGTCGTTGAAGGCGCTTGGATCGGCGAAGAAAACTTGGTCCGTCAGCAAAGACTCCAAGAACCTGGCGTTAAATTCTCTGTATTTGTAAAAGACCTTTGGGGTTTCAATCATAGTTTATCGTAATCCGTTTTTACATTGCGTAATACCTAGCCCGCTTGATCTGGTATCGCGCCGCCGGGGTTTCCAAATTCCGATAACGTCCACCAGAACATCGAGCGCAGTCAAGGGCATGGCCTGCGGCAACTCTTATATCCTACCCGTCCACGAAACAGACCCTCTTTGAACTTGACCCACTGATAGCGGATGCTCATGTGGATCAGCTCCTTATTGTGAACTACCCGTCCAAATACGCCTGCCCTGCTTCAAGAATGTAGACAGCGATGATGGCTCTCAATTCTACAGGCTGCTTTGGGTAACCTGGCATTGGTCCTTGGGGGATAATTCTCTGCGCCTTCACAAAACCAAAGCGCTCAGCCTCATTAATCCCAGTCAAAACATCATAAGGATCTTGCTCATCTAACAAGGTGTGCTGCAAGAGAGCCAGCAAACTCGGCCCGACACCTTCGACGTTTGGACCCTCAATATCTCGTATGGCGTGCAAAATACGCATTGTAATTTCTTGTGGCAAATCGTGTCTCCTTATTGTGAACTCCGAAATCAATTAATTAGTTGTGATACGTACGGCCACATCGCGCTGGAAATCATGTTGATAAATACTCCCAATACGATCCCGCCTACGAGTTGCCATTTTGACATCCTGTATTTTGCACGCTCCCACCAATCATAAGTACGAAGCCACCTTAAGCCCTTGTCTGTCAAAAAATATGCCCCGGGCCGTGCTTGATTAGCCGCGACGGCAACGAAGGAAAGATGATCGACTAAACCTGCGTCAACTAACACATCTAGCGTACTTCCGGCATCTTGCGTGGTGACATCCGTCGACAACTCTTTTTGAGGTTTTCCCGCGCGGATCCTCTTCAAAACAGGTCTAATCACCTCGACGTCCACAAGCAGCCGAGGCTGAAGACTGTTGTCTAAGTTCATGAAACACTCCTAATTGTCGTCTACAGGTTTTGACGCACGCTGATAACCGATCTGCTCCAAGATCAGCTTGCGACCGAAATCGTTGCGATCCGCGAACCCATTCTCTTCGATATGGGGATCCAGCGCCACCTGCTCATCGACAGCGGCACCTAGTGCATTTCAGCCACGGCAGACAAAGTCGCAGGCAGAATGTCCACAGGCCTGATACTCGACCTAAAGACCGTGGCCAACGATGGTACGGAGCAGAGTTCCAGTATACCTAGTAACCCTCGTCACTCCCAAAAGCGAAAGAAAGCTTCCGGTCATGGTGATTTTCACCAAAGACCCAGGAGGCCGTTATGGGCAAACCGAAATTCAACATTTACGAACATGTGACTGAAACGATCTTTACCGAGATGCAGGCGGGAACCGTGCCCTGGCGCCAGCCGTGGAGCGGCGGCAGTGGTTTTGCACTGCCTCTGCGATCCACTGGCGAGCAGTATCGGGGCATCAACGTCCTGATGTTGCTCATCGCCGCCATGAAACGCGGCTATGATTGCCGTAGCTGGATGACCTATCGCCAGGCGCAGGAACTGGGCGGTCAGGTGCGCAAAGGTGAGAAATCTACCACGGTCGTGAAGTTTGGCACGATCACCAAGGAGGGTGAAACCGACCCGGTCACCGGCGCAGAGGGTGAGGAACATGCTCGCCGCTATGCGCGTGCCTACCGCGTGTTCAACACCTGCCAGATCGATGGCCTGGATGAACACTGGTATGATAGGCCCGCGGCACAAAAAGAGTTTGGCACGCAGAGCGATCCGGCACTGGATGCCTGGTTTGCATCTTTGGGCGTGCCCATCGAGCATTCAGCCGATCCACGCGCTTACTATCACATAGTTCGGGATGTCATCCACATGCCGCGCGTTCAGACCTTCGAGAGCGCAGCTGGGCTCTACGACACGTTAGCACATGAGGAAGCTCATGCGGTTGCGGTAGAGAAACGTTTGGGCCTGACTTTCGAAGGCAAGACCGCAGCTCTGAAGTTGGCAACTGAAGAATGTTTCGCTGAGTTAACCGGCGCGATGGTTTGTGCCCGGCTTGGCGTTCCAGCGAGCGCCAGGCAGAACGCGGCTTACATTAAGCATTGGCTTGAGATCTTAGGTGAAAGTAACGGGGCTGTTTTTAGGGTTGCCTCTATGGCGCAAGCCGCGGCGGATTGGATGTTTGCCAAAGCCGGAGATCCGGACTGCGACATCCCAGCGGTTGCGGACGAGTAAACCCGTGCCTCCCGGGTCACCAGCAGCGGTAAGAGTGAGAGGTGGCTTGGGTTTCTTTTGATCCCGTTGGGTGGATCGAAAAAAAGGAAACCAAAATGACAGATTCCATGACTGCTCTCCCCGCTTCTGGAAGATTCAACAACCTATCCCAGGGTGACACGCTGGGCCGTTTTGAATGGTTCGAGCTGGTTGCCTGCCGAACCAATGAACTTGAGGGATGCGTTGTTCAATGTGAAGCCGGGTCCGCCGAATTCTGGGGCATCTACGGACGCTCCAACGAGGGCACGCCCGAAAGCCCGGAACATCTTGCCACAGCCATCCATGATTCAGAAACGGCACTGGAAGCCGTGCGGATCGCGCGGCAGATTACGGTCGAAACCGGCAAAGGCTTCGTCTCCGGCGACAACCAGTTCGGCCATTTTCCGAGGCGGGTCGGTATTGGAATTTGGCCTGTTGCTGAATTCACCGAGATTGCCGAAGATCTAACCATGGCGATCCACGAGGATCTCGATGAGACCATCGACGAGGCAGATCGGCGCGACGATGATTTCGACAACCACCCACTGGCGGACCTGCGCGAGGCTTTTGTCGAGTTTTCCGATTACTCGGGCAGCGATCAGCGCGACCCATACACCTCACTTGATAGTCAACCCGAAGGAGGGGATCGCGAATGACGCGCAGGATCGAAATGCGATGCACAGGTTGCGGCAGCACCGATGTTCGCCGCGACGCTTCTGCCGAGTGGGATCCCGAAGTGCAGGATTGGGTAGTCGTCGACACCTACGATCAGTCATGGTGCAATAGCGACAAATGCGATGGTGCAGACTGTTTTACTGAACCCTTTGACATCGACACTGGTGAAGAACTTCGCGAACCCCCAGGCTCGTTCGAGTACATTCCAAAGGTTGAAGCCGATGCGCTTTGGGCCGCTGAAAGAGAAAAGTGGGTGGCTGAGTGCGCAGCACGCAAAGAACGGAAAAAACACGAACAACACATCGGTAAAATCGAGAAGACGTTGGCGGCCGCCCATTTACCGTGCGGTTCGAATTGACGTCGGAAGAACGGTGAGGGGACTATACATCCCACTCGCCGTTTTCTATTGATTGTCTTTCAGATCAAGAGGCGGGCTTGTCGTGACCGTCACTGTTTCTCCGGCTGAGATTGTCTTTGCGCATATCCCCAGTTCCGGGATCACATACCCATTTCTTCGCTGGTAGACATTGCGTAGATAGCGCCTTCCCAACTCTGCTTCAAACAGGCACAGAATATTCTGGAATTTCCCCCAAACACCGGCAACAGCGACCAACGGAATCTCTGATGGCAATTGGTCAACACGCTCAAAATCACGAAAATCGATCCCACATTCCTTCGCTTGACGAAGACTCATTGTGAAACGCTTATTACTTTCAGCCATCATCTCTTCCACTCCTCGGCAACTCCGACGTTGTTGGAAGCAATAATCTCATTTCGACTCAGTATTTGCATAGTACAGGACGCTAAAAAACTAAGATCACTCGTGTTCGGTGTATTCATTCCTAGCGAGAATTTCTCATTCTTGCTGTCGAGGATCTGAGCAGCCGTGGTGCGCGCGCTACCTTGGCTTGTTGCTGTCGATCCAGCGGGACATCAGATTGCGATCGCGAAAGCACTCGTCTGGAACAGCGCTGCGCTTGATCCGGGCGATGCGCTCGGCAAAGGCCACCTGCTTTGAGCTCGGCCGGGTGTCGTGTACGCGGGGCGTTGTACGTTGCGTATCGATCCACTGGCTGAGCGCTTGGCGATCCTGCTGGATTTCCCAGGGCAGAACCACATTCTGTTGCTCCGCGAGTTTACGTGCATAGGCGAGTTGCTTGGCCGTGGCTGGCAGCGCGGTTTGAGATTCCGAAATGGCAGGTGCAGACATCGGTATTTCTCCTTCAGCAGCATTGCTTCATTGTAGAACAAACCGGGTTCAAAGGCAATCATATAGTGTCTATAGGATTCCGTCGTACCACATATGGTATTGCTGGGTGAAAGTGAGAGGAGGCTTCTTTTGCTGTGTCCCTAATCCGGGGACAAAGACAACCAGCGAGGATACTCCCATGAAAATCGAACTGAAAAACATCAAATACGCGGCCTTCGCCTCAGAAGAGACCAGCTGCTACACCGCCAGCCTGTATGTTGATGGCAAAAAAATCGGAGAAGTCTCCAACGACGGTAAGGGCGGGTGCGATCTCTTCAGGGGCGATCATGTCGCCTACAAGGAGGCTGATACCTGGTGCCGACAGAACTTGCCCAAATGGTCACTGCCCGAGTTTTCCGACGAAGAGCACGAAACAGATCTTGAGCATCACTGCGGCAGTCTTCTGGAAACATGGCAATACACGAAGGACTACAAACGGCTGATCAAGATCAAGGTTCTTTTCATCTTTCCCGACAAGCCCGGCGTTTATGAGATCAAACACCGAGGCCAGGCTGAGCGGGTTGTTGAAAAACTCCAGGCGCAGCACCCCGGAATCCGGATCCTGAACACCCTGCCACTGGATGAAGCCGTGGCCTTGTTCCGAAGCGCGTAAACCGTCGCTGCTGATCTCAAGTCGATGCCCCCACTCCGAGAGGAGGAGGGGGCTTCTTTTCGTGTGAATTCGATCACCGGAATGAGCAAAGGACAAAGAGCGATGACTTCGACAAATGACTTGATGAACCACAAGCGGCTGACTTTTGTACCGCAAACAGACGGCAGCACTGAGGTCCGCTTCGACATGAATGGCTTTGGCGATGATATAGTTTGTCGCTACTGGCCAGTCGCGGGCCCAAACCGAGATCCGTGGTCTTATAGCTCGAGACCATCCAGGGCAAAGGCGGCACCTATTCACATCCCTCTGAGCATGGCTGCAAGATTGCCATCGTAAAGCATCTCGTAGATGCAGGGCTGATCGGGGCTGTGCAGGACAATTCTCACCTCGACGATCGCAACCAGGTTATCGCGGCAGATCTGAAAGCCGCGCGTGAGGCCTTCACCGGAAAACCTACGGTTGGTGATTTCGTCATGATGCCCGATGGGAGAATGGAGCGGTGTTGCCAGGATGTGATGCATGGAATGCAAACTACGGATGGTGGCAGTTTTTTCGTTCACGCGAGCGGTCATGGTAATTTTTCGGGCGCGTTGAATCGACCCCAGCTCTGGGAGTATTTTCAGGACACGGGCGAGCCTCGGTTGGGCAAGTTCTGGTTCTTCTCACACAACCACACTGGCGCTGGCCGCGGTGTAGACGTGTTCCTCCCATGCAGGGTGTTTCAGCTGGTGCCCATCGCAATGACGGACGAGCAGGCTCGAGCACATCCAAAAGCTCAGGCCACAGCCGAGTTCTGGGGTGAGAACCATAGCGACCATCTTCGCGTCATCTCCAGGCTAATGGCCGGTCAGCCGTACTGCTGAACTATCCGGATTAATCTGCTCAGATCGAGGCCCCGCTCCGAAAGGAGAAGGGGGCCTTTTTCTTGTTGAACCCGATGAGAAACCAAAGAGAAAGGCTACAGCCATGAGCACAGTATTCGCCGTCGACTATTACACTCCCGTCAGGCCCCTGACTGGCAAGGCGAAGCACGCGGCCTGGGCAGTCAATACGCCGACAGAGCAGATCCGCGCCGCGTCATTTGCCTATTGGCGCCAGGCCGGTAAAACCGCTTCAGAGGCGATCGACCTCATGCGCACAGATGTCGTCAGTAAAACCACCCGGTTTCCTGCCCACTATCCTGATGCGAACCCGGACTTTGCGGCCTATGGCGAGAGCCGTTTGCGTTGGATCGAAAAACCCGAAGCGCTTGGGTTGCGTCTGGTTGGTCTGGCACATGAAGTTGCCCCCGCAAATTACGCGTATCTCCGCAACGCCGTCGAACACACTGGTTGGTTCACAGACCCTGATCAATATGACATCGTCTGCGGCGTCGTGTATCAAACAAGTGCGACGGCTGGATGCCCGCGCTATTTAGCTGGATATGCGGATCCGTGGAACACCGACAAGGCCGGGCGAGGCCCCGCGCTGTTGTCTATGGCCCCAATCATCGGTGAGCATGTTGACACAGCTTGGGAGTTTGATCCCGTTTTGCGAGACGCGGCTCGACGCGCCGACGGTATCGCAGAGAGCACGGCTAAAAATGAACGTGACCATCAGGAAGCGTATCGGGCAGGGCACCGGGCCCGCAACGCGGGCCAATCCATGCGCTCCGCCGCCGCTGAATACGTCGGAGCCTTGCGAGCTTTACGCGTTCTCCTTCGCCGTCGACGTGACCTTTTGGCGACGGATGCACGCCGCATCTTGGGTCCACTGGTTGCGCATGTACGCAGCGCAGAGCAGCAACTCACCGACGCCCACCGAGCTTTCCATAGCTTGCTCGCCACCGAAACGGATTATCACTACGAACACTCGGAAGACTGGCGTGACGGGTACTTGGAAAGCTGACCTCGCCCGCTCGTCCTGTGTTCGGAAATGGCGTCTACGACCAGCCGCCAGAGGTAAAGAGGGCTGAGTTTCTTTTGATCCCGATGGGTGGATCGAGAAAGAGGACGCCACCATGACATATCCGAGCACCAAAATGCCCGCGCATAAGCGGTTCAACAACCTTTGCGAAGGCGACACTTTGGATCGGTTCGAATGGTTTGAGCTGGTTGCCTGCCGAACCGACCAAAACGAGGTCTGCGTAATCCAGTGCGAAGCAGGAAAAGTCGAATTTTGGAGCATCTACGGCCGCTCCAACGAAGGCACGGAAGAACAGCCGGAGTACCTCGCTACCGCGATACACGATGCATGGACCCCGTTGGATGCCGTTCGGATTGCCCGTCAGATCGCGATCGAGACCGGGAATGGATTTGTCGCAGGTGATACCGTCCTTGGACATTTTCCAACGTGCATCGGTATTGGAATTTGGCCGGTCACCCAGTTCCGCCACATTGCAGACGATATAAAAAACGCAATCCGGGAAGATCTGGAGAGTACAATTGCGCCTGAAGATCTGCACAAAGATGACGACGATACGCATCCGCTCGCCGTTTTGCGCGACGCATTTTTTGAATTCTCGGATTGTCCGGGCCGCAATCAACGCGATCCTTATGCGCCGATCAAGGATCAAACTATTGAGCAAGTCCAACCAGACCAAGACGGTGAGGCGTCGCGAGGCGCCGCGTTGACACTGACCTTCTACAAACTCACAACCGATTGCGTAGCGGGTATCAACTCGGTCATTTTCACCGAAAAACAGGCGCGCGATGATGCATTGTTGGAATGGGCGGGATCAACCCGCGAAGACTGGCTGGCCAGTAATCTGGCACATGATCTCGATGCCTTCGTCAAATCAAAGACGGATTTAAGGGATCGATTCAAGACGGATCAGGCCACGATCGACATCACGGGGCTGATCACTGTCAACCAGGCATGGGTCTATTGCAAGGACGAACCTGGCTCTTTCGGCAATCTCTATGACCCCGATACGGTCATGAGCATTCTGGAAGAGCGACCGGATCCCATGCACCCCGGTGATCTCTCATTCGGGTTTGATCCCGGTAATGCCCGTGATCGCGCGGCCGTTCTTGCATGGTGTGAGCAGAACGGTCCCGATTTTGAAGATCAAATCTCTGAACTGGTCTGCCGAAACTTTCCCACACGCACTGCGGCGTATACGGCTTTGGCGGAAAAAAACCAGACGAATGCTGCCAAATAAGGGCAGACCCAGATCCGTAAAGTTGAATTGCGTTGTACGACCTATGGCCGCACCGACGCCAGAATTGAGGCCCCGCTCCGAAAGGAGAAAGGGGCTTCTCTTTGTGTGATCTCGACTGACGGATCGTAGAATACATGGAGGCCACCAATGGCACAGGATAAAACCGTTCACAAAAAGAACCTGAAAGACAATCTCTGGCGCGACCTGCA
>NZ_CANLDZ010000045.1:0-11380 GCF_947489545.1 uncultured Ruegeria sp. | reverse complement strand
TCAGACTGCGCCAACCAGAACCCAAATTCTGGCGTCGGCAGATTGATGATTGATCTGCAGGCTCAGGACTCGGGCGCATTGCAAACGATCACTGTTCTGTTTGAGAACGCCACAGGCAATGCTGACAACACGGTAATTCCATTGAGCGAATGGCGGTTGAAGGCCACGTTGTCGAATAATGCCCGATAGGGCCAGACCCTTAATTCGGGTCCCGTAATTTTTTTGGCGGTTTTCTGGTGGTTTAATGTCGTTTCACTTCAAATAACATATTGACCGCTTATGGTGGTCATAAGGCAGCTTAGGGCAGATCGACCATGACTCAGTCACCGCATTTCTGGACCCGCAGGCGTCTGTTGATAACGGCGGGCATGGTGGGTGCGTCCGAAGCGCTCAAACCCACGATGACCTATGCATTCTCACCCGGGGAACCTTTGCCTATTGAGCCTGGTTGGAGCGGACCGGACGGGACCCAAGTAAATTACCGCATTGATGGGTATGCCAAAGTCACCGGCGCCAAGCTTTATGCTAATGATGTGCGTGGCGCCGATTTGGACGGCTGGCCGGATGATATGAGCTATGCAACGCTCGTTTTGTCGCCGCAGGCTGACAAGGTTTTCAAAGGGTTGGACTTGTCCGGGCTGGGTGACCAGATGCAACCGGACCGGGTTGTTACCGCTGATGAACTGGACAAGGCTGGACTGGCCGCAACCGGGTTCTTCAACACTGACCTGTTCTGCAAGCCCGGAACTCTGCCGCTGTATTTGGGGCAACCCGTTGCGTTGCTGATCTACGATGACCTCGCAACCTTTCAGCGCGCACAGCATTTTCTGGTAGGCAATGATGCCATTTTTGCATTGGGCGATACACGACCTCCTGCCGAAGAAACTCCATATGGTGCGTACCGCTTTACCCGCATTGCGGGTGAAAGCCCTTATGGGCCGGATGTATACTCGCCCCTGCTGGATGGTTGGGTCGGACCGCGCCGGTTTCGCGATACCGAAGCCCCGGTCTGGGCCAAGGCCGATGCGACAGGTGCGGCACCCGAACGGGCAAGTTTTTACGGCAACCAGATCAGAGCCGGTCTTAAGGACGGTAAGTCCGGGAAGCTCTATTCCCAGAACTTCCAAACCCAGTCTATTGATCATGTCTTCATGGAACCCGAGGCCGGGCTGGCAACCTATGAAGCAGCGGACAAGAAATTGTCCCTGATGCTTGGGGTCCAGTCGCCACAAGCTATTCTGACGGCCGTTGGCAATCTGGTGCAATCCGCCAAACCACCGCACAAGGTGGGCGAGGTCGATGGCCACTTTTCGTCGATGGGGGGCGGTTTTGGCGGAAAAGATCACACCATTCTGCCGCTGTATGTTGCGCTTGCCGGGCTGTTCTCGCCGGGTCGCACGACGCGCCTGGCGCTGAACCGCTTTCAACAATTCCAGCTAGGATTAAAGCGTCACGCCTTCGAGATCAAAAACCAACTGGCCGTTGATCCTGAAACCGGCCAGTTCCAAGCTTATGTGTGCGATCTTGTCTGTAACGGCGGCGGGCGCGCCAATTTCTCGACCGTTGTGGCCCATGTTGGGGCGACCAACGCGACCTCAATCTACTACGTTCCCAAAAGCGACGTCACGGCGACGGCCACGAAATCCATTGCCGTCCCTGCTGGGTCGATGCGCGGTTTTGGAACTCTGCAGACGATGACCGCGATGGAATGCCTGGTCGACGAAGTGGCCATTGATCTGGGAAAAGACCCGTTCGAGCTGCGCCGCCAGAACGCTCTGCGCACCGGGTATTTGAACCTGACCGGCAACGCCGCCAGTGGCGCGGCGCGATCCGTCGAAGTCCTTGACCGGCTGGAACAAAGTGCGCTCTGGCAGAGCCGTGCTCAAGACAAAAGCGCATATGAATCTGCCAATCCGGGCAAGACCTATGGCGTTGGGGTCGCGTGCGTGATGAAGGATTACGGAGGCGGCGGCGATGCAACCCGCGCATCCGTCACCTTGTCGCCCGAGGGTAGGATCACGCTGCACAGCGACGGGGTGGAAATGGGCACTGGCCTGTCAACTGCCTCGGCCCGGCGCGTCGGGGATTACATGGGGCGAAATGCCGATAAGGTCGAGATGTTCGTGCAGGGGGCCTGGGACGCGCTAAAGCTGGAAACCTCAGGCAATGCCTGGGCGATCACTCAGGCCGACCAGGACAAGGCGGCGAAGAACCCGCGCTGGGTGCCCTTGATCGGATCACCTACGGGCGCGTCTGTCGGGGCGAGCGTCAACAGCCACGGGCCAGCGCAGGCGGCGTATGTCATCATGCGATACGGCCTCTGGCCCGCCGCCCTTTCGATCTGGAGCGAGGGTCCGTTGTCCGGCGAGGCCGCAGGCGAATTCCTGACATTTGACAAGATGCGCTGGGTCGATGGCAAACTGACCGGCGCAGGAATGGAGCCCCTGACACTGGAACAGCTCGCATCCCGTGCGCACCGTGATGGCCTGGTGACCGGGGCCATGGTGCATGGCTTCAACCGCTGGTCCTGGACCACAGCGACGTTCCCGATCAAAGGTGAATCCGAGACGCTGGCGATTGACGCTTTGGCCATCCGGCAAGGCGGCGAGGATTGGACATTGATTGACCGGACCGAGGTCAATTTCCCTTCGACCGAGTTTGAAAAGGTTGGCGTCAACTATTACGCCGCCTGTGGCGCCGTGGTGGGTTTAGCTGTCGACAAGGTCAGCGGAGACGTCAGAGTCGAGGCCGTCCATCAGGTCTTGGAATGCGGTCGCCCAATCGTTCCCGAACTGGTGTCGGGCATTTCGCAGGGCGGGATCGCCATGGGTATTGGATACGCTTTGTACGAAGATCTGCCGCTTTACGACGGCGGACCCGGCGACGGAACTTGGAACCTGAACCGGTATCACATCCCAAAGGCTGCTCAGGTCCCGGTGTGGAAAACAACGCTCGAAGTGTTGGACCCGATCAGTGATACAGACCCGCCAAAGGGCATGGGCGAGGTTGTGATGATCCCTGTCGTCCCAGCTATTCTCAACGGAATCAACAACGCGGTCGGCGCACGGGTGAATTCTCTACCCGCCACGCCGGACAAGATCAGAGAGGCATTGTGATATGCCCCAGCTAATGATGAAGGTGAACGGTAAGGCAGTTGGACCGCACGATGTACCCGACGATCTGCCGATGGTGAGCTATCTGAACGATGTGCTGGGACTGACCGGTACGAAGTTCAGCTGTGGCATCGGCGTCTGCCATGCTTGCATTGTGATGGTCGAGGAACCAGACGGCACCATTACCACGCGGCGTACCTGCATCGCAGGCGCTACAACCTTTGCCGATAGCTCTGTCATAACGGTCGAGGGGCATGCCACCGACGGCAAACTGTCGGTGGTTCAGCAGGCGTTTGTCGACAATTTTGCGTTTCAGTGCGGTTATTGCACACCAGGTTTTGTCAACGCGGGCACCGCGCTGATCGCACAGCTTCGCGCAGACCCGGTAACCAAAGACCAGGTTGAGGTAGCTGTCCATTCGGGACTGGGAGACCACATCTGCAGATGCAGTGGTTATGTCCGGTACTTTGAGGCGATGCGTGATGTGATCCTGTCGGACGCCACTCTGACCAAAGAGGACTAGCTATGGCACGCGTTCTGAAAGCCCTTGCAACTCTTGGAGCGTTAGGCGGCCTGGGATATCTTGCGTTCGCATACTTCT
This sequence comes from uncultured Ruegeria sp., assembly GCF_947489545.1. Lineage (NCBI taxonomy): Bacteria > Pseudomonadati > Pseudomonadota > Alphaproteobacteria > Rhodobacterales > Roseobacteraceae > Ruegeria > uncultured Ruegeria sp. Next base: position 7,666 of record NZ_CANLDZ010000045.1, on the reverse strand, counting down.
GGGGTGTCCCGACGGTGGAACAGCGCCCTTTGGCTACGGATCAGGCCAGCATCGACGCGGGAGAGTATCTGACAACTCTGGGCGATTGCGTGTCCTGCCACACCGCGGAAAACGGTGCATCCTTCGCAGGGGGCCGGTTTCTGGAAACACCATTTGGCGGCGGGATTTATTCGGCGAATATCACCCCTTCAGCCCGAGGGATCGGCGATATGACATCGGCCGAGTTCTATCAGGTGCTGGCCTTTGGTGCGGATAACATCTGGGCCCCGATCTATCCGGCCATGCCCTACACCTCGTACCATCTGGTCACCCGCGACGACAGCGATGCCATGTTTGCTTATCTCATGAGCCTTGATCCGGTCGACGCGGCGGTACCGGAAAATACATTGCCATTCCCTTTCAACATCCGCTTGTCTTTGTTCGGGTGGAACGCATTGTTCGCCGCCCGGCATCAGTTTGAAGCCGATCCATCCCGGAGCGATGAATGGAACAGAGGCGCGTATCTGGTCAACGGTCTCGGACATTGCGGTGAGTGCCACACGCCCCGAAATGCCTTAGGTGCGCTTGAGAATGATAGAGCCCTAAGCGGCGCGCAGCTGACTGATTTTGAGGCACCCGACATCACCACAGCCGGATTGGCCCGGCAAGGTTGGACGCACGCCGATCTGGTCTCATATTTTGCGACAGGGGCCGGGCCACAGGGAACAGCATTCGGAGAGATGCATCTGGCGATCAAGAACTCGCTCAGCAAAGCTGAACCCGGGGACCGATCGGCCATCGCCAGCTATCTGCTAAATCTGGATACAGAGCCGCCCGAAACGGGAAGCACTGATGATGGCGGACAATCCGAAGCATCGGCCGCGGTCGCCCAATTATCCCATACCTATGATGCGGCCCGGGGCAAATCGCTATATCTGAGCAACTGCTCGTTGTGCCATGGGGGCGAGGGTCAAGGCATTCCCGGTGTTATGCCTGCATTGTACGGAAACAGCACCGTGTCACAGGCAGATGCGGTAAATTTGGTGTTGGTCATCGATCAAGGATTGGACGCAACCGGTCCAGGTTCGAATTTCGGCCCAATGCCCTCGTTTAGCGGGCGGCTCAGCGTCGCGGAGATAACGGACCTGGTGAATTACCTGCGCCTGCAATTCGGTAATTCGAACCTGCCGCCGGCAGGAGCCGAATCCGTTCAAGCGATATTGAGTGAAGCCCAGAAGTAGGTAACGCCGTTTTAACGCGTCCGAAGCGAAACCAGATATTCTTTCGCAGACTGAAACGCCGCATACAGCACCGGGATCATCAATAGACCCAGGGTACTATCGACGATCATACCGAACAGGACCGGATAGCCAATCGAGACCCGGGCTGCTGCACCTGCCCCACTGGACAGCACCAGAGGAAGAACCCCGACAATGAAACACAAGCCAGTCATTGTGACTGGCCGAAACCGAATTTCTGCCGCCTTTATTGCGGCATCGCGAATGCTGGCGCCGGATTTTCTTTGCTGATTGGCGAACTCGACAACCATGATGGCTTTCTTCGCTGCCAGTCCGATCAGCAACACCATACCGATCTGAGCAAAAATGTTGCTGGTGAGAAACGGATAATACCAAATGGGAATGAGAGCGCCCAGCAAAGCAAAGACGGCTGAAGTAATGATCGACAGCGGCAAGATCCAGCTTTCGTACAAGATCGCCAGAAACAGATAGGCCAGTATCAGCGCCGACAGCATGATGTAAGGCACCATGTCTTGGGACTTAACTTCCTGCTGCGTTACGCCTGACCATTCGATCTGGAAGCCATCGGGCAGCGTTTTATCTGCGATCTCTTGCATGGCTTTGATGCCTGCGCCGGAACTGGCACCTTCAGCCAATTGCGCGCTGACCGATGCAGCCGTGAACAAGTTGTACCGAGGGATCGAATCCGGGGCGAGAACAGGTTCGCTGCTCAGAAAGTTTCTTAGCGGCAGTGACTCGCCTGCGCTGTTTTTGACGTAGATGTTGTCCACATCATCCAGCGTTTGCCGGAACTGTGCATCGGCTGAGATGGCGACCCAATAGACGCGTTCGGACAGGATGAAATTGTCAACGAAATAAGTGCTGAGGTTAGCTTGCAGCGCTGTGAAGATGTCTGAAACGCTCACGCCAAGCGCCTCCGCGCGATCCCGGTCGACTGATAGGCGATACTGCGGAGTCTGACCAGAAAAGCTGCCATGTGCGCGGACGAATTCTGGTGCCGCGTTCAGGGCCGTGACGAAGCCATTCATCACTGAATCCAGCTGCTCCCCGTCGCCCTTTTCAAGATCCAGCAGTTCGACCGAAATACCACCCGTCGACCCGAGGCCATGGATAGTCGGAAACGGAAACACATAGCTTTCTGCTTCGGGCAGAGTTGCCAGCTTTTGATCCAGATCCCGCATGATCGCTTCCCAATGCAGTTCGGGGCTTTTGCGTTCATCCCATGACTTAAGCGTGACAATCGCCATTCCGGCGTTCGAGCGGGTGCCTGCCAGCATACTGGCGCCAGAGACGGTGGTTACCGTGTCCACTCCGGGGGCCTTTTCGATGACCTCACCTGCCTTGGACATGAAGGCCTGTGTACGCTGAAGCGAGGCACCGTCCGGCAGGGCAATCGCCGCCAGCAAGACACCGTTATCCTCTTGTGGGATCAAACCGGTTGGCACCGTCTTGAACAGATATACTGTCGCTCCAACACAGGCGGCGAAAACGAGTAGCGAGACAGTGATGTACCGCAACATTAGCGACACAAGCCGCATATACTGCCGCCTGATCCATGAGACAGCTTCGGGCACAAAACCCAAAGGACCAATCGGTTTCATACCTGACTTTAGAACCATGGTGCAGAGCACCGGGGCCAAGGTCAGCGCATTTACGGCTGACAGCACGAATGCGAAAATGATCGTCGCTGCGAACTGGTAGTAGATCGTTCCGGTCATGCCAGGGAAAAAACACACCGGTACAAATACCGCGGCAAGCACAAACGTGGTCGCGATGATCGGTCGGTTGACCTGTGACATTGCTTTGAGCGTAGCTTCGCGCGGATCAAGGCCGTCTTCATTCAGAATGCGTTCTGCGTTCTCGATGATGATGATTGCATCATCGACCACTAGTGTAATGGCTAGAACCAAAGCGAACAGTGTGATCATGTTCGCACTAAACCCGATCGCATAGATCAGCGCGACGGCGCCCAACAGCGAAACAGGGATTGCAATCGCCGGCACAATAGTCGCCCGGAAATTGGCCAGAAAGAGGAACGTAACCGCGATCACCAACCCGGCTGTAAGCGCCAGTGTCTCCAGGATATCTTCGATAGAAACACGAACGGCGTCCGTCACGTCATAGGTGATCTCATATGATACGCCATCAGGAAACTTCTTTGAAAGCTCACCCATCAGGGTATGGATACTGTCTGAAATCTCTAAGGCGTTGGCCGTGCTTTCCTGATGCACGGCAATGGCCGCTGTATCTTTTCCATTCAGTTGCGACGACCCGGTATATGTCGCTGAGCCGAGTTCAATCCGCGCCACATCTTCCAGTCGCGTGACCGATCCGTCATCACCTGTTGAAATGATGATCCGGCCAAATTCTGCGGCATCCCGCAACAGGCCTTCGGTCCGCAGTTTGAACTGAAAATCTGTACGGGCATCGCCAAATGGTGGGGCTCCAACCTGCCCGACAGCTGCGACAACGTTTTGGTTTTCAATCGCATCGGCAATCTCTGAAGCGGTGATATTCAGCGCGGCCATGCGAACCGGGTTGATCCAGATCCGCATACTGTATTCCAACTGGCCGAACTGAGAGACCCCACCAACCCCTTGTAAACGCTGCAATGGGTCATGCAGAAAATTGGCCGCATAATTGCTGAGATGCAACTCATCCCGGGACCCGTCGGGCGAGGTAAGGTTGATCACAAGGATCATGTTGCCGGATTGTTTGGTAACTTCGATCCCTTGCTGTTGGACAACCGATGGCAGTTCCGCGCTAGCCAGGGCGATGCGGTTTTGCACCTCAACCGCTGCAACGTTAGGGTCAGTTCCTAACTCGAACGAAACACTCAGCACGTAACTGCCGTCATTCGAGCTTTTAGACTGCATGTACAACATGCCGTCGATCCCGTTCACGCGTTCCTCGATGGGTGTGGCAACGGATTCCTGGATGACCTGCGCATCCGCGCCGGGATATGACGCGGCCACATAAATCTGCGGAGGTGTGATGTTCGGATATTCCGAGATTGGCATCAGCCTTACACACACTGCACCAAAAAGCACCATCAAGATCGCGATAACAGCAGCGAAATGCGGGCGATTGATGAAGTAGTGAGAGATCAAGCCGAGCCCTAACTCTGACTATCGACCGGATCCACAACCAACCCGTCGTGAATTTTCTGCAACCCCTGCACAACGACCCGATCACCATCCTTCAAGCCCGAATTCACCTGGGTGCTGGTCGAGGTTTGAGTGCCGATTTCAATATCCGTCCGGTGAACCGTATTTTTGCCATCGACGGAGAAGACGAAATAGCCCTGCTTGTCAAACTGCACCGCATTGCGTGGCACGGTCAAAACCTTGGCATCGTCCGATCCGCTGAGCGCAACGATGACGATCTGACCGGGAATGAGAAGCCCGTCCGGATTGGCGAATGTGGCCCTTAGCTCGATTGTATCAGTGTCCTGACTGACGCTGTCGCCGACATAGGTCACTTTGCCTCCGGTTCCGTAGGTTTCACCATCGGCCAGAGTAATTTGTGTCGTCAGCTTGACGCCTTGAGGGGAAATAGACCCATTGCGGCGTTCGCGCAGCAAAACGGGCTCGCTAACGAAAAAGCTGACGAGAATGGGATCAATGCTTGTGACCGTCGCAAGAACACCACTAGCGGAATCGACAAGGTTGCCCGCATCGACCGAGGACAATCCGATCCGTCCGTCCAAAGGGCTGGCGATTTCGGTGTAATCCAGATCAATCTGCGCGATCTTCAGCGCGGCCTGAGCCTCATCAACGGCGGCCTGGCCTTCAGCGTACGCGGCCAAGGCAGTGTCTAGAACCGATTGGGGGATATCGCCTTTGTCAAACAGGGTCTTCTGCCGGTCCAGCGCGGCCTGGTCGCTTTGCGCACTGGCCCGAGCGCTTTTTAATGCGGCTTGAGCACTTTCGACACTTGCAGAGTATTTTCTCTTTTCGATCCTGAAGAGATTGTCGCCTTTTTTAACCGTTCCTCCTTCGGTAAAGTTGACCTCCTCCAAAACGCCCTCGACCCGCGCCTGCAGGTCGACGCTTTGGTCTGCAACGACACGCCCTACAAACTCTTCTTGTTTCTGCAATTCTTGCAGTGTCGCCGGAGCAACAACCACACTGGGTGGTGCTGGCGCTTCCGACTCCGCAATACTAGGGCTGGCCAATACAATCGCGGCCAGAATGCTTTGGAGAAGAGTAGCAGAGTTCATTAAGTGCTCGACTGCTTTGTTGGAGGTATCAGAACACTATCCACATCCCAGTTCTGCGGCGCAACGCAATTCGTCCCGGTGTTAGGTGCCGAATGCAGAACCGGAGGAGGCAGAGACTGACTCACCGGCCGAAAAGAAACCCCACACCTAAACACGCAATGTGGACCTAAACTGCCGAAGTCAGGACATCTTAGGCTCACCCCACCCGGAGAACACTGCCCAGACGAACAGGCCTTTGAAGTCATTTTGGGTCATTTGGATTTAGGATATAATCTAAAGGGTTACCTGTGGCCAAATTTGCGACGTCTCCAAGACAGATAAAACAGTCGTCAATTACGATATAGGCTTGATCGATCTCAGGCACTTCTTCACCTTCGATGATCTTGTAACCGAACACAAAATCGTCACCCGATGCCCTGGGGTTCGTCAGTTCGACGATCAATGAAACGGGATTGCCATTTTGCTGGCCAACAAGAGCGGCGTTTGGTGGATCAGAAGCAAAACTATCGTCGCCTTCGCTCCAGATCTTAACCAGTTGCTCGCTTGGAATTGTTGCGGCGGCCCGATGCGGCCGATCCGTGAACATTATGAGGTTCTTGTCCGCCCCCACCAGCGTAAGCAATCCCTCGGACATCGCGGCCTTGTCGCTGTGCTGTACAAGAAGAACGCTTTCCGCAGTCTTAAAGTCTTGTGAAGATTCTGCAATTGCCGACGTTCCTAAGCCTACTGCGGCAATCGCAATGGAAAATAGTTTGATGTTCTGACACATTTTTTTGGTCCTTGATAAAAGCAACCTGAGAACAGAGTGTTTGCTTTGGTTTACATAAGAAGGTCTATTGTCACCTGAATCACGATGGGTGATATCGCTGAAGCAATTCAGATAGAGTTTTTCTCTCGCTGATTGCGCGACGGCCAACCGGCGCTAACGATTTCTTCACCTACGTTTGAATTTTTCGTTTCAATCAGGTCAATCTGTTCTAAGGAGCAGGCTAGTTGCCGGTTACCTCAGCCCCATCAGTATCAATCGTCACTGCTGTTGAAATCTGACTGCTGCCCGTTGCACCGGCGCCAACCATATCGTTCGCGAACCCTTGGGCCCAGAGAGTCCAAGTAGAACCGTCTATCACTACGTATGGGTTTTCGATTGAACTTTGTTCGTCGCCTTTGATGGCGCTGTATTGATAACTGATCGCACCATCACTAAGCACTGGGTCTGTTATCTCGACAATCAAGGAAACAGGTTTCCCATCTTCGGTTTCGCCGACCAGTGCGGCATTCGGCGGATCGGCGGCAAAACTATCATCACCTTCGCCCCATCTTTTTACAAGTTCAACCATCGGTATTGTGAACGAAGCCCGGTGAGGCCGATCCGTGAACATAATAACGTTCTGATCTGCGCCCTCTAATGTGAGCGTTGTGCCTGCAAACGTCGCGGTATCTGCATGCTGAACAAACAAAAAGCTTTCAGGCGCATTCTTGTCCTCTGACGTTTGGGCCACGACCGCAGTTGCGATCAAACCCGTCATCATTGCTGTTCCGAGAATTCTGGCTGACGTTTTCATCTCATACTCCCTAAGTGGCTTGCTGCATTTGGGTAAATACAAGCAGACCTTTACACGAAGAACATGGTTCTTAAGACCTGTTCGCTCCCCTTAAGTTCGCGTTGGCCGCCACGCGTTTCAAGAGAACATGGGCAAGTCTTAATCAAACAAACACAAAGTGAAATCGAATTCCTTTGAAGCAGGCTTAGTGATCTTTCGTTTCTCGACACTAAACCAACGCACGGAGCCAGACAGCTCGTGTTCTCCGCCAAACTTTGTGTATTGGGTATACATTTTTGGAGAGAATTAATCATTCTTAGCGGAACGCAAAGGTTGAAGCCGGGTCAGATTGCATAAATCCAGCTTTTCGAGCATTTAATGGCGTACTCAACGCCCGGTTCTCGAAACCAAAGCCGGACATTTTTTCCGCCATTAAGAAATGGCCGACTGAGTGTCAGGCTTTGTCAGATTCTGACCCGGCCTTGCTTTGAAGATCTACTCCGCCGACACAGAGAAAAAGCCAGCAGAGAGCCGTTCTGATTGGCGTGGCGAGCTGCGGTTAAGTTCAGCCATGATCACAAAACTGACTCAGACGACCAGCATCCGAGGTCCGGATTGAAGTAAGCGCGTGACTTCGCGATATTCTAAGTCGGGCACAGATGTCT
>NZ_CANLDZ010000044.1:0-14649 GCF_947489545.1 uncultured Ruegeria sp. | reverse complement strand
GGGCCTCACTACCTTGCCATCGACGTAGATTAGCGCCACCCACCTACGAGCATATCGGACGCATCCCGGTTCGCTGCCATGCCCGATCAATCCATCTCATAGCCACCGCGATCCCGGTCCAGTCCACGCGCGACGTCTTTCGACAGACTGTGATGACGCTGTGCCCACGGCCACGACAGTGTGTTGTCGGATCGGAACAATTCCATCAGACCGGCGCGGAAGCTCTGCGGCTGCAGAGGCAGGGCGGGTATGGAGCGGGGGAGCGGGCTTTGCGGATCTGCCAACTGCTCGATCTCTTTGTGGGTGAATGCAGTGTACATGCGCTCGAGCATGGTTTTCTGTTTCGCTTCTCCAAGCGCACCCCATTTGGCCAGATCCTCGATCAGCTCTTTGCGTTCCTCGCGGATTTTCTCGGCCATTGGCAAAGCTGAGGCGGCAGCGGCCCGCACGACAGCCTGTGCAGCCTCTTTGCCCCGCTCGGGATAGGTCGTTGGCAGGAACGCGGTTGCCCGGGCAATGGCTTTGTCCGCCTGTGTAGGTGTGAAGTCATCTGGCTTCACGGCTTCGATGCGCACCTGAAGCTCAGCATCGTACTTCTGTTCCAATTGCGGCAAGACCTCAGAGAAAGGATTCTGGTTTTCGTTGACCGCTCGGGAAACATAGTAGCTGCTGACGGTCCCTCGGGCACCGTTCTCCCTCATAACCTGACCGATGACTTCTTTCTTGATGTCGTTGTTGTGGCGCTTCCGTGCGATCTCGCGTGCGGCACGAGTGATCTGTTCCGCGTCTTTCGGAGCAAACTGCGCCCCGTCAGAGAGCAAACGCCGGATATCACCACGCAGATCCGCACGATCATGAACCGGGTTGTTGCCGGGGATATGTTGGGTGACAGCTGAGGCCAGAGAGCGGGCGAGGTGACCCAGGCGCGGTCTGGCCAGCGGAGTGCGATGGATCCCGTAATTGCGCTCGTCATCGTAGATACGCAGCGCCGTCACATAGGTCTCTCCCAACCCGCGCGCCAGATGATCGGGCATGTCCGGGTATTGGTCACGGAACAGCTGCGCGACAGCATGTCGGGTCTTGTCCTTGCCGTAGATAATCTGCGCTTGTCTCACATGGTCTTCAACCCGACCCATCAGGCTTCGGTCGACGATCGTCTCCTGGAAAGGATCAATCCTGTAAAGCGCGGATGGCGACGCGATGATCTCCGGCTTGCCCTTCAGGTAGTCTGCCTGCTCTTGCCTAATCCGCGTATACGCCTGGGCCTCGATCTGACCGGTTTCGACCATGCCCAGAAGGCGTTCGTAGCGGGCGTCGAACTCTTCAGGTTTGGCGCCGGCCAAAAACTCTTTGCGAATGCGTTCTTCCATGCGATTGATGCTGAACTTATCGAGATGAGGCTCTTGCCGTGATGTGCTTCTGGCAGGAGATGCACTATCCAGAGGATTAGCAGTTTCGACAATCAAATCACCGGACCGGGATTTGGTGATGTGGGTATCTGATGTGTTGGCCATGCGTGGACTATGCTCCTGATAGGCTTGGATGAAGGTTTCAAAAAAGCCGGGGCCGCGAGGCTTGGTCGGCAGCATCGCATTCAAGAGATGGCGGGCGACAGCTGCCTCGCTATAGGGGTTGAGATTGCCCAGGCGCGGCAGGCGCACGGGCCGGATCGGGGCTGCGCGACGGCGCGTGGGCTGGCGTTCCGGGGCAAGAGCAGGGGCCTGCGGCATACGCTCGACGATCTGCGGTTCGATTGATGCAATTCCTGGACCCGACCGCGCGATCGTCGCACGCTCCGCATAAAGATCAAGCCCCCGGCGGAACTGATCCACCAGACCGGCCTCACCCTTCAGCTCGGCCAGGGCCGCACCGCGTGCCAGGACAACAGCGGTGGGCAACGCCCGACCATCTGTTCCCGGACCTGCCCGATCGAGTGCGATCTGGTCGGCCTTCTCCGCCACGTCACGGGACACACCCCGTCGGGTGAAGAAGCCGCCTTCGCGGGCTGTGGCCTGTTTCACCAGCGCGTTGAGTTGACGGCGCTGTTGCAGGGCAGGGGGCGTGCCGGTGTCGCGGATCGCGGCCGCCGTGACCTCACCCATAACTTCACCACCAACCCCACGGGGCAGATCCGAAGACCCCGTCAACTGCAACACCTGACCCTGCATCGCCTGACGCATACCAAGCGCAGGATCGACACCATACTCCATCACACCGTTGGCGCGGCCATCTGTCTGCAGGACCTTGCGAACAACAGAGAGAGATCGTTCTGTGCTGGCTGGCACCACCACGTTCAGCTTGTCCTCGTGCAGCGCCATGCCGGTCGCAAGAACCTCGCGCGCCATGCCCGGTGCAGCAAGAATATGGACGCTCTCATAGCCTGCACCCCTGGCCCCATGCACGGTGCTGGCAAAGGCAAATCGGTATTTGAAGCCCTCATCCTCTCCCTTGAACACCAGTTCCTGAGCCGCAGCACCCGGGCTCTGCAAGCGGATCCGCACACCGCTTTCGTCATGAGCCAGAACCTCACCAATGCTGCCCGGGCGCAGACCCGCCGCCTCATAGCGTTCCGAGAGCGCAATCCGGTCGCCCGGGCGCAGCGCGACAATCGACCCGGTCGGGGCATAGACCGCCTGCAGGTCCGCCCGTTCCGGCAGGGCATTGTCCAACTCGCTGCGGATCTGCGCGTTGAGCTTGTCCACATCTCCACGTGACCAGGCCAGCGCAATCTTTCGATCGGATCCATCCGTCACGTAATCTTGCGCCAAACGCTCCAGCGCGCCGCTGGCGGTACCTGCCGCCTGGAACACGTCCGATTGATCCAGTTGATCCAGCGCCGCAGCCGCGGCAGCCCCTTGTTCAGGCGCGGCCAGGGCTGCAAGCGCACGGGCCATCTCCGGATTGCTCTGACGATAACTGTCTCCCAGACCAATCACACCCACTCGCGCGGCCATGGAGCGGAATACCGGCCCGGCCGCAAAGGGCCCCGGCTGGTCCTGATCCCCCAACATCACCAGCCTGGCACCACTCTTTTCAACAACATTGATCACCTTCGATGCGGTTTCGGCATCCAGCTGGGTTGCGTCATCAATCACAACCACTGAACTGGCACTCATCTGCAGCCGGTCCTGTTCTCCCAACGCTGCGAAATACGATGCGCTAAGGGCACGTTTTTCACCTGCCGCGCGCAACGCGCCAATCCCGGTTCCGGTGGGAGCAAGGGCAAAGACATGATCCGAACCGGCCTCGCGATGGGCTGCAGCAATTGCGCCGGCCAGGCGGGTCTTGCCGGACCCGGACCCGCCCTGCACCAGGGTGAGCCGGGGCCCACGTGTCGCCGCACGCAGAGCGTCCGCTTGCGCATCGTCCAGAGATTTGCTCTCGATCACTTTGGACAAAACCGCGTCGCCTGGAAGCGGCTGCCCTTTAGCCTGACCGGGCAGATGATCGCTCAGCGCCAGGCGCAAGCCGCGATCAACTACATCCATCTCCAGCGCCACCTGCGCCCGGGTGCTGTAGATCCGGCCTTCGCCGCCGTGACCCTCTTCGCTCAGCACAACCAGGTCCGGACGCTGCATGGCCTCTTTGAACAGCCGCAGGAATGTTGCGGGGTGCCGTGTGACGCGCGTCAGCGCACCCGCCACATCACTCGCCCGCAAGGTGGATTGCCGCGCAATGAGGTCATCAATGACGCGCGTGGGTTCAGTTGCATATCCCCACGGGTCATTCTCGATCAGTTCCTGGCCTTGTGTGAACTTCGCCTTCAAAAAACCGCTGTCACGGTTCGCAATCCCGGCCAGGTGCGCATCGGCCTCAAAAGCTACAGGTGCGGTCGCCGGGCCATCGCTCAGCAGATCCACACGTCCCACGCCGAGACCGCTCTCAGCCAGGGAAATTCCAGACACGCGCGCCGCAGCCGACAGGGGATACTCAGCTTCACCGGCCTCATCCAACCGCAGATAGCCCTTCCGCAACACGGCCGCTTCCAGTGCGGGCATATCCTCCAGCCGGTCTTTTGGGGCATAAAGCTCAATGCCCTTGCGGTGACGCGTCATCATCACGTTGACAAGGTGATAGTTCATATAGCCGTGCCCCAGCGCATAAACCTTGTCGACGGTCAAACCTTGCGACTTGTGGATGGTGCCAGCATAGCCGTAGTCCAGCCCGGAGAATTCTCGCAGATCGACCGTCACCGGCTTCGAGGCTTTGTCGATGAGAATATCCACCTCGCGGTCCCGGATCGCCTGCACGGTGCCGAAACTGGATTTTGGGATTCTGAGATCGCGATGCGCCTCGGTGAAAATCACCCGGTCTCCGTCACGGAGTTGCAGGGGCAGGCGGATCTGGTGTTCCCGATCCCCGTCCCGCAGGATCCGGACAATCTCACCATAGGTCTTTTCCTGATCCCCCAGCACACCGCGTTTGATCGCCTCGCCACGCAGCGCTTCATTCAGGACCCAGACGTCCCGGTTGGTGTAAGCCAATGCAATTCTTTCTGCCGGCTCGCCATCCTCGAAGTACCGCTGCCGGATCTGGGCAACAGCTCCGTCCATATCCTCGGTAAACTGGATGTCACCCTTTTTATAATAGAACTGCAGCGCGCTGATCGCCTCATCACCACCACGGGCCAGCTGTTTCGAGGCCTCTCGCTCGAGCAGATTGTCCTGGCGCACAACCTCATCCATGACGGTAAAGCCGATGAGGTCCTGCAGAGCCAGCAGGGCAGAGCTTTCACTGACCGGCTGCAGCTGCTCCGGATCTCCGACCGCAACCAGCTTGCCGCCGAGCGCCTCGACGCGCGATTGCACCCGGGCCCAGGTGTCGCCGCCGACCATACCGGCCTCGTCCATGAAGAAGACAAAGCGGCCGCGCCCGGTCGCATCGACCTGTTGCGGACGCCAGCCACGCTCCCACCTGCTTTCCCATGTGGCCAGAGTCTCTACATCGAGCACTTTCACATCTGCACCCAGCTTCTGCGTTGCGGACCCGGAGATCGCGCCGCCGATCACCTCATATCCCCGCGCGCACCAGACATCAGCGGCCTTGCCTATGGTGTAGCTCTTACCTGCGCCCGGGAAGCCTGTGACCAGCGTCAAACGCTCAGGCGAGATCATCGCCTCGGCCGCACGGCGCTGTGCGGGTTCGAGAGAGCCAGGGAGAAGGTCGATATGCGCGTTGGCGTCAACATCCAGCGTCTCGGCCGCCATCGCAACACCAGTTCGGATCAGGTCCGCTTCAACCGCAGCACGCGCGCCGGTACTATGTTGTGCCTGACCACCCGGACCGGCCTGCGCGATCTGCACAACCTCGGGCGTCGAAAGGATATGATCCGCCAGACCCTGCGCATCCTCGCGCCCGGTTTCCAGATGAGACCGGAGTGACTGCACCAGCTCTTCCTCGGTGAAGATAGCCCGCTCCGCCCCCATCAAGGTCATGATGTGATCCGGGTTGGCGCGTAGATAGTCAATGTTTGCTTTCCGTACCTCAGCGCTGGCCGGGCTTTCCCTCACCGGTTCGGAAACTCGTGACCAGGTGGGCTCTGGCAGGGCGTCCACCAGTTCAGGCTCCAGCACCTCGATCCCCGGACTCTGTCGCGCTTCTTCGGCACGGGCGCCGTACAGATCAAGCCCACGCTGGAACCGCGCCGCCAGAGCATCCTCGCCAAGCGCTTCTGCCGCCACGGCGCCCCGTGCCAAGCCCAAAGCCGTGGGCAGGGACTGGCCCGAACTGGATGGCCCGGCGCGTTCCATGGCAAGTTCCTCGGCACGGGCTTCCGCCTCGGGTGGCAACCGCCTCTGCAGGGCCTGCCACTGGTCCGACTCAACAACATGACGCGCCATCTCGTTCAGCGCCTCACGGGTATCCCCCGCAGGCGCAGTTCCGCTCTCAATGATCTGCCCCCCGATTAACTCGGCCGCAACCTCACCACCAACCCCATAGGGTAGGGGGCGAGCCGCCGGCACATCAACAGGCCCAATCCTGTTCTCATCAGTCACTGGGTCAGCAGCGCTCTCTGCCGTGGGAGCCTCAACCCCAACCCAGAGCGCCATCCGCTCGGCCCCATCTACAATGGCCGCCTCGTCGATCTCCATCGCCCGACCGCGCTGCGCCTCGCGCGCTGCAAGCGACACATCAAACCCGTAATCCAGAACACCGCGCCCCTGACCATCCTTGCGCTGAATGGCCCGCACAGCAGAAAGCTTCATGTCATCGGGAACGGGCAGAACCACCTTCAGCTCCTCCTGATGCAGCGACATGGCCGTGTGCAAAACCTGACGGGTCATGCCGGGACTGCCCAGAACATGCACGGAGCCAAAGCCACGGCCCTTGGCCCCATGAACCGTATTGGCAAAGGCAAAGCGGTATCGGAAATCCTGATCTTCCACAGCAAAAGACAGATGCCGCTCTGCCCCGTCCGGCGTCATCATCTTCAGCGTCACGCCATGGCTGTCATGGCGCAGGACCTCTCCTTCGCTGCCCGCGGAGAGACCGGCCCCACGATAGCCACCCGGCAGCTGGATCACGTCCCCCGGTCGTAGCGCTGCGATCGATCCAATGGGAGCCTCCTTCAAAACATCAGCAGACCCAAGCGGGCTCTCTGTCACGACCCGCTCTGGATAACGCAAATCCATCTTTTCCCGGATCAGCCCGTTCAACGCATCCACATCATAGCGGGAATGTGCCACGGCGAGTTTCGAAGCCATGGCGTCCCGCACGTATGAATCCGCAACCTGATCCAGTGCATTCACCCGACTCTCGCCCGCCTCAAAGACACCCGCCTGATCCAATGCCGCCAAGCCGCGCGCGGCCGCATCGCCATCCGTATCCTCGGGCACCTGCCGGAAGTCCTCGAGCATCTGTGCCCGCGCCGCATCTACCTGGCGCAAACTGTCGCCCAAGCTATGCCCGCCAACGCGCGCTTCGAGCATCCGGAAGAGAGGGGACGCTTCCAACGGGGAGAGCTGATCCGTATCCCGCATGGCCACCAGCTTCGAACCGCGCGCCTCTGCCAGGGCAAAGAGCCGGTCGGCCGTCTCCGCACCCACAAGGCCAGCCTCATCCAGAAGGATTACGCTGCGTGGCATCAGTTCAATGCGCCCATCCGCAACACGCTGCTCAAACTGGCGGATACTCATTGCGCCATCTTCACCCGCACGGCGCAGTCGATCGACACCGGCACTGGTTGGCGCAATCGCATTGACCTCATAGACCCCGGCCGCGCGATAGACCCGGGCCAGCGCGCTGGCCACTCGGGTCTTGCCCGAACCCGATCCACCGCTCACGAGGCTCAGCCCTGGGCGTTTCACTGCGGCACGGAATGCCGCCTCTTGCTCCAGTGTCAGGCCCGAGGATTTTACCTCGGCATCGAGCAGGTCGGTCTCGTGAATGTCATGTACAAATGCCGCGTTGGGCAAATGCTCCAGTAGCGCCAGGCGTACCCCGCGATCCATCACATCCATTTCCAGCGCGATCTGGGTCCGCGTGCTGTAAACCCGACCTTCCCCTCGCGCGCCATCCTCATCCAGGATCACCAGATCCGGATGGGTCATCGCTTCGCGGAAAAGGCGCATGAAGGTTTCCGGATCGGGCGTGATCCGCGCCAGCCCATCCGCGACATCCGACGCCCGGAATACCGCGCTGCGCCGCATCATGTCATCGATCAGGCGGCGGGGGTCCTGCACATAGCCCTGCGGATCCTCCGCCAGGATTGGATCGCCATCCACATACTCAGCCGACAACAGACCACCAACGCGCGCCGCCACACCCGCCAGATGCGGATCGCCCATGAAGCTCTCTTCGACCAAACGGTCAATAAACCCGGCTGCCTGCACATAGTCTTCGCGTCCGTCCACCAACTCACTGGTTTGCAGGGCAGGGGCAGACTGGCGGATTTCGCCGGTGGCACCGATAGACCCGTCAATACGCAGATAGCCGGTGTTCTGCGCCAGTCTTTCCAGTTCACTCATATCCTTGATCCGGGTCTTGGGCACATACAGGGCCAACTGGTGTTCATGACGGGTCATCGCCACGTTAACCAGGTGCCGGTTGAACCGCTTATGTGCCAGCACATGAAGCTGGCTCTTCGACATACCCTGCGACTTGTGGATCGTCGCTGCATAGGCGTAATCGAAATGCCCAAAGGCTTTCGTGTCGATCCGGACTGGATCTGCATCATCGTCCTGGCTGTCCAACTTAACCTCGATCCATGCAGGGTGTAATCGCGTTACGGTGCCCATGCTGGATTTGGGAATGTTGAGCTCGCGATGCGCCGCGGTGAAGATCAGCCGCTCGCCCTCTCGCACAAGGAGCGGCAGCTCCAGGCGCACGTCGCGAAGGCCGCGCCGGTCGACGCGCTTGATCTCGCCGTAATCAACTTCCGCCGACCCGAGTTCTCCACGACGGATCGCCTCAGCGCGCAGAACCTCGTTCAACGCCCAGACATCCCGATTAGAGAGCGCCAGGGCAATCTTTTTCGAGTTCTTAACCGACCCGTCCCCAAAATACCCCTCCACAAGCTGACGGAAAGCCTCACCGTCATCCTCGACAAATCGGATCGCGCCGGCCTTCTCATAGTACTCCAGCGCGCTGGTCGTATGCGCCCCACCAAGCGCCAGCAGCCGCGTAGCCTCTCGCTCATAGAGGTTTTTCTGACGTATGATCTCGTCCATGACCGTGACGTCGATCATCTCCTGTAGGGCGGGCAACGGGCCGGAATCCAGAACTGGCTGCAGCTGCTCAGGATCACCCACGGCGATCAACTTTCCGCCCATTTCGGAAATGCGTTTCTGGATGCGCGCCCAGGTGTCGCCACCCACCATGCCATCCTCGTCCATGAAGAAAACAAACTTGCCCTGAATCGGCAACATGTCCCGGGCCCAACGCGACTCCCAGGCCGCCAAACTGGCCGCGTCAAGACCACGAATGCCCGCCAGTTCCTGCGTCGCTTTACCCGATGCCGCACCGCTCAGAACCTCATACCCACGCGCCCGCCAGACCTTCGCCGCCTCGGCAATGGTGAAGGTCTTACCGGTGCCCGCATGGCCCGTTACCAGCGTCAGCCGATCCGCACTCAGCATCGCCTCAGCACCCCGGCGCTGGCTCTCACGCAGGTTGTCTGACAGCAAATCCAGACCCTCTGACGCATCCACATCAAGCTGTTCTCCGGCCAGTTCGACCGCATTCAGTACCAGCTCGCGCTCCGTATGAAGCCGCGCCCGGGTAGTCAGAACCGGCGCACCTGCCACCTCTTCAGGCACCCGAACCAATTCGGGTGACTCAAAAGCCCGCCCCATGAGGTCATGAAGTTCCGCCTCATCCACACCCGCGAGACGCTTTTTAAACTCGCTCCTGACATCCTCTTCGGTAAAAACCGTAGCCCGTGCGGACACCACGGTTAGGATATGCTCGGGATTTCCGCGGAGGTAATCCGCGTTGTCCCGGCGCACCCGGGCGATGCGTTCTTTCTCCCGCGCCACCTCTCCGGCCGCTTCTGCGTGCTCGGCTACATACGGATTGTTGGTGTCTGGCTCGAGCTCGATACCCTGTTCCTTCAGCGAACGGTGGTCGATCCGGGCTGAAAATCCCGCTTGCTCCAGCGCAAAATTGGCCTCGTTCGCCCATTCCATTCGCCATCCTCGCAGCAAAGACCTGGCGTTCCACGAGCGGTTTTTGTTACCCCAGCCCTCAGCTCCCAGATCCCGCAGGCTCAGCATGACGTGCAAATGGGGGTTTCCATCCGCAGAGTGAATGACCCAATCCGCCACCATACCCCGCGCTGCAAAGCTGCGCTCCATGAAGCCACGGGCCAGTTTCACATTCTGTTCGTGGCTCAGTTCAATGGGTAGTGAGATCGTGATTTTGCGCGCCAGTTGCGCCATGTCGCGACGCGAATTTTTACTGTTGGCCTCATAGAGGGTCAGATCTTCCCAGAGGCGCAGGGAGACCTTTGCGACCTCAACTCGAGCCTCGGGCACATCGCCTGCAAAGGTCTGGTACCGCTGCTTTGCCCAATCAGGGGCGTCCTTCGGCAGGGTGATTTCGGTGTGAGTAACTTCATCCTTTCCACGATAGTCGTAAGTCCGCCCGGTCGTGATGTCTTTCATCTTTGCCCCATGACGATAGGCGGCGCTGGCGACAGCACCTGAACCTCTTCCACGAGAGGCAATCCCGACTCGGAAGTGATAAATCGCCATGGGTGCATTCTATCACCGTCTACACGACTTGCAAAGTCGTGTATAAGCGCGCCTATGTTGGTTTCTTACAAAATCAGTTCGGATATCTCTCTGTCACAGGCTTCGTGCCAACCCAGAGCCCTGTTCCCGTGGTAAGCGCCAGATTTGCCACGAAGTGCCAAAGGCGAAGTTGACACCGATCCTCTCAGATCGACCGACATCGCGAGATGCTAGCCGTGCGACGCTGGTGCCAGACCGGACAGGCAGGGCATCAATCTGCCCCGCTGTACTGGCGGCCAGCGGCATGCAGGGCTTTCAGCGCTGACGCGCTGGCTATCCTGACCCCACTGGCGGTCACATACCCAGAACGCGGGCGCTTTGGGTCAACACTGTAGGGCAGGGCGACCTGCAGAAATCGCCACAGGCGCGATATCCGGGCCGCTGAGCGCGGTTTCTGTATTTTGGCAGGGGTAAGGGAGCCGCGGACCCTTGTTGAGCCCGCTCTACAGCGCGCTCAGGGGCTCACCGGAGCCCCATCACACGTGCAAAACACCTTCTGGCCCCTCAACCAGAAGGGCAATAGAACTGGCATTACCAGTCTTTATGCCCAGTTGTTTGTCTCGGCTATCACTTGATAGCTGCTGGCTATTGCGATTGCTGTTGCCCGGCATTTTGCCAGTTGGTTACATTGGCAAACATAGTGCAACTAGCCCTGATGTTATCTGGATGATCAACAGGCAATTGCCTTTGCACTTTACCGGAACGAAGGGAAACGCTCATGGCCGGACAACCGGGCGCGTTCGAAAACGCCCTCCAAAATATTAGAGACGCCGCCAACTCAGAAGAGGGGCCTGCCAAAGGGGACCCCGCACTCGACCTGGGCGCCAAGCCGAAGACCGCCACAGCTAATCCGAAGCCGAAGTCCTCACCGGTTCGCTCACTGAAGGGACGCAGGAAATCTGGGACCGAACCCTTCAACCACCGCATCGATGTCGAAATCAAAGCCTACCTCTACGACATTGCGCTCGCCAACGACTGGACCATGAACCGCACCATGCGCGAAGCAGCCAAGGCTCTGGCCAAATCGAGGGGCGATGAAGAAGGAGACACACTTTGAGCGCACATGTCTGGGCCACTGCCAGCACCAAGGGCGGTGCAGGGAAAACAACACTCATCGCGATCCTAGCCGGAGAGATAATGAGGCTTGGCGGAACCGTCGCGCTCATCGATGGCGATCCAAACACACCGTTGCTGAACTGGGTGAACCGCTCGGACCTGGCGAAACGGATCCCGGTCATCGTTGACACCGATCCGGAAGGCTCCGAATTGGAGAGTAACATAGAGAAGGCGTCCGGGCAGGCGGAGTTCATTTTGCTGGATACGGAAGGCACGGAAAACGCGCGATCGGCGCAGGCCGTTCAGCTAGCCGATCTGGTTCTAATCCCGATGCAATATTCCGCCCTCGATCACGATGAGGCGACCAAGGTTCGGACCTTTCTCACCAAGCTGGAAACCCGTACCGGCCGGGCTCGACCGAACGTGATTGTTCCAACGCGGGTTCCGGCCGCGATCAAGTCGCGAACCCAAAAAGGCATTGGCGATCAGCTGACGGATCAGGGCTTCCCGGTGCTGGATCCACCCGTTCTGGAAAAAGACGCCTACCGCCAGATATTCAGCGAAGGATGTCTGTTGCAGGATTTGCCACCTGCGCCCGCACTAACGTCGGCGCATCAAAATGCGCAGGCGCTTCTGCAAGGGCTGGCCGCGATCTACGGCACAGCACATGCGGCATGAAGGGCCTGCTCTCCGCGATACTGCGCCCCGCGATCCTCTGGATGGTCGCGATCTCCGCAGTCACCGCGGTCGAGACCCGGTTCGGGCTACCTCAACTGACCTATCTTCTTGTGATCATCTTCGCTCTTTTCTGGGGCGTTGAAGCAATAACCTGTTGCCTCGTCTGGTCGCCGTCCGAAGGAACCCGCGATGCTTTGGGCTTGCTCACCGCTTTTGTGTTGTTCCGATACTGGCCGAACATCGAGGGCGGTCTCACGGTGCAGGCCACCGGGCCACAATACAAGTTTCTAACAGAATCCGATCTGACAACGTGGTTAATTGCGGGCGTGGCGATCTCCGATTGGCTGTTGCCATGGGTGTTGATCGTCTCGACCGGGATACTTGCGCTTGGCAATGTCATCCGCCTGTTGCGACCAAAGCCATCAAACAAGCCAACCACAGATGCGGCGGGGGCAGGTCCGGTTTCAGCCGCTCCCCGTCAAAGCGGCTACATTGCATCTGAAGAAAACCCTCTCGACACGTTCCGACGTTTCTAGGCAATTGGGGCCGCCTGGGCGGCCCCGGCACCCAACCTCTGAAAGTCTGGCCCAAAATCTTCTGGAGGAAATTTCGGCTCGCCGATATCTCAAAACCGGGGATTTCGAAGGGGGGGTACCCCCTCGGCGACTGCGCGGCCATTGGCTGCGCACTGGTCGCGCGGTGCAATCGCACCGCAGGTCTTTTCAATTGTTATGAAACAGGCGATCTGCCCAACATCATGCGGAAACGCAGAAAAGTGGCCCCGAGGGGCCGCAAACTGTCACAGGAAGAGCTTGGTGAACGCTGCTGCACCGGCGAAGAACGCGGCACCAACAATCATGAGATACCAACGGTTCTCAGTATTGATCTTGGATCCTTCCGCATTCAGTTTGAAAGTCTCCGCTGCCAGCTTGGCTGACAGTGCGTTGAGATTTGCGATCTCGGCGTCCAGCTTTTTTGATTCAGCTTCGGTCATGTCGTTCATGCTCATTGATGTTCTCCTTTGAATATAGGGTGTAAACCGCGTGAAAGCAAAGCGAACTCGCCCGCCCTGCACGGTCGCGGGCATTTGGACACGCCGAGTCAAGGACCGCTGAAGGCGGCGTGCGAGCGACGCGCTTGCGCGGCGTGAAGTCCTTTACCGGTGTGGGATAATGACAAGACCGTGTGGGGGTGGGCCGCCCGGCCCTGGGCCGCGCCCGGCGCGGGCCAGGTTAACAGCCGGGCACGAATGGCACGGGAGCCGCCAGGCGCAACGTGCAAATGATGCGATGCGCCTGACCTGCAACGATTGTGGGTTCTAATTGATAGGGGCAATCTGCCCAGAAAGAAAAAGCCCGCCAAGGCGGGCCACTAATGCCTGACAACTCCGCGCATTGGCGGATTACAGAAGCTTGTCGAGGGCTGTCACCAGCGCAACAATTCCAAGCCCCATCAGCCAGAGGTGTTTGTAGAGCGCGGCAAACTCGGTTTTGAGTTCAACTTTCACATCCTTGATCTCACCACGCAATTGCGTGATATCAGTTTTTGTAGCGAGATCGGACGTATCGACCTTTGAAATGCCTTCGACAATGGCCTCGGCCAGTTTCTCGTCTGCGCCAGCTTTCTTGAGGCTCTTCGAAAAGGCCAGAGTGTCGATTTGCAATGACTGCGCCATAGGCATGGTCTCCTTCATATCGAATATAGGTGGAAAATGGTTATTCCGCCAGTGGTTTCGGTTGGTTAAAGGGCAGGGCCTTGCAGCGGTGACCGTAGCCAATGCACCAAAAGTAGTCGCTGAAATCACTCGCCAGACGCTCGGCCTCCTTTTCGTCGGTGAACTCATCGGGGATCAGGCCCCACGACCAGCGCTCCCCGTTGTAGAAAAGGTAGTCAC
The DNA here is from genome assembly GCF_947489545.1 of uncultured Ruegeria sp. Classification (NCBI taxonomy): domain Bacteria; kingdom Pseudomonadati; phylum Pseudomonadota; class Alphaproteobacteria; order Rhodobacterales; family Roseobacteraceae; genus Ruegeria; species uncultured Ruegeria sp. The sequence goes on along the minus strand of NZ_CANLDZ010000044.1, from coordinate 789 downwards.
CGTCTTTGCTAACCGACTGCCCGTCGATTGAAAATCTCTGCACTATCCATGCCATTCTCTTCGATCCTCTCCATTTGCTTTTCGGGTTTTCTCAGCGATTGCAGACCCATGTGGGAATGGCATCGAGGCGCTGACACACCTCTTCCATCAGACCTGCGATGTATCCCTCAAACTCCCCGATGATCACATCAAAGGGGCACAGGGAGCGCTCGATCTCATCGACATCAAGACCATTGCCACTGATGTGACCGCAATGCTCACACTGGATTGTGAAATACTGATTGATGCTTCCGCCTACGACCTCTTCCCAATGATGATGGCGGGCTGTTTTACCGCAATCCGGGCAATCGGTTTCCCAGCTATCGTTGTCCAGTTCATACCCATCCGGTTCAATGCACGATCCCGGATTGTCGCAAAAAATCTTCACCATGCTTCTATCTCCTCGCCCTTCATTGTCCTGCACGGTTTCAGCACGCGCCCGTGCTCTCCACCTGTGGTTCGGTTTGAACACAGCAGGCCAAGGCAACGGCCTGCTGGACTGACATCGACACCCGCACCCCTTCCGCGTTTTTCCCCGGAAAGGAGGGGGGCCGATGGAAAAGATCCGGAGCTGATCCGGGCGGGGTGGTCAGGCTGAAAAACGGAAACTTTGCCCGCTTGCGGGTAAAAACCGTTTTTCTGCTTGAGGCGCACAAAAAGAAAGATGTGATCCGCGCCCTGGCGCGGATCTCTTTTTGCGCCTTCCACCACGACGGGATCAGATACGAGAGATTTTCGGCCCCCTGACGC
>NZ_CANLDZ010000043.1:0-15438 GCF_947489545.1 uncultured Ruegeria sp. | reverse complement strand
ACATCCACACAGGACATTCGCCTCTGATCCTCGGGCTCCAAATGTATTTGAGACTCCAATAAAATATTAGGTCATGGACCGAAGGCTAACATCGATCAGCGCGCGTCTGCCATTTGCACATTATTGTAAATTACAATGCCAGTACTACCGCAGAGCTTACGAGCGTATTCCGCGGCAGACTGCGCGGGGAAGATTCAACAAACAATATGGAGGACTAAGGTGAGCACGAGATCGTCCAGTTCCTTGGTGACGTTTTCAAATCCGTTCTCTTTGTCCGGCTATCCGGATGAACTTCCTGCAGGCGAGTATGAATTAGTTGTTGAAGAAGAACTACTCCAGGGCCTGAGTTTCGAAGCATTTCGAAGAACCGGAACCTACCTGACAGTTCAGGGCAAAGGCAGCAAGCCAGGCCGCACAGAAATGCGCCCAATTGACCCAGAAGATTTTGAACTGGCGCTCAAACGCGACCAGACATTGGCCACACTAAATAATGACAGCGAGGCGGCGCTTTCCCCGCAGGAGGAATAGATTATGAACACGCCCGAATGGCTCAAACCCGGAATCTACGGTGCCTTGATCTGCGTGGTTTTTGTAGGCGTCGTTGGTTTTTCTTGGGGTGGATGGATGACTGGCGGTAGCGCGGACAAGATGGCCAACGCCATGTCCCGCGACAATGTAATCGCTGCGTTGGTTCCGGTCTGCGTCGACATGGCGAGAACTGACGCCCAACGCGCCGAAAAAATATCGACAATCAAAGAAGCTTCGTCTTTCAAGCAGAAGGATGCCGTCATGGCCGCTGGCTGGGCAACGGTACCGGGATCCCAAACTCCTAACAAAGATCTTGCGCAGGCCTGTATTGAGGGGCTGAACCTGGATGGATCGTAACCCTATTAGCACAACGGCCATCCAGATAATACAGCACCGGTCTCTCACTCCCTTCATGACTACGCTGTTTGCTGTAGTTTTCAGCGTTTTGCTGGCTTTGCCCACCCCCTCAAATTTTGTGATGGGCGAAACAATTTCGATCCCTGAAAACGCGCATGCTCAAAAGTATGGCGAGGGTTGGGATTGCGATTTGTCCTATCGGTTGGAAGGCGAAGAATGCGTGGCCATTGTCATACCGGGAAATGCCTACCCTACGAACAGAACCTATGGCTCAGGGTGGGCATGTATGCATGGCTTTGTTGAAGTTAGCGGCACCTCATGCACTGAAGTGATTGTACCTGAGGGTGGATATCTCGATCCATCAGGTGAGAGGTGGCGGTGCCTGCGGGGGTACACAAGAGTAGACGATAGCTGCCAGGAAATTGTCGTGCCGGATAATGCCTACCTGACGAACAGCACTTATGGATCTGTATGGCGTTGCACCCGTGGCTACGAAATCGACGGAGAAGCGTGCGTGGCAGTAGCAGTGCCGGAAAACGCCTTTCTGAACGCATCATCCAGCGGGCGTCCGTGGACGTGCGAGCGTGGGTATTTTGAGCGCGACGGAAGGTGCGATACCGTTTTTGTGCCTGAGAATGCTTTCTACGATGACGCGATTCATGGAGTTGGATGGAAATGCGAACGTAGCTATGAGGCGTCCGGTGATCACTGCAATGCAATCGAGCTACCGGCAAATGCCCACATCGACCGATCCGGCAATGGGTGGCAATGCCACAAAAACTATCATCGATCAGAAGGGCTGTGCGTTCTGAACGAATGAGGTTTCAGACAGAGAGCCCACATTTTCAATGTTCACAATTTGTGCCCGTTCTTACCAAGGACAGCGGGTTTCACACTCCAAAAAGGAACAGATATGAAACCCGTACCCATTGCGTCGGATGCCAAGCAGTTCAGTGCCAGCGATGCGCAAAAGCTACAACCTGCACAAGCAGTTTTTCCAGAGCTTCACCGCAAGACACTTGTGACAGATACACCGACTGCAATTGTGTATTGCGACGGAAACTTCGCAAAGATCGATGGCAAGACGGCCAATGGTCTCGTTCGACACTCACTGGCCTATCGCGTTCTTTCGGTGATCGACAGCACGTATGGCGGTTGTGACAGTGGCAAAGTGCTTGATAATGTCCCCAATCAGGTTCCTATCTTCGATGATCTTGATGCCGCCGTCGCTAATGAATCTACGATCCCCGACACGTTTATTTACGGAATGGCACCGGCCAGTGGGAGAATGTCCCTTGAGGATCGCGAAGTTGTTGTGGATGCGATAACGCTCGGACTGAACATCGTCAGTGGGCTGCATGAATTTCTTAGCGATGATAAAGAGCTCGCGGGATTTGCCAAAATTCACGATGTCACGATACGCGACATTCGGAAGCCGCGACCTAATCGCGACCTGCGCCTGTTAGATGGTAGTGTTGGCGACGTCCAAGCGATCCGCATCGCGGTGTTCGGCACCGATTGTGCAATTGGAAAGCGTACAACTGCGACAATCCTGACAAGCGCCCTTAACGCGCATGGGATCAAAACAGTTTTGGTCGGCACCGGCCAGACAGGTTTGATGCAGGGCGCCAAGTATGGTGTTGCGATGGATTCGGTACCGCCGCAATTTTGTTGTGGCGAGCTTGAGCGCGCTGTTGTTGCTGCATCTGAAGGTGAGCGCCCCGATGTCATAGTGATCGAGGGCCAGGGCGCGCTCAGCCATCCGGCCTTTTGCACATCAGCCTTCATTCTGCGAGGCAGTCAGCCACATGCGGTTATTCTTCAACACGCGCCTAAACGAAAACGTCGATGCGACTTCCCAAACATGGCTATGCCCGACCCTTGCGATGAAATCACCCTGATCGAGGCTTTTGCGAATACAAAGGTAATTGGAATGACAATCAACCACGAAGGAATGAATGAGGTTGAGATTTCAAAGGCAATCACAGACTATAACTGCAAATTGTATCTCCCGGTCACTGACGCATTGAACCGTCCTCCAAAAAACTTGGTGAATATGGTTCTATCTGCCTTTCCGCGCTTGCAGCCCGTACCTGTAACGACGATTGAATGAGCAAACCGTGTATCGACATTGATCTGGACAAAATTCGGTACAACACACGGTTTCTTGTTGATCGCCTTAGACCCCGCGGAATTACAGTTACAGGCGTGACAAAAGCCGTGTGCGGTCATCCTGAGATTGCGAATGCTATGCTTGAAGGTGGCGCGACAGGGCTGGCGGATGCGCGAATCAGCAATGTCATACGTATGCGCAATGCTGGAATCTCGTGCTCCATTTCCTTGATCCGAACACCCATGCTGAACCAGGTCGCGCAAGTCGTTGATAACTGCGATGTAAGCTTCAACACAGAGATGGACATTATCGCCAGCCTAGCCATCAATGCGCTGGGAAAGAACACTACCCACAATATTATCCTGATGGTGGAAATGGGGGATATGCGGGAAGGCATCTTGCCTGAACGCCTTGAAAGCACCGTGTCTCAAGTCCTTAAAATGGAAGGGATTTCTCTAAAGGGGATTGGCGCAAATTTAGCCTGTCTGGGTCATGTAGCACCCTGTGCAGAAGCAATGGCATTGCTTTCATCGCTTGCCATCGACACCGAGCGCGCGTGTGGACGCGCTCTTTAAACTGTGTCAGGCGGCGGCTCTGCAAATTTACCATGGGCGTTTGGCAACGGGGCGACCGGAAAGATCAACAACCTGCGTTTGGGTGAGGCCATCCTGCTGGGTACCGATCCCGTTTCGAGGCACGAGATCGATGGGCTTTACACAGATGTTTTCACGCTCAGGGCGGAAGTGATCGAAGCGAAGACAAAAGCAAATCCCCTGCAAATAACTTTGCCTGTGCTTTCAATGCAGTGTGTGACTTTAGACAGTCCTTCGAACGCTCGGTCGATCCTGGCTATTGGACACCAGGACACCGATGCGGCGGATGTTATATTCCCTGCTGGCGTTACGTTCGTCGAAGCCACCAATCATCATATCCCTGTTGAAACCACCAATTGCCAGCTTCGAGCTGGTGGCGAGATGAAGCTCAAAATGAAGTACAGCGCGCTCTCACGCGGCATGGCTGCATCCGAAGTTGTACAGATCTACCGTGATGCTAACGCCTTGGCAGAATGCACCACTGCGAACAATGATCGCCCATATTCGAAGTGAACGTAGCGCACCAAGGTTGTCGCCGCCGGGGTTAAACTTCAGTCAACCGTCTTATTCTACGGCTTTACGTAGCAAATGAGGCCTCCAATCCCTATATTGGAGTTAGCCGCATTCACTTTCCACACCCCATCTGGGCTCGTGGGTGTTGCGGGCAATCAAAGGATCAAAATGATGTCTTTCAAAGACCTGACGACCAGAGCGGCTGCCGCACTGAAGGAAAACGACGCGGACGCGCCGAAAAAAGAAGTTTCGTCTGAAGCGCCTGACGTCGCCCCCGAAAAACCAAAGCCTAAACCTCAAAGTTAATAATAATACCCTGCAGAGAGTGGGTGGTTTGTTTTTGTCTGCATCATCGAGCGAGCGGTATCAGCAAAGGAGAACTACCCAAATGAACCAGATAAACAGCAAGACAATCGCAGTCTTTTGCAGGTCGTTTTCTTTCCCTGGCTTTGATGAAATACTCCCGGCGGGTGAATACGACATAGAAACTGAACTTTCCGCACCACCAGATTATTTGGATCCAGAAGCCTGGAAGGCATCGGTGCTAATCCGTCTGCTTCCACGGAAATCTCACCCCGGCCTGGCGCGTACCTTGACCGTTTCTCTTGCTGATTTGGACAGTGCACGCGCAAAGGACAAGTTGTCTTCAAAGGAGTTGTCGCAGTTCCTGCTCGACCAACTTTTGGCCGAACTGATGGTACAACTGATCATGAAAGCTGATGGTGTGTCTGAGACTCAACTTCGGCATCTCTACTCGGGCTCGCTCATTTCTGAAGTAAGCGACACATCATCAAGTCAACAAGCCCTACGGGAAGTGTGCGGAAGCGGCTCTCGGTATGCCTTCGCTGTCCAAGCTGCCGAGAATGAAGGAATGCCGGTTCGTCCTAATAAAACCCCTCGGATTGTAGGCCGTCCCATCAGGCAGTTCCTTCAACCTCAAGGCATAGGGTGAACTTTATTGGTACTTTCTTTTCCAGCCGCGGAGTAAATCAAACAGAAATCGAGGCTAAGAACTGATGGAAGACCCCGGCAACGAAACAGATGCGATCATTGCCCGCGCTCACAATGACGTGCCGCAAGAACGCGCATGCCTACGTTGCAGAACTCCGTTCTGGAGCGAAGGGTTCGGAGAGCGGATTTGTCGACGCTGCAAGGGGCTGAACGCATGGAGAAATGGCGTATCGGTAACCCCCGGGCTTGCTCGGCGTCGCTGATAAACCGACGACAGCGTAATCGGCTAGTCTGGGCATGTTTCATTCGATGTCATAGTGCATTTAGCCTTTTCAACCTGGTTCTTCAACCCAGCCTGTTCGTTGGTTTATTATTGTCAGGAGTGTTGATGCTTCTGAAGGCCAAGCCTTGTTTAAGGCTCCCCCGAAACCTATTTATACAATGCTAACGTTTTTCTTTTTCGACCTGCTGTCTCCCAAAATCGGCGTTCAGTCTTTCGAACCAGACCGACCGCGCCGAGCCGCCGCAATAGTGTGGGCGGCTAATATTAGGAGACTTACACCATGGCAAATGGCACAGTGAAATGGTTTAACTCGACCAAAGGTTTTGGCTTTATCGCACCTGAAAATGGCAAGGGTGACGTATTCGTACACATTTCGGCGCTTGAGCGGTCCGGCATCAGTGAGCTGAAAGATGGCCAGAAGGTCACTTTTGATTTGGAAACTGGGCGCGACGGGCGCGATAACGCCGCAAACCTGGCGCTCGCCTGAACGTCTCACGGGCACCCTTTTTGGTGCCCGTTTGAACCTTTGCTCCGAAGAGAGACTGGAAGGCACTAGGTTGAAACCTCAGGACTGGACCAAAGTTCTCGCACAATATCGCGCGCCAAACACCGGGCGCAGTGTTTTCGAGCTGACAATCACTGTTATACCATTTGTCGTGCTATGGGTTGCTGCGTGGCAAGCATTGTCCATCAGCGTCTGGGTTGCGTTTTCGTTAGCCATATTAAATGCCGCATTTCTGGTGCGCCTGTTCATAATCATGCACGATTGTGGTCATGGATCTTTTTTCAGGAGCCGTCGGCTTTGCAATTGGATTGGCCGTTGTCTGGGTATTCTGGCGCTCACACCTTATGATGTCTGGCGCCAGACCCATGCAATTCACCACTCTTCAACGGGTAATTTGGATCGGCGCGGTACCGGTGATCTACCGACGTTGACAGTCGACGAGTATTTGAACCGAAAATGGGTTGGGCGTGCCTTGTACCGCCTCGTCCGGCACCCAGTAATCATGTTTGGTGTTGTCCCCATCTACGCATTTTTTGTCCAAAACAGGTTGCCTGTCGGGTTAATGTATGCTGGGTGGCGATATTGGCTAAGTGCCATGGCCACAAATGCTGCCATCGCTTCTCTACTGGGCGGAATCTTTTGGGTTGGTGGAGTGGACGTATTGTTGTTTGTGTTTCTCCCGACCATGATTGTTGCGGCTTCAATCGGTGTCTGGCTATTCTACATCCAGCATCAATTCGAGCACACAACTTGGGAACACGAGGCGCATTGGAAACTTCAGCATGCTGCATTTTACGGCAGCTCTCATTATGCCTTACCCGCTCTTCTTCGCTGGTTCACAGCGAATGTAGGTGTGCACCATGTTCATCATGTCGCCAGCCGGATACCTTTTTACCGGCTTGAAGAAGTCTTGCGCGATCACGCTGAACTCGCCGATTGTCAGCACATTACTCTCCACGAAAGCCTGCACTGCGCGCGGTTGCACCTTTGGGATGAAGGTCGTCAACGTCTGTCGACGTTTTCTGAGGCATTATCGAACGCCAAACACGCTTAAAACTCAATGTAGTCTGGGCCCGTACGAGGTATGCTTCGATCGACCGAGATAGAGTGGATACCCACGCTCTACGGCATCGCAATGTGCCAGAATGGTGAAGTATCACCAAGCAACGAGGAGGGTATCCATGGACGATGTTACACTAATTGGGGTCGACCTTGCCAAGCGCGTTTTTCATTTGCACGGAGCTGCCAGAGATGGACCGGTTATATTTCGCAAGAAGCTGTCTCGGGCGCAGTTCAGTCGCTATATGGAACGTCACCCACGCTGCATCGTTGCGATGGAGGCCTGTGGTAGTGCCCATCATTGGGGTCAGTTGATTGCAGGGCTTGGTCATGAGGTGCGGCTGGTTCCACCTGTCTATGCCAAGCAATATGTGAAGCGACACAAAAATGATACAGCGGACGCCGAGTCGTCAAACAGAAGCCCTGGCAAAATCGTAATCGATAAGAGCGGAGATGCGCAGCAGGTATTCAAGAAGTGACCAGGAACTTGAGGCGATTTGGTTGCCCGGCTAAAGTACAGACAATAAGGTCAAAACTCCTGAATAGACTGATTGAGCAAGAACATCTGTTCAAAATACAGCGTGTTCGGCGCATGTGTGTGTTCGGATCCTTCGCATCCGCGTCCGCTAACCTGGATGGCATCGAAGTCGTCCATATGATCCGAATGAAGCAGTTCTCTAGCGCTACAACTTCGGGCTTTCGGTTGTTTGCTGTGATCGCTGGACAAATGTGTCCAGCATGTCGCTAACTCTGGCCGTTCTAAAAGTTTGCAACACAAGCGTTCAGCACCTGAAAGAGCGACGGATGCAGATAGTTTTCGAGTGAGAGGACTGTTTTCGCTTGTTTTTATTGGGTCGTCCAAGTGCGGCGAAAATTTCATGAGAAAATTCGCCGCGAAGCTGCTTTCAATCAGTCCAACATGCAGAAAATTCTGCAACGATGGTTGAATTCATCGGGCCCAATTCTGGTCCTGATAAATTCACACAACAGGAACGGCCCATGATGTCTGACCCAACAGAGTTTGAAGGAATGGCGGCACTCTCGACCAGTGAGGCACCGTCGCTCTCCTTGAATAATCAAAAAATTGCTTACGGAACGCCATGTCACGAGGGTATTACGCGCCGCGGCGACGGCTCACGAAAACGCTCCAACAATAGGATTGGAAACAAAATGCCATCAGGCTGTTGCTGATTTGATTAACGCGATCATAGTCACCAAAAACACGGTTCGATTTTTGTGACACCGCGCGGTAGTGGTTTGGCTCCCCGACCTTTGAAGTGGATCCGAAAAAGAAACCGCCACCGCTCCCGCCCGAATGAAACTCGCCCGATCAGCACGCCTCCATCCAGTGCTGTTCTGCTCGGCAAACCTTAACAAAGAGCGCTTCGAGGCCATTCACTCGACGTCGCCTTTTCGACGGAGACGAAAAGACCATGGACCAGTCGGTCTTTTCCGACGCGGCAGACCATCATCCAATCCTTGTCTCAGGGAGTTCCCGACATGTCCGCTAAAGACGTCAAATTCAGTGCTGATGCGCGCACCCGAATGCTAACAGGGATCAACATGCTGGCGAACACCGTCAGGATCACTCTTGGTCCCAAAGGTCGTAACGTCATTTTGGACAGATCCCACGGTGCCCCGCGTATCACCAAGGATGGCGTTACTGTTGCCAAAGAATTCGAGCTTCCGGATCACTTTGAAAACATGGGAGCCCAGATGGTGAAGGAAGTCGCGTCCCGCACCAACGAAGAGGCTGGCGATGGCACAACCACTGCTACCGTTCTGGCTCAGGCGATCGTCAAGGAAGGGATGAAGGCCGTTTCCGCTGGTATGAATCCGATGGATCTGAAGCGAGGTATTGAACAAGCCGTCCGGGTCGTCGTCGCAAAGATCAAGGACCTGTCCCGACCGGTTGGCGACAGTGCTGAAATTGCGAAGGTAGGAGCCATCTCCGCCAACGGAGATGTAGCGATTGGCCGTCAGATCGCCCATGCGATGGCTGCGGTCGGCACAGAGGGCGTAATCACGGTTGAAGAGAGCAGGGGATTGGACACCGAAACCGAAGTGGTCGAAGGTATGCATTTCGATCGCGGTTACCTTAGCCCATATTTCATAACAAATGTGGTCAAGATGAGCGTAGAGCTGGAAGACTGCGTTATCCTGTTCCACGAGAGCAAGTTGTCGTCTCTTGCCGACATGGTGCCGTTGCTCGAAGCAGTCATGGAAGCCGAAAAGCAACTTCTGGTTGTTGCCGAGGACGTGGAGGGCGATGCGCTGGCCATGCTTGTGGTCAACAAGCTTCGTGGCGGATTGAAAGTTGCCGCCGTGAAGGCGCCTGGGTTTGGGGATAGCCGCAGGGAGATGCTGGAGGATCTCGCGATCCTGACGGGCGGTCAAGTGATCTCGACCGATTTGGGGACCAAGCTTGAAACCGTCACGCTGGACATACTCGGTGCCGCAAAGAAAGTCGTCATCTCCAAGGACGATACGACCGTCATTGATGGCGCGGGCGACAAATCAGCAATCACTTCACGGGGCGCCCAGATTCGCTCCCAAATCGAAGATACGACGTCCGACTACGAACGGGAAAAACTGCAGAGTCGTCTTGCTAAACTGACAGGCGGGGTCGCCATCATCCGGGTCGGAGGGGCCACGGAGATTGAGGTAACGGAACGCAAAGACCGGGTTGACGACGCGTTGAACGCCACTCGCGCGGCGATTCAGGAAGGTGTTGTTCCAGGCGGTGGTGTTGCGCTGCTCCATTCAGACAAAGCGCTTGCGACCCTTGAAGGTGCCAACTCCGACCAGGATGCCGGCATCAGGATCGTCCGGCGATCAATCCAGGCACCGCTGCGCCAGATTGTCGAAAATGCCGGCGTGGACGGATCGGTCGTCGCGGCAAAGATCATCGAAAGCGAAAACCCATCGTTCGGGTTCGACGCTCAAACGGAAACTTATGTCGACATGCTGACAGCGGGGATCATTGACCCCACCAAAGTTGTCCGTGTTGCTCTGGAAGATGCGGCGTCGATTGCAAGCCTTCTGATCACAACCGAGGCGATGGTCGCAAAAAAACCCTACAGGTCTGGAACTGCATCAGATTTGGGACCCTTGAGGGCGTGACGCAGGTCTTTTGACCCAACTACGGGACCACCACAATGCAGTTGGTCGGTCTGTGACATGCAAACGTATTGAGAGAAACCAACCTGAAAGGAATTCAGATGTCAAAAGGTGACAAGAGGCGCGGCAACCGCGAAGTCAAAAAGCCAAAGAAGCCAAAGAAGCCAAAGGAAAAAATCGTGGCGACGGCCGATTTCACAAAGGGTCAGAGGCCGGTCAAGATCGGGAATAAGAAAAAGTAATTTTCATAGTCGCAAGACGAAGATTGCAACCAAGGCGGAGCGTGCAGGATTCGCGTCGTCAGGAAGTGATGGAGACATGGGCAATGGCCGCAACTCCGGCCCATGGTGTCCGAAGGCCATTGGAGCGCCGCTCTGGCATGCTTCGCAATTTGGTTTCCGAAGTTTCTGATCCATTCCCGGATTGTTTCATAACTCACTATAACGACGTGTTGGGTTTCGTCCCAGAGCGCGAGGCTTGTGAAGCGCAAGCTATCGCGGAGAGTGATGCGCCGGGTGTTGGCAAGGACGTCATGACCTCGAAGGACCTCGGGAAGACGATAGAACGGGATACGGCTGGCCAGATGATGAACATGGTGAACTCCGGTATTCCTGGTGATCCAGCGCAGCATTCCGGGCAGTGCAAAGTTTGAACTACCTTCAAGCGCCGCATTCTTAGTGCTCCAATCATTTTGCCGCTGCCAACTGGTTTTTTCGAACTGGTGCTGCACGTAAAAGAACCACATGCCAGCAATTGCAGCGAGGAGCATTGTCGGTAGAAACACGAACAACAGGACGTCCAGGTACCCGGCCGCGCGATCTAAGATCGGCTCGAGAAGTTACCGCTGATAATAATCTCGTTGATCAATTTGGCGACTGCCGAATGGGTTTCTTGTTCTAATTCCGAACCATTGGCACACTCGTGGGTCACAGCAGCATCGCGCAAAACCCCGACGATCTCACGTTCCTGAAGAAGATTGAGATCGTTTAAGGCAAGTAGAAGAGCCTCGCAGATCGAGAGTGCGGCCATGCCTGCGGGATCATGGTGGTCTGACATTGGGGTCATTCCTTTTGAGGTCATTGGATTCGCGACCAGGCGAGGTGTCGATGGTTTTTTTATTGTCACATGAGTTTTGGTATTTTGGACTGATCGAAAGTAGCCTCAATACCAAATTCTTCGTAGAGTCTTTGCAGGCGCGAGGAAATCCAACGATGAACACCAACACCAGCCCGCTAACACAGAAACTCTCGGCATTTGTTGCTTTGGCAGAGGCGGAACTGGCCGTTTTGGAACAATTGCACCAGCGGAGGAGAACCTTTGAGGCTGGCCGAGATCTTGTTCATCAGGGACAATCGGAACAGGCTGCCTATATCCTCGCTGCTGGCTGGGTTGTTTCATATAAGATTCAGCCTGACGGATCACGCCAAATCGTCGATTTCCAGGTTCCAGGGGATTTCCTTGGACTGCGCAGCGTTTTGTTGCACACGTCAGACCATGGCATTGAGCCGATTGTTGATATCGAAGCCGCCGAGGTTCTGGTGAGCGATCTTTTGCAAGCCTTCGCAGAGACACCTCGGCTGGCCACTGCAATTTTATGGGCCGTGTCACGCGACGAAGCGATGGTTGTCGAACATCTTGTCGGGCTTGGGCGGCGTGATGCGGATGCGCGCATGGCACATTTCCTACTGGAACTTGGAGTCAGGCTGTCGCTTGTGGGGATGGGCAGCAAGAATGGCTATGCCTGACCGCTCACACAGTACCATCTTGCCGATGCACTGGGATTGACCGCCATTCACGTCAACCGCGTCCTGCGCAAACTCAGGGAGGACGAGTTGGTTACATTTCAGGATGGGTTTGTGACGTTCAATAACTATGAGGGTCTGGTTAAACTGGCGGATTTCGATCCAGCGTATCTGGATCAGAAGCGGCCGCTTCTGGCCTGATTGGGCCCACAATCTGATTTTGGACGATCCTGCTTACATCTCCAACGCGTGACGTTACATCAGCGCCCGACTGGCTTCCTTGAGTTTCTTGTGCGCCTCCTTGTCATTTTCGGCTTCATGGGCACTTTGAGCGGCCTGATAGTGTTTCAATGCCGTCGCCTTTTTGGGGCCTTCAGGCGCTTTGTCCCAGGCGGCCTTGACGGAGGCCATGTGCTTGACGGTGTGGTCTTCCTGACTCTGGTCTTCATCATTCATTGGAGTGTCCTTTCCTGGACGGTCCGAGAATAAGAAGCACGAGACTCATACAGCTCTTTTGGGGAGCTCCATGTTCCCCGCGCCCCTCAGATACTCATTAAAAATGCCAACCAAATACACAGCGGACACATGTTACCTAACGGGTTTCAGAGCGCCTTCGTACTGACGCAGGTTAGCCCGCTTGAGCCAGATAAAAGATCCGCGCAAGCATCAGAGCACCCATGAGTGCAATCAGCATCCAATAAATCGGGATCCTGGGGCCGTTATACTTTATTGTCTCTGGCAGTTTCGAAACGCGATGCGACACACGCTTAGGTAACAAGGCCACCAACTTTGTCGCCACACTGCCGCTCGCATGATCAAGCGTGGGTACATCTCTGACTGTTGAAAGATGTGCTTTCAGCCGGGCATGCGCTGCATCTCGGCCCAGAAGTGTAAGCTCACGAGCCTCGGTCCAAGGCTCGAGCCCGAGACGCGCAAGAGCTGACAAAACCGTGACTGTTGCACCGGTTTTGTCTTCACCCACTTCTGCAAGCAGGAAAGGGTCGTAGTCGGAGCCATCCGGGCGAAGAACATCTGATACAGACATGATTTTTCCTTTCGGGCTGGGGAGCCGCGCTCGATAAAAATCGTTGGGACAAAGATACCGACCAACGCGTTGGATACCGCATTCGATATTGCTTGATTGCTGCAAGGCGCAAAGACTTGCATCTGCCTGGATGCGCCACCTTCAAGCCCCGATTGTCGGGGGTGAGGCTGTTGCAAACATCCTGACAGTAAAGAACCTGATGGGTACTAACTTCGATCAGCATAAAGTCCGTGGGTTGGGAATAATATAGCCCTAAGTGCTGTGACTTGACGGGGCATCTGGACTGATGCGGCCGACCATGGTCGGTACCGGAAATCCAGCGATCAATTCAACGGAGGTATGGGATGCTCACGCGTTCGATCAGATCAATGTTGACGTTCACCAATGCCTTCAGGTTGGGAAACAGCGACATCGTGTTTCCGGCTGGCGCGTATGAAATTCTCTTCGAGGAGGAGTTGCTGCAAGGCGTCAGCTTTGAGGCTTACCGACGCACCGCGACCTACCTGATGGTCAGGGGTCGAGGGAGTCATGTCGGTCAAACAACGATGCACATGACAACACAAAAGGATCTGGAGCACGCCATTGCCTGCGACTAGGCCCGCTGTGAAACAATTCAACATAGCGAAGCGGCGCTTTCTCCGCTGGAGGACTTGATATGACCAATCCTGAATGGCTGAAACCCGGTATGTATGGCGCACTGCTTGGCGCGGTGTTTGTCGGCGTCGTTGGATTCTCTTGGGGCGGCTGGATGACCGGCGGAAGCGCGAACAAGTTGGCAAGCGAAATGGCGCGGGACCAGGTGATTGCGGCGCTCGTGCCAATTTGCCACGACATGTCCCGCACGGATAATCAGCGTTTAGCAAAGCTCGCGACGATCCAGGCTGCCACGTCGTACAAGCGACGCGACGCCGTGATGGATGCGGGTTGGGCGACCATGCCTGGTTCCGATTCCCCGAACCGCGATCTCGCCAAAGCGTGCATAGAAGGGCTGAACCTTGATGCATCTTAGTATGATTGCGTCAAGGCCACCCTCATCAATTCACACTGGTTTGCTACGATCAGTGGGATGCTTAGATTGCAACTGGAAAGCGACCATGGAACCTGTTCGACCCTTGATGTTAGAAAGCGGGATACCGATGCAAGCAGTCTGAAATTTCCCTTAGGTACAATCTATCGCAGCGCAACAAGCGATCACACCGGCTCAGCCAAACCAACCGGGCCCGTCAGGTCCGACATGAAAATAGGCATGAACTGCAACGCTCTTATGGGGGAAACAGACGCGCCGGATGTTGCGAGAATTCGATTATGCAAGGAAAACTTGCCGGAACTAACGGGGATCGCGAAGCCTGCCTAAATTAGAAGTTGTTGTAACTTCTCAAATAGCGCTCCATGATCCGATACCGAGCCACATGTGTTGATTTGCTTGGCAACGCGCCGTAGTAAATCGGCCCTTCAAACCCCATATACTGATAGGCTACGTGCGAATTTTCGGGTCTGACCGACGCACCGAGGTCTCAGTGGAAAATCCGAAATCGATTGGGATCAAGTCTTTCAATGACCTGGCTATTAGGTCTGCCGTCCTGCTGAACCGTCGAATAAGGAAACCGACAATCAGGGCGGCAAAGGCCGGTTCAGCCAATCTCGAAAAATCCCGAGAGTCGCGCCGGAGCGGGCTGGCGAGCCCTACCTGGCCCTTAATCGAAAGGACCACCGCAATGGATGGCCAATTCAGCAAGACCATCGCAGTTTTCGACTGGCCATTCACAGTGCCCGGTTTCGCAGAAACGCTCCCCGCCGGTGAGTATGAAATCGAGACCGAACTCGCCTCGCCTCCAGATCACCAAGACCCGGAAGCTTGGAAGGCCTCGGTTGTTGTCCACCTGCATCCACGCATTTCCCATCCGGGATTAACCCGGAGCCTAACCGTTTCATTGATTGATCTCGACAGTGCCCGCGCGAAGGACAAGCTTTCAGGAAGAGAGCTGTCTGATGTTTTTCTGGAAGAAATGCTGGCAGACCCAATGGTGCAGCTTGTGATGCAGGCCGACGGAGTATCCGAGGCCCAATTGCGCCATCTTTACTCGGGATCGCGGACAACGCGGTAGAATATCGATCTCGTTGACCAAAGTCCCAAAGACGATACCCCGCAAGTTTTTTCGCAGGACAGCTCTGAAATTCAGAACGCCGAAAATGAAGGGATGTTATGCCAACAGTCCACTTCGCCAATGCCCGAATGAAGTTGAAGAAGCGAATGCCTGAATCAACGAAACGCGAGGAACTGATGCAAAAGAAGAAGGAATTCATCGTCTCGGACCCGCCAAAGCGTGCGCTTGCAGATGCGCCCAAGGAACGGTTCTGCTTGCGCTGCAAATCCTCTTTCTGGAGCGAAGGTTTTGGCGAACGCATCTGTTCTCGCTGCAAGGGCACCTCTGCTTGGCGCGCGGCCGTGCCGGAAGGCGTCAGTCAAGGTCGCCGCCGCTCTGGCGGCCGGTCGTGATAGATCCCTTGATTGTTTTTAGGGCTGCCTGGCGTCGTTGTCCGAGATAATGCGAAAGCCCCCTTCGTCCGCGGTGCCTACCTATCACAACGCACGGATCTCGCCCGCGCAGCGAATGGCATGTGTGGATGC
>NZ_CANLDZ010000042.1:0-17289 GCF_947489545.1 uncultured Ruegeria sp. | reverse complement strand
TATTGGGGTGCGTGACGCGGTCAGAGCTAAACCCCCGTTCATACCGCGCCACGCTGTAACCAAGGGGGTATGGTTAGGTTTCGGCCATATGGGGATCGAAAGCCAATACTGATGCACTATTGTGGAATAGCCTATTTCTATCGCTGATAGGCAAACCGAAAGCCTGCCTGAACGTGTGGTGACCGGAAATTATGAACCGGAGGATTTGTTGACCCGGAGGCAGTAACAAATGCCACTTCCGGGTCTCTTGGGCCTTATTCGGCTGCAATCACGCCTGGCTCGTCCACAGCGTGGCCTGATTGGATTGCAGTGAGAACGCGCAGCGCCTGGCCTTCTGGCTCTGCTGGCACGAACACCCGGAGCTGGTACTGGTGGATCTCGGTGAAACAACCCAGCAACTTGAGCCAGGGCAGGCTGTCCTTCGAGGCTCCGGTCGGGTCTGATGCCGGAGGGGGCAGAATAGTACTGTAAGAAAAATAAATCACTGAAATATAACGGTTTTTCTAGGCGCCGCATTTGAAGAAAAATGCTTACAATTTAGTATGCTTAAGTGACTGAAATATATAGAGAAAGATTTCTCATCGTACTATTCTGCCCTCAGCCTAAATAACCCCAGCAGGCCAAAGCACGGGCCCGGATCACCGCGCGCAGCTGCGCCCCGTCGAGATAGACGCGGTTCCCCTCTACCACGATGCCCTGGCTGCGCCACATTTCCAATGTCTCGACGCAGGATGTCGCCCGCCACCTGCTCAATCCACCGGATCTGCGGGGTCAGCGCTGCCAGATAGCTGTCGCGAAAACATTCGCTGGTCATCTGCCTATTTGCGCCGCATCACCCAGGCAACGACGCCGGAATACAGCGGATCGCCCCTAATCGCGTGATAGTCACATTCTATAACTTCCAGACCTGCCTGCGTCGCCGCATCGCGGCAGGCCTCCACCGAAACATAGCGGTTATCGTGGCTTTCATATGCCACAAAATCGTCGCTGCGGATCCAATCTGCGCCCAACAGCATCCGCCCGGAGCGCGCGGCGGCGGCCAGATGTCTGAAACAGGCCTTGTAACCCTCCAGATCCGGGGCGATGCCGAAAATCGCATAGGCGGTGATCATGCCATAGTCCTGTTGCGCGATGTGGTCGGCCCAAGGGTGCAGCACATCAGCTTGCATATACTGCCAGGGCACCGCGCGGGTGCGTGCCAGTTCATCAGCGCTGTTTCCTGCGATGCTCAGCGCTTCGCCATAGCATGCAGGCACAGCATCAGAGGCGCGAAACCGGTCAAAAACAAAAAGCGCTTCAGGCACCAGATCGACACAGGTTACCGATTCGATGTCGCGAAACCCAGTGGCCCAGAACAGGGCACTGGTGCCTGAACCGATGTCCAGCCAATGCCCACCCGGCGCATGGCGCGCCGCCTGTGCAAGGATATGTTCGGTGCCCTGCCCATAGATAAAGGCGGCGTTGTAGTATTCATCCAGGTAGCGCTGGAAATAGGCTGTGCGCGCCGCGTCGGGCGTGACCTGCGCAAAGTCCAGCGCGCGGGCGTCGGTGGCATTGTCGAACCCGGTGCCGAAGTCGCGCAGATAGCCACCGACGGGATCACTTTCTTCAACTGCGCTGGTCATGGGTGGCGGTCCTTTCATGGGGCAGGGCGATGATGACAATCGCCAGGATGACCGTCAGGACGGCCAACCCGGCAAATACCGCAGGCAGGGTTTGAAACAGTTTGAGAATGCCGCTGCCGAACATATTGCCCAGCAGCGCGCCAGCGCCGACAAAGATATTGCCGACCGCAAAGACCTGCACCGCGGTGCGGCTGTCCAAGGCTTTGCTGGCATAGGCGGGGGGGAGGGCAAAGAACGGGTAGAAGGCAAAGCCAAAGAAAACAGCGCTGGTAATGACATATGCAATGGAATTGGCCAGATACATCAGCATGCAGGCCGCGAAGGTGCAGAACACCACCAGCAGAAAACACACGCGCACGTCACGCCTGTCGGCCAGATAGCCCACCAGCGGAGCCGCCACGATGCCCACGCAACCGTGCAGAAACGTCATGCGCCCGGCCAGCACGCGGGCGACCTCAAGGTAATCGCGGATCAGGGCGGTAAAGAAGGTCTGATAGGAGATCGTCACCGCCGCCCCCAGAATCATGATCAGCCACAGGTGCATCGCCACCCTGAGCGTCGCCCGATTAAACCGGGCGATCCCGGCCCCGATGGCCATTGTCGGGGCACCCGGGGCGGCGGCAGCCGCGGGCGTGCTGATGTCGTCGACAATCTTCATCAGGCGGAACAGGACAATGCTGAGGACTGTGAACACCAGCACCGCCGTGCCGGTCCAGAGCCAGATACCCCGCCAGCCGAGATCATCCTGCAGCAGCGGCACCACTTGGCCGTTGATAATCGCACCATAGCCACCGCTGCCTGACAAAAAGCCAAAGACCATGCCGCGCCGGGCATAGGGGATGAACCGGCGCACCACCGCCACCATCGGCACCCAAGTCGCCGCCGGTACAAAGCCGATCAGCAGCATGACAACCGCCGCCTGTAGCGGCGTCTGTACATAGGATAGGGCCATCAGGAAAAGCCCGCAAAACAGCATCGCTCCGCAGATACAACGCAGTTCTCCGACCCGCGGGGCCAGCAGGCCCGACAGCACCGAAGAGGCGATAAACCCCGCTTGAATGCCCGCTGCGATATAGCCCATCTGCGCATAGCTAAAGCCGAGTTCGAGTTTCATGTCCGGGCTGAGCACCGGGAACAGGTAGATCCCGAAACCATAGGCAAAGGCGAGAAAACCGCTAAAGATCACCGTGATCGCCATGCCCGCTACGCCGAATACCTGCTGCGGTTCTGCCGTTGCCTGAATGCCGGGGCTATCCATATCGTTTACTCTAGAATGCAGCAGATGCGCGGGGCGTCTGCGGTGAAGGATGACCTGTCATAGTCACCGTAGACGGTGGTGCATGTCAGACCGGTTTGTGCCACCAGCGCCTTCACCGCAGGCAGATCGTAGCGGCGCAGGGCAAGGCTGGCCTCGAAACGTGCCGTTTTCTCTGCCTCCTCGGTTTCGATCTGATAGCTGAGTTGGAACCGGCGATCGCCATTCGGGTCTGAATACTGCGTCACATGGCGCAGCAACAGGCCCGCGCCATACGGTTGGCGGCAATCCAGATAGGGCTGCCCTTCGGTCCGGCTGGTATCGTAGTAATTCAGATCGGAACGCGCGGCGGGGCAGTCAAAATTGGCGATGTCCAGCACAATTTGCCCGCCGGGCGCCAGCGCCTGTTTCATCGAGGCCAGACAGGCCAGTGCCGTCGCAACGTCGGGCAGCATCTGAAAGGCCTCACGCGCAACAAGGATGCGGTCGAAGGGCTGGTCGAATGCCAGATCCGTCATGTCGCCCCAGACCGAAACCGGTGCGCGGCCCGCCCCGGCAATACCCTCAAAACGTGCGCGCGCTGCCAGAACCATTTCCGGTTCGATGTCGACACTGAAGGTCGCGCAGTCCGGGCGCGCCTGATGCAGCGCCAGCGCCGTGGTGCCAGTGCCGCCGGGCAGAACCATGATGCGCTGACTTCCCGACCCGATCATCGACGTCAGAAACCCGTGATCACGGGTTTCTGAATATTCGATATCGTAGAACTGTGCGCGGTTTTCATAGCCCAGCGATGCATGGGTCATCTGCGCGGCATCAACCTGATCCGCGCCCATCACACCGCCTTGAGCATGTTGAACGTATCGCGGAGCAGGGGATGCACAAACTGGCCGCCCTGAATGATCATGCCACGCTTGGACACCGGATCGGGCTGGCCCTCGAAAATCGCCGCACCCATCTTTTGCAGGTAGGGCAACATGTTGTGGCTGGCCGCCTGACTGGCAGTGATCGGCACCGTGGCGGGCAGTGCATCAATTAGGATATGCTGCACGCCATGCACCTTATAGGCCGGTTTCTCGAAGCTGGTGAAGTCGCTGCCGGTGGGCAGATAGCCCTCGCCATAGCCGCAGGTCACATCCACGATGACCGAACCGGGTTTCATCTGCTGCACCAGCGCGGGGTCAATCATTGTCGGGGTGTCATAGGTCGAGATCAGGATTGCCCCGATCACCAGATCCGCCGCCTTGACCTGCACAGCCAGCGTATCGGGATCGTTCAGCAGGCATGTCACCCCCGCCGGCATCGAGGCGGCGAATCGGCGCAGCCAATAGGGGTTGGTACCGAACACCGTGACCTCACAGCCCAAGCTGGCCGCCATACGCGCGGCGGCGCCGCCCACATTGCCATAGCCGATCACGACCACGCGCGGGCGGTCGGCACCGGGAATATCGGCCAGAAGCGTGCCGCGCCCACCCTGGTGCGACAACAGGTGATAGGCCCCTTTCAGTACCGCCAGTTTGCCCGCGATTTCATTGTCGCAGACCGGCATCGGGAAATGGCCGTCATCCAGTTGGAACAGTTCATAAGAATAGGCCGTGGCCTGGCTGCGCGCCACGGCTTCGGACAGAGGCAAAGAGCCCTCGGCGTGGAAATAGGCGGCGATATGGGTGTCGGCTGTCAGAAAGTCGGTTTCCTCAACGCTGGGGCATTTGTATTTCACTACAAACGGACTGGCTCTCCAGGCGGTTTTGGTATCGACGATGCGCGCTCCGGCAACTTCGTAATCCTTGTTCGAGGCGTTGGCATGAACGCCTGCATTTTCCTCGACGAAAACATCATAGCCTGTCGATACAAAGGCATTGACCTCGCGCGGCATCATCACCACGCGCATTTCACCCGAGCGGGTTTCCTTGATAACGGAAATGGATTTGGTCATCGTGGTCTCCCCTTGCCTATGCCTTGAATTCAAGCATGCGTTTGATTTCGGTCAGCTTCATGCGATCAGCGTTGAACAGCTTTTTCAGAACCGGAACACACATATACGGGTCGCACTGGCCGCAGACATAAACATCGCAGGACGCGCGACGGTATTCCGACCAAGTGTGGATGCTGATATGGGATTCCGCCAGCAGACCGACGCCTGACACGCCACCCAATTCGCCGTATTTGCGGATTGACAGATCCAGCAGCGTCGAGCCACAGGCCTCCGCCGCGTCGCGCAGGGCGGCGCTGCACAACTCCAGACTGTCGGTGTTATCCGCATCCCAAAAGTCGATCAGAAGGTGCAGACCGGCCCATTCACCGTGGGAAGCATTGGTTTGCATCAGGGCCTTCAGACCCAATTCAGACATTTCCATTGTTGTCCTCTTCATATCGTGTAGTTTCGTTGGAATTTCTTACAGTGCCCCATTGCGCGCTGGTGCGGTCGTGGATGTACCAGATGTCGTCTTCGCTCAGATGTTTGGAAACGACACCGGGAAAGGCCTGTTCAAAATAGCTGTAAGGTGGGCGCACATCATGGCTGTCGGAATGGTAATCCAGCTGATTTTCCATCTGGTGCATCCGGGTGATCTCGGTGCCGGGGTGATAGGTCATGATATTCGGGCTGGCCAGATCCAGCAGTCCTTCGCGGATAAGCACGGCAACGCCGTCAATGGTCTCGTCGATGGTATCGCGGTTCTCGCCATCCAGACCGAACAAAACCGCCGATCCCACCTGGATGCCCGCCGATTTCACCAGCCGCAGCGAGGTGCGAATCTTGTCGATCCAGCGCATCTTTGCTCCGGCATCACGGTGTTTGTGGATCCGCGAAATCACCGTTTCCGCTAGGCTTTCGATACCGAAATACACATAGGTGCACCCGGCCTGCGCCATCACAGACAGCATGTCGCGGCCCTGTGCCTCGTCCTGGAAAGTCGACAAGAATTCCCCTGTCAGTTGCGCGCCCCATTGCATGTCGCTGAGGTTGGCCGCGCCCTGTTCAGTCTGAAACCCCTCCTGAGTGAACAGCGCGGCGGGCCCTTCGCGGCGTAGCCGGGTCTTGAGCGCTGTCAACTGCACCGAAAAATCCCGCATCGCCGCCATGTTGCCGCCGAACATCACGCTGTCGTCGAAAAACACCGCCTGCGCCCCAAAGTCCGCCAGTTCCTTCAGGCGGGTGATCATGGTGTCCGCCGGGGTGCGCGACAGCTTGTTCATCCGCCCCATCACGCCAATGCCTTCGGAACAAAAGGAACACTGATAGGGGCAGGCATCGGTGGTCAGCACATGGGCTGTGCGCATCACGGCACCGGAATCATCCATGAAAATCGGGAAATGCGCCCGGATGGCAAAGGCGTAATAGCTGTGCGGTACCTCAGACAGCGTATAGCGAGCGCCGCGAAACAGGATAGCCTTTGGCCCTTGGGGCGACAACCAGGTGATGAGCGACTGGCCACGCACATCGCCGTAGTTGGCCGCCATATACCGCAGGGCCGGTTCGATATGCGCCGGGTCGATGCGGCCCTGATCAGGATCATAGGCCAGCGACAGGGATTTCATCAGAAAGTCGAGGCAATAGGCACCGTCCCGCGATATGATAAAATCTACATCCGGCGTGCTGCGTCCATCAAGAATGGAACGCAGCGTACTGGAGTAGGAATAGCTGACCAGATTAGATTTCTTATCGAAACTAACGGTTTCATCCGCATGCCGACCTCCCATGATCACCACCGTATCAGGTAATACGGATTTAATTTCCCGGGCAATGGCCAGCGCATATCTATGGGCGCAGGACACGGAACTGATCATTACGATCACGGGTTTCTGCCAGGTCAGCAATTCGCGCAATTGCTGGCGCGACTCGGCATTCCAGGCGCGCGGGTCAAACACCGTCTGGTCTGTATTCAGCTTGTCCCAGCTTTGGTCGATGCTGCGTTTTGTCGAATTTCCTTGGGCGAGCCTGTAGGGCAGATCGGGCAGATGGCCTAGTTGCGGACAATGAGTAAGATATTGATCTTGATCGGAAAACGGATATTGGAATGATGGAAGTACCCCTGCGATCATCTTGGAAATACCCGCATAGAGGCAGACCGGATCACCGGGATATTCAATATTTCCCTCGTGGCTGATCATCGCGGGTGACAGAATCGACAACACCGGAAAGCTGCGATCGGCCCAAAAACCATCCTGAGCCAGTACGGTATTTTTCAGTTTAGATTGTGTACGATGGTATTCCTGAATGAGATTCTGGCGCAATTGCGAAATATGGTTTTCAAAGGCGGTGTCCAAATAGGTATCTTGCCCCGATACTGCCGCCAAAAATGGCTCAATGCTATACATTAACGACCTCTAAAACCCACTATTGTCTCGTGACGATGCGGGGCTTGCGAGGGCGACACTCATTAAGAAAGCAAGTTTGCTCATAGGTTTTCTTTTAAACTCACGTAATTCTCGGTGCGGCTCTGGGTTTGGAAGTTTTGGGGTTGCGTGACGCGGTCAGAGCTAAGTCCCCATTCACACCACGTCACGCTGTAACTAAGGGAGTATGGTTAGGTTTCGGTCAAATTGGGATCGAAAGCCAATACTGATGCACTATCGGGGAATAGCCGATAACTATGGCTGATAGGCAAACCGAAAGCCTGCCTGAACGTGTGGTGACCGGATATCATGAACCGGAGGATTTGTTGACCCGGAGGCAGTAACAAATGCCACCTCCGGGTCTCCTGGGCCTCATTCGGCTGCAATCACGCCTGGCTCGTCCACGGTGTGGCCTGATTGGATTGCAGTGAGAACGCGCAGCGCCTGGTCTTCTGGCTCTGCTGGCACGAACACCCGGAGCTGGTACTGGTGGATCTCGGTGAAGCAACCCAACGACTTGAGCCAGGGTAGGCTGTCTTTCGAGGCTCCGGTGAGTTCCAACCGCTGATGCCCGGCCACGCGGCGGCGCTTCAGGCTGATCCCACCACCGAGATCTGCGGCACGATCCGTATCCAACACAATCCGCAGCATGTCCGTTGGCGTAGCCGCATCAAGGTCCATAAACTTGCCGCGCAGGGCGGCCGCCTGGGTCTCGTCGATGGCGCGACCAAGCAGAGCAGGACCGTTTTCCGGCTGGACCCGGTAGATGCGAGTATTGTCGCCGGGGATCTCCGTCCAGATCGGCAGGATCAGACCGATCAGCAAGTGCAGCTGCTGCGTTTCTGTTTCGGGCAACTGCGCCACCTCCGCATCCCAGAGTGTCTTGAAGGTGGATGCTGCAGCAGGTTCCCAGGCAGAGCGCACATATGCTTCTTCGGTCAGGAAGCTCTTCTTTGCCGGGCGGATCATCCAACGCTCCAACACCATCTCACCTTCATCGCCATAAACCTGCCGCGGCCGCTTGCTGATCATTGCCACATTGCCCGAGCTTGCATTGCGCATGGGCGACAGGTTTGGGTGATCGTCGAGAACGGTACCGGCGCTTCGATAGGACATCCTGTTCTCGATCGTGATTGGCACCAACGAGGTGATAGCTCCGGTCTTGTCACACACGCGCAGCTCCTGTGCTGCGCCAGCCGTGATGCGATCGCCGCGCAGGGTTTCCAGGCCAACATCAAGCGTACCCGCTGCCAGTGCGCGCTCGGTGGCCAATTCGATCTTCTCCATAAACTCCGCAAAGATCGCATTCTGCATCGCGATCGGCAGGGCCAACACCCGGTTGAGAAAACGTTGGATGGGTGGCAACTCTTCCAGCATAACGCCCTCGGGTGTCGTGAGCTTCAGGCCGGTCCAGTTGGTGAACTCATCGTAGCTCATTGCGGGGCAATCGCCACGGACCAGATCGCCATAGAGGTTGCGGAGACATCCCCGCGCAATCGGGCTTTCCAGATTGTCGCTGGCCCGGAACATACCCTGAGATGCGGTTTCCCGCTGCCCCTTGGTCAGCGCGCCCAACGTGTCCAGACGCCGGGCGATCGTCGAGGTAAAACGCTTCTCGCCATGGACGTCCGATGTGCAGACCCGAAAAAACGGTGCCGATACCTGTGCCGCGCGGTGGGTACGCCCAAGGCCCTGGATGGCTGCATCCGCGCGTCATCCGGGCTCCAGCAGGTAGTGACGTCGACGTGCCTGGTTCTTCGCCGATTGCGCGGCGTGATAAGACCGGCCTGTCCCACCCGCATCAGAAAAGATCAGCACCACCTTGTCACCGCTCATGAACGCCTTGGTTTCGGCGGAATTGGCACTGGCGCCGCG
The DNA here is from genome assembly GCF_947489545.1 of uncultured Ruegeria sp. Lineage (NCBI taxonomy): Bacteria > Pseudomonadati > Pseudomonadota > Alphaproteobacteria > Rhodobacterales > Roseobacteraceae > Ruegeria > uncultured Ruegeria sp. Next base: position 8,199 of record NZ_CANLDZ010000042.1, on the reverse strand, counting down.
CCGCTCGATCCGCAGATTGCCCGCGTCGTCTTTCACCGGGCGCTGGCTCCGCCCCGTCACTTCCCTGACAATCTCCGGACCAAAGGCCCACATGATTTGATCCAACGCGGAGGGAACGGCGGCCAGCAGCATAATCTCTTCCAGTGCCGCCTCCCGTAGTGCCACCGCTTCGCGCGAGATCACGAGCTGGCCCTGCTCGTCGCGCAAGGGCTGCGACAGGACCGATCCATCCTCCTGTTCAATGAGGACTTGCTGGGTGACCGGAAAGGCGCGTTCGAGGTAGCCAACCACGTAGTCCCGAGGCGTTAAGGCTCCCTCCGTCAGATCCTCGTCGGGATCGAGCGTTTCGAGTCGCCGCTTCAGCAAGGCCTCGCCGGTTGAGACGATCTGCACCACGGGCGCAAAACCCACCTCGATGTCCGAGCGGATCTGTTCGATCACGGCCGGAGCCTTGAGGCCCTGCAGAAGGTGGTTGAAGAAGCGTTGCTTGGTGCTCTCAAATGCGGAGATTGCCGCTGATCGGGCAGCCCCAGCCGCCTTTGCGGCACCCTCGCCGTCTGTGTTGGTGATCCCGGTCGCTTCCAGGGCCGCCTGCAGGTTGGTGTGAATCGTTTTGAACGCGGACGCATAAGTGTCGTACATCTCGACCTGCCCGGGCGTGAGGGCGTGTTCAAGGATGTCATATTCGACCCCTTCGAAACTCAGCGCGCGAGCCGTGTAGAGGCCAAGGGCCTTCAGGTCGCGGGCAACCACTTCCATGGCGGCCACACCGCCGGCTTCCATAGCACTCACGAATTGAGCACGGGACGGGAACGGATATTCAGGCCCCTGCCCCCAGAGCCCCAGGCGGGACGCATAAGCAAGGTTCGAGACTTCCGTGGCACCGGTGGCCGAAACATAAAGCACCCTGGCGCGAGGAACGGCGTTCTGCAGCCGCAGACCGGCCAGCCCCTGTTGCGAGGCTGCTTTCACACCGCGATTGCCTTTGCCGCCACCGGCATTCTGCATCTCATGGGCTTCGTCGAAAGCAATCACGCCATCGAAATCGTCACCCAGCCAGCGCAGAATCTGGTCCAGACGACGGGCACCGCTCTGGCCAACAGAGCGCAGGGTGGCATAGGTGCAGAAGAGAATGCCCTGCGAGAGATTGATCTCTTCGTCCGGCTTCCACCGGCTGATCGCGTGGATGTCGCTCTGGCCTCCGCCGATATCGGTCCAGTCCCTGACAGAATCCTCGATCAGTGTCTGGCTCTTTGAAACCCAACAGGCCTTGCGACGGCCTGCAAGCCATCCGGCCAGAATAGTCCCGGCCACCTGGCGGCCCTTGCCGCAGCCGGTGCCGTCCCCGAGAAAGTAACCCTGCCGGATCGCCAGCGCGTCTTCTGTATCGTCCGACCGGACCAGCGTGCCCTCATCGTCGCGGACAAACCGCCCCGGCAGATCCGTCGAGAACGAAGTTTCCGCCATAAGGATGGTTTCGAGCTGGGCCTCGGACAACACCCCCTCCGTGACCAGCTTTTGTGGCAGCGACAGCACCTCGCCTTTTAGCAGTGGCGGATGAACCGAACCCATGGCCAGGCTCTCGACCAGCGGTGAAGGATGCGGCTGTGAGCCCTCGATCGAGATCCGCTGTGGCGCGTAATTGGCATAGACATCCGATATGGGCTTGTTGGCTCGAGGCTCACTGTAGGTCTCCACTTTGAGCGGTGTGGTTACATTTGCGGTGACGCTGCTTTGACCCGGCAATATCAACTTCCGACCGCGAGAAGCGGGTTGTGCCGCAGGTTTAAGGCTGCGCGTGGGTTTCTTTGCTGCTGGGGCTGCCAGCTGCACCCGTGGTGGGCAAGCGTCCCGCAAGACCGAGAGAGCGGTTTCCAGATCAACGCAGCTGTGAACAGGGCAGTCTTTCCCCTCCCCTGCCCCAGATTTGTCCAGAACAAGCAGATCGGTGCTGACGGACGCGCCCATCTTTCGAAACATGGTGCGCGGCAGATGCAGGCGCAGGACCGGAGCGGCCTGATTGCAGATCCGACGCCACAGACCCGCATCTCCACTGGCGGAGACCGATGGCGGCACAATTGCAACGAGACGCCCGCCGGGACGGAGCGCCTTTAATGCCGACAGCACATGGCGCGCAGCAATGGTCGGGTCAGACCGGGTTGCGCTGGAAGCAAAGGGCGGGTTCATCAGCACGACGCTCGGGGCTGTCCCGTCGTCGATCAGATCAGCAATGAATTCGGCATCGTGATCTGTCACTGTCTGACCACTGGTCGCCTGCAACAACGCCCGGCGTTGCGGATCCAGTTCGTTGAGCAGCAGCTTTGCCCCCTGCCCCGCTGCCATGGTGGCGAGGGAACCGGTGCCGGCCGAGGGTTCAAGGACCAGATCCCCTTTTTGAATCCGCGCGGCATACGAGGCCACAAAAGCCAGGTCAAACGGGGTCGAGAATTGTTGGAGTTGAACCTGGCGCTCGGAACGCCGGGTTTCCGTGGGCAGGCGACCCATCAGCGCTGCCAGTTGCACCAAGGTCCGTTGCGGGTTCCGGATATCGATCTGCACGACACGACCCGCCGCGATCTGCATCAGGTCGAAGGCCAGGCGCCAGGACCACGCTCCGCTGGCATCGGTTCCGCCCAGACCCCGGGTCATCACGTCGCTCAGACGGCGGGTATCAAAGGTGTGGTTTTGAATTTCGGATTTCAGAGTTGCGATCAGCTCGCGGGTTTTTCCAGAGGGAAGCATCGGATTCTGCCTTTTTCCAAGAGTGAAAATCGGCAGAAAAAGAAGTCTTCTCTTACTTTTTGGGTTTTATGAGGGCTAACTTCAGCCCTTGGGACGATGGAAATTGGTGTCACGCACCCGTACGTGTTTCCGGATGCTATGGATCGTGAGGGTTTGGCCAGGGTAAGCGGCCCAGATACGGTCCAGCGCGTCCTCTTCACAGGGCCGTTTGACAATATGCTTTATTTTACCTGCGCGGTCCGCTGTGAACGTGATTTCAAAAAAGGTCACTTCAATGTGCATTCCATACAGCTTTCAGGTGATCAGTTGGTCGAGAAGGCAAACAGAAAGACAGTCTGGGAGTTTCTGGAGCTTCTCTTGGCCTCCGTGCCTTACAGCCTCCACACGCTCCTCACTGAAACGGCATCCAGTTCGCCTAAATACCTAACGTATAATTGTTTTTTTCACTGATCTTTTTGCGGGAGCTACTATAATTTGATAAGGAAGTATCTGCACCCCACGCGTTTCGATCAGGGTCTCACGTAGTTTGGAAAGAGCTTCTACATCCGGAACCCTCAAATACCGAGAATCCCCAACGGGTCCAGTTGCACGATAACTGGTTTTTCGACGGAAAGTCGTTTCTGTTGACCAAGTCCAGGACCCCTCCCAGTGAAAGGCTTTAATCCCCGACCTGTTTTTGACGATGGGAATTACCTCATCAACTGTGCAGTTCAGGACAAGAGTTTGCTGTTTATCTGTGAATTCAAATTTCACAACTTCAGGTACGGTAAATTCACCACGCTGCTTTCCCATCTCATATTTGCAGACAGTCGATAAGCCATGGTGGATGACTCCATGATACTCCATAAAAATAATGGGGAACTCTACAGGTGCGCCTTGAAACTGTACGAGAGGAGGTTCACTGCTGAAATCCGTGCAGGCAGTGAGTACACCAATCGTAAGCGCGCTGAGCACTGTTGTTGCCAGTTTCATTGTGTTTGTCCTCTGATTTTTGAGCACCCAAAAACGCCAATGCGGGTGCTGCTCGCACAGAACACTTTCTACACGGCGAAACCATAGTTTGGGCCTATTAAAAAATAGCGCCTCAACACTTCTTTACGCAGCAACCCGGTCTTACGATTTGCGCGTCGGCATCGTCGGTTACCGACCGCAAGTGGAACGGTGTCATTAGGTACAGGAAGAGATGTAGAGTCATGCCCGTAGATCCAAATGACAAATCCGCAGAATTAGCCAACGAGCGGGCGCACCTTTGGGCTCTGTGGTACGGTTTTCAAGATGCCGACGAGCTGAAGGAATGGGGCGAACAAGCCGAGCGTGAAAGACTGGCAGAGCTGAGTTCCAGGAAAGGTGCGGAATGAGAGTTTTTATTTTCGCTGTTATTATTGCTTTTTCCGTCAACACAGTAGCGGGTCAATCCAAATCGTCCGAAATCAACGGCATAGGCGCGCATAAGTGCCACTATCTGACTTCTAACTGGGGAGCGCCCGGTGTCCGCAATGCCCTGATCGACTGGGCAAACGGTTTCGTCTCTGGTTTGAGTTACGGCGCCAACCTGCCGGACAGAGGTTACACATACAATAAAATCGAGATTATGGCGCTCGAAGCAATGAATGGATGTGCTGTAGAACCAGCTTCAATGTTCGTCGAACAGTTCACAGAAGTTCTCGACGAATGGCTGTTGCATCGAAGGTAGCGAGACCGAAGTCCGCTATGGGTGTTATGGCCCATCCTGATTTATCGTAGCTGTTCCAAGAAAGGTGCTGAATAATGACAGGAAATAGTGTGGAAACCAGCGAACAGTGGCGGGGTATGACACCGGAAGCCCCAGAATCTTGGCTACTGCGCATTTATGATGGCCATTTGCACTATGAAATTTTGCAGAAGCAACCTGGCCAATGGGAATTGTATTTCGGAGACGGCAAAACGCGCAAGGTTGGGCAAGACAACGAGTTAGTTGATGTTTTTCCATCAGTGGAAAAAGCGAAGCAGCTCGTGGAGGGGCACGTCGCGGCTAGGCGATTGGCGTCAAAGCAACAACTTCCAGAATAGGTGCGGGCGAATGACCAAGGGTTCAGATGTGGATCTACATGTTTGGCTTGACGAAGATCAGGGCTGCATAAAGATGCGTGTCAACGGGTGTTAACCTCTGTGAATGGTGATCCTGGAAGCAAGCCGCCCAAATATTGGACGGCTTGTCGTATTGCTGTTTACTCGGCGGCGATCGCCACCTCGTCTGCGTCGTCTTCCGGCTCTTCCTCTTCGATCGGCGCATGTGCCATCAAATCCGGTGCCCAGGTGGTAACCGCTTCGAGCTGGCTCGGCGTCAGGGTGGCGAAGGGTTCGGCAAAGAGCTTGCCCATGTAGTCCACCAGTTTGGACTTTTTGCCATCCGAATAGACCGAGGCTTCGGACTTCAGACCAACATCGCGCAGGATCGTGATCAGGTCCGGCTTGGTGAGGCGCTTCAGGAATGCCTCATCGGGTGTCCAGACGTCGCGGATGTTGGGCAGCGCTTCCCGCTCGACCGCTTCGCGCACCTCATCGCGCAGGCCGGGGGCGGTTTTTGGCTCCAGCGTCTGTGCCACCGCATAGGCCAGCAAAGCGGCCCGTGCATCGGCCGACAAGGCCCGGAAGGTGGTGAAGCACTCAACCCCGGACAGTTCGAGCCAGTCTGTCTCCAGACCATCGAACAGTGTGGCAAAGACCTCCTCAATCTGTAGCAAGCTGCCTTCCGGATCCTCCGGGCCATAGCTGGCGCGTGAAGCCGATAGGGTGCTGGCATTGGCGATGTAGAACCCTGCCCCACCGAGGACCTTACGGATTAGCGTGAACTCGGCGTAGTCACGAGCAAGTTCCGGAGATTGCGCCAGGGCCAGCCCCATCGCGCGCGTGCGGACATGGGCCATGTCGTCGCTGAGCTTTGCCGATATCTTCGGGCCGGCCTGAGCGGTTTCTTCGTCGGTGCCACCTGCCGAGGTATTCGACGATGTACCTGTCGAGATCTTCTCGGGCACGTCCTCGGGTCGCACCATGCCGACACGATAATCAAGTTCGTTGCGCTCCCAGACCGCGATGACACCGGCAACCGCGCGATCCCCTTCACTATAACCAGTGGTGAGCTGCTCATACTCCGAAGTGAGCGCGTCATGCTGCTCATCGAGGCGGCACTCTTCTTCGTAGCTGTCAGCGGCCTCGCTTTCTTCCGCGATGGCATCCATCTGCTCGACTAATTTATCGGCCTTGGCTTGAGCTTTGTCGTCGAGCTCAATGGGCTCCGGGTACACACGCCCGTAATCGCTGAACGTGTCCCATTCCACTTCTGTGCGCGCTTCAGACCAGGCGAATCCCAGTGCTTCGCGTTTCTGTTCAGCCAGATCACCCAGCTTCTGGTCCAACAGCTTGTTGATCAACGTGCTGTCGGAAAGAATGCTATCCTCTTCGATCAGATCCGTGATCACTTCGCCGCCGGCTTCGCGGTATTCATCAACCACAAAAGCACCCAGCTTGTCGCCGATCCGCACAAAGCGGTTCTGGAACGCCGATCTGACACGCCAAGCATCGATGCGGCCGTATTCCTGCACCAATCCCACGAAAGTCTCCAGCTGCACCTCCGGATCGGGATGTGCCTCAAAGCGTTTGAGCGCCTCAAGACCCAGATTGCCCTCCCGATAGGCCGCGCGGATCTCCGGATGGATGTTGCCCAGGCGCAGCGCTTCGAGCACCTTGCGTTCCGGGATTGCAAATGCCCGGGCGATAGCATCAACCCCCTGCCCGTCCTGGTCGCGCATCGCCGTGAAAGCCTCGTAGCGGTCGAGCATGTCCATCGGCAATTGCAATGCGTTCTCCGAGTAGCTGATGCTGGTGATTGCGGCATCCTCTGCAGGTACTTCGCGGCAGGCGACTTTCATGGCCTTGGTGAAACCCTTGGCACTTTTGTCCGCGGCGAGCATGATCAGTGCAGCGCGCCGGCGGCGGCCAGCCACGACACCATAGGTACCATCCTCAAGCTGCTGAATGATCAGTGGTTGCAGGAGACCATGCGCCTGGATGTTTGCCGCCAACGGTTGGATCTGATCTTCGGAATAGCTGTCCGGCGTGCTGGCACGAACATTGCGCGGGTGCAGAACCAGTTTGTTGAGCGGGATCTGGGTGTCAGTGTATTGATGTTGCATGTCGTTTTCCTCTGGAAAAGTTTCTCGATCCCCTTCCGGGATCAAAAATTCCAAAGGCCCTCTTTCACTCTAAGAGGCGGGACGGTTCGGCTGGGAAGCATCGCAAGACGGAGGCACAACGGCAGGTTATTTCCCATCAGAGCGATACGTTTGACGGAGGTGCGACGTTTGACAATGGGACTGGCACCTCTATCCCAAAGATAGAAAACCCAGTGCGCTCAGCGCCACGGTGAAACGGGGTACCTCAGAACAAGGTTTGGTAGGGACTAGTTCGGCCTTTAGCTAACCGGTCGCTTACACAAGATGGTGGCTACTCCACTCGTAGCCTTCCACTTCTCAATAGTTACCAGGATTCAAAACCGTTCGAGCTTACGCTCTTTGTTTTCTGGCAACAGGCAGCTTGAGAAGTGAACAATTATGATAACAGATCAGGCCAAGCTTACCTGCAGGCGGCGGCCAACGGCCTTCGCAGCCTTGAACATGGTCCCCAGCGTGACCCCTTCATGCTCAGGGTCTAGCAGACGATCAATTTGCGCTCGGCTGGTGTTCATCTTCTTTGCCATAGCGGCTTTGGTGATGTGCTTTGCTTCCATTTCCTGCGCGATCTGGAGCGCAATCACACGCTTAATGGCGACCTCTGTAACTTCTTCAAGAATGCCTTCTTCGGCCAGAAAGTCGTCAAACGAAGCACCGACGGTGCCGATTTCCATTTCATTCTCACTCATCGTCTCAACCCTTTCTGCCGCTTAACTGCTGTATCAAGGTCATTCTTTGGCGTCTTTTGGCTTTTCTTGATGATCCCGTGCAGCAGGACCATCTCACCGCCATCTATACAAAAGAAAACCCTGGCGATCTTTCCATCCGACACATCGGCGCGAACTTCCCACAAGCCTTTACGATTACTAATTGGCCTGCAAACCGGCAGACCAACAGGCCAGCCAAATTCGACGGTCTTGATTGTTTCTCCGACTGACTTCTTATCTTCTGCGCACAATCCCCGTAGCCAGTCTAAAACTGGTGTTGTCCCATTCTCATTTTCGAAGAATCGGGCGGGGAGGCGTTTTATCTCTCCTGCGCTCATATGTACCTTTTTTGATACGACTGTCAATGCTACGCGCCAAAATGCGTCGTTACCGCGCGTCCTACGTCACTACTATACTATTGCTTCAAGTTCTTCCGAAGAGCCTTTCAATATCGGCAAGTTTCAATTCCACATAGGTTGGCCGCCCGTGGTTGCACTGGCCAGAATGAGGTGTTGCCTCCATTTCACGTAGCAAAGCGTTCA
>NZ_CANLDZ010000041.1:0-20097 GCF_947489545.1 uncultured Ruegeria sp. | reverse complement strand
TATTGGGGTGCGTGACGCGGTCAGAGCTAAACCCCCGTTCATACCGCGCCACGCTGTAACCAAGGGGGTATGGTTAGATTTCGGCCATATGGGGATGGAAAGCCAATACTGATGCACTATTGTGGAATAGCCGATAACTATGGCTGATAGGCAAACCGAAAGCCTGCCTGAACGTGTGGTGACCGGATATCTGAACCGGAGGATTTGTTGACCCGGAGGCAGTAACAAATGCCACCTCCGGGTCTCTTGGGCCTCATTCGGCTGCAATCACGCCTGGCTCGTCCACAGCGTGGCCTGATTGGATTGCAGTGAGAACGCGCAGCGCCTGGTCTTCTGGTTCTGCTGGCACGAACACCCGGAGCTGGTACTGGTGGATCTCGGTAAAGCAACCCAACGACTTGAGCCAGGGTAGGCTGTCTTTCGAAACTCCGGTGAGTTCCAACCGCTGATGCCCGGCCACGCGGCGGCGTTTCAGGCTGAACGCATTGCCCAGTTCGACGGCCCGATCCGTATCCAACACGATCCGGAGCATGTCCGTTGGTGTAGCCGCATCAAGGTCCATAAACTTGCCGCGCAGAACTGATGCCTGGGTCTCATCGAGCGCGCGGCCGAGCAAGGCAGGCCCCTCCTCCGGCTGCACCCGATAAATGCGAGTATTGTCACCCGGAATCTCCGTCCAGATCGGCAGGATCAACCCGGTCAGCAGATGAAGTTGGCGTGTCTCCGTATCGGGCAGCTCGGCAACCTCTGCATCCCAAAGAGCCCGAAACGTGGTAGTATTTACGGGCTCCCAGTTTGACCGCTCAAACGCCTCTTCGGTCAGGAAGCTTTTCTTCGCTGGACGCACCATCCGCCGCTCAAGAACCAACTCACCCTCCCCGCCGTAGACCTGCTTCGGCCGGGTAGCGATCAATGCGACCGAACCGGAGGTTGCATTGCGCATGGGCGCGAGACGAGGGTAATCTTCGATCACGGTGTCAGCACTGCGATAGAACAGGCGGTTCTCGATCGTCAGCGGAACCAATGAGGTGACCGCGCCCGTTTTATCGCACTTGTGCAATTCCTGCGGTGTGCCGGCCGCTTCGTCTTGAAAGGCGGTATGCTTGTGACCCTTTGGACCAAGGACAGAGGCCGGTTTACCAGGAACGTAGATTTCCTGTCGTTCGGTGCTGAGGACGAGGAAACCCTTAAGGCGGCCATTGCCGAGATTCTGGCAATCGACGCAGATGACGGCCTGATCTTTGACGACGCCAACCTTACAGCAGCACCGATCAGGGACGATCAGGTCTACGGCGGCATGCGCCTGAAGACGACTGCCTTTCTCGAAAAGACGCAGATTCCGATCACGATCGATGTCGGGTTCGGAGACGCGCTTGGAAAGCTCGACTACGGCTCACTGCTCGACTTTCCCTCGGCAGCGGTGCGCGCCTACTCCCCCGAAACGGTCATCGCTGAGACATTCCAGGCCATCGTGACACTCGGTATCATCAATGGTCGGATGAAGGATTACTACAACTTATGGGCGCTGCCGAAGGCCGTCGATCTCAATATGGACGAATTGCAGGCCAGCATTGAGAAAACCTTTGAGCGACGTCAAACGGAAGTGCCGAAAGAACGACCGCCAGGCTTGTCCGAGGCATTTGCCAGCGACGCGACAAAGTCTGCCCAGTGGCGCGCCTACTCCGAAGCCACCGAGATCGAAGACATGAGCCTCGCGGACGTCGTCGACGATATCTGGGCGATGCTTGAACCGATCTGCGCGCGCGTCGGTCGTGCAACGTTAATTCGAACTGCACGACAGGTGGGCTGGCGCCAACGTCTCCTCGATTTCAAAGATGTGTTTTTCCCGTTCTTTGCGTGCTGCGCACTCAGCCATCCACTTTTCTCTCTCAGCGGCCCAGAGCGCATCGGCTTTAGCTTTGGGAATGTACTTAAACGAGCCTGGGGGTTCGTGAAGCTCTTCACCAGTGTCGATGTTAAAGTGTGCAGTAGAATAGTCTGCACCATCGCATTTGTCGCTATTGCACCATGAATGATCGTAGGTGTCGACGAGTACCCAACGTGTCGTAAAGCTCGGCTGCACTCTCAAAAACCTCAATACGAGGCGTGTGGTAATTAAGACCGGGGGTCGGCTGAATGCTCTATGGGCACACCTAGAAACGCAAACCAGTCATCCCGCGCCGGATTGTTCTACGTTCCATATGTTTTGGGGGCGGTGGTGCTGTCAGACAAATTCGAACCAGTCCCAAACAAGCTGGCAGAGCAATCCTCCAATCGCCTATCGATAGCTTTTGGGTATACTAAAATAGCGCTTCAGTATTGGTTCCCGGGCGCAATATGGCCGATAAGTATCGACACTCCCTGAGGCGCTAGCGTGACGCGGCGGTGTGGATGGGATTTTTGCCTAACCGCGTCACGCATCGTCTGAATTTTCGGTTCCAGGTCAGTGACTAAAGGGAAGCGAGACGTAAACAGTTAATGTTCCCCTGCTAAACGCATAAACAAAAGGTTACGAAATGCGCATTTTGAAGACCGCTTATTGCGGAGCGGTGTCTGTATCTCTCGCGTGCGTTGCACTTGCGGACGTTCCAGCGGGCATAGTTGCCCTTGAAGCTGGCGATGTTTCCGGCGCGGTCGAGGAGTTTCAGGCCGGCTTTGACGACGGTGACGCGGACGGCGCGTTCTTCATCGGGCGTCTGTTTGAAATGGGTCTGGGAACTGAGCGTGACATGCGCAGCGCTGTCGAGCTCTATAGCGCGGCGGCCGATCAGGGGAGCGCGCTCGCGCAGAACCGGCTCGGCTTGATGTATCTGAATGGCGAATTGGTTCTTCAAGACTACCAGCGCGCAGCGGAATTGATTTGTGCGGCGGCCGAGTCCGGCGATGCCAACAGCGCGTTTAACTGCGGGCTGCTTTTAGCAGATGGGCAAGGAATTGACGAAGATACTGCCAAGGCCGTGACCTACTGGAAGCGAGCCGCTGAGCAGAACCACGTGGCGGCAATCAACTACCTGGGTCAGGCCTATCGCGATGGCGAAGGTGTTGAACAGAGTTATGAGACTGCTGTCGAAAACTTTTCGCGCACGGGAGGAGCTGGCAATCCGTTGGGTCTCTTCGAGCTGGCTAAAGCCTATCAATCAGGAAACGGCGTGGAACGGGATCTCATCAAAGCGCATGGCTATGCAAACCTGGCGTCTGCACGGGGTATGGATGAGGCCCGCATTCTCCGAGACACCTTAAGCACTCAATTGGATCGCGATGATCTGGAGGCAGCGCAGAAGTTTGCCCGCGAGTGGGAAGCGGCACCGCTGGATCAGGATGGGCCGTAGAGCGTGCAACCGATTTCAAATTCTTAAGCATACCAAACTGGTTACTTGAACCATGAATACAATCCACAAGGTTTCTGCCGTTTTTCTATTTATCCTGGGCGCTTGCACAGAGACGTCACCTGAGCAGCTTAAGGTGCTATATGGCGTTTCTCCGACTAGCGACGGTAGCTTTGCGGCGACAATCGAAGTTCGCGAGAACCGTGCAGCTCAGCAGGACAAGTTCAGTCAGAACGCGTTCAACGAGATTTGTGTGGGGCCCGCGATCATCACGTCCCGATCTGTTTCGGAACCTTTCAACAAACAAACGACATACACACAGCAGACCTGGAACCCGGCTATCGGCCAAATGGTACAGACGGCAAGCTTTCCGGTAAACACGACGCATGTTAGTGTGAAGTACATGTTTAAATGCGCATGAATAGCAATGCGTTGCGCCGATTGGCCAGCTGTATTGGTCTCGGCCTCTTCCACTCGACGGCATTGGCGCAAGTAACAGAGTTCCAGCCCACGGAGGAGGTGTTTTCGGATTGGCGTGTTCTGTGCCAACCCGCAGCGCAAAGCAGAGTTTGTCAGATGGTGCAAAGTGTTGCCGCCAGGGAGGATGGTCCGCCTGTTTTCCTTTTGAGCGTATCTACAGATGAAGACACGGGCCAAAGCTATGCCGTCATGACAGTTCCCGTTGGCGTCTATCTGGCTCCTGGTATTGAGTTGAACGTAGACAAACGTCGACCCTTCAAAGTGCTTTACGAAGTTTGCGACCAACTTGGCTGTCACGCCGGATTTCGCATGGACGGGGATGTCTTGTCAGCCTTTCGCAAAGGGCTGGAAGTAAGGGCCCGGGTCTGGACGGCGCGCGACAAGGCTGTTGATTTCCCGGTTTCGTTGTACGGGTTCACTGCTGCGTATGAACGGCTAAGCTGAGCGAGTGCCAATTGATGGGGAAAAAAGCTCAGGATTTTATCTTCTTAATTTTTATACTTGTCTTTTGGTGGCTTGTGAGCAAGACGCTGGCGCAGGGTATCTCGGCAGATGAATTACGGCGCATAGGCAACGATATCCAACAACAACAAGCCCAGCAGACGGAAGATCAGGAGCAACGTCGCCGGGACTTCGAAGAACGTGAAGATGTGGTGCAGGATCAAACCGCTGGCGCGGACCTCTATGCCCCTCCCCCGGGTGGCCCTTGTTTCGACATCCACAGTATTGACCTCGAAGGCTTTGAAGCTTTCAAGCGTGAGCCCGAAGGCTATCGTGATCTGGTCGGCACTTGTGCGACGGCAGCAGACATTGCGCAGACACTGAACGAGATCAACACGTTCTATCAGGAGTTGGGCTTTATCACGACCCGTGCTTATGTCCCTGAACAGGACATTGCAGATGGGTCTCTGGCAATTACCATCGTGCCGGGTCGCATCGAAGGCTATGTCTATGGAACCGGAAAACCAGCGGATGCGCGGCTGAATGCTGCCTTCCCGACCGGACGAGGAGATCTTCTGAATCTGCGAGACCTTGAACAGGGCCTGGAGAACATCAATGCGCCCCGGTCGGCAAGCGGCCAGTTCCAGCTCGTGCCCGGAGAATCCCCAGGCGGGTCCTTCATCCAGATTGATGTGCAGGATCAACGTCCGTGGTATCTGGATTTCCTGTTTGACCACTCAGGGTTTGAATCCACGGGACGGATCAAAGGCACCAGCACCTTTGGTCTCGACAACGGGTTGAACCTCAATGACCAGTTGAGGATCGGGATCACCACCACGCCGTTTGAAGAGCGTGGGGAACGCTATTCGGATTCTGTTTCCGTCAACTGGGGTCTCCCGTTGGGAAACTGGCTGTTCAATGCAGATCTGGGGGCCAGCGATTATCGGTTTATCACCCAAGGCATAGACCAGTCCTTTGTCACTGAGGGGCGCAGCCAATACCTGATCCTGCTGACGGAGCGTCTGTTGATGCGGAATCAGACCTCTAAGGTTTATGCCTATGGTGACCTGAAACTGAACAGAACCAAAACCTCGATCGATGACATCGAGATTACCAGCCAACGCCAACGCCTGACGATTGCCTCATTGGGTCTTAGGGGTGAACAGACAATCGGACCGGGACGGCTCTTCTGGAACCTTGGCTTGAAGGCTGGGCTTGATGCCCTGGGGGCTGAGATTCCGGAACGCAGTGTGATCGATCAGGAGTTCCGTCTGGTGAAGCTCCGCACAGATTTCTCCGCCCCTATTAGAAATAGCGGACTGAATTATCGAGGAACGCTGTCCGGGCAGTATTCGGACGACATCCTGCCGGGGATTGAACAGTTCGGTTTCGGTGGATGGAGTACGGTTCGGGGCTTTCACGACGATAGCCTGTATGGCGAAACCGGGATTTACCTAAACAATACGGTCGAATGGAGTGCCTACAAAGCGCCAAGGCTCGAGTTGCTCATGAACGCAGGCCTTGACTTTGGATATGTGAAGCCCTCCGCCTTGCGCCGTTGGTCACAGGATCATCTGGCTGGTGTCAGCTTGGGTGCGGATATCATAGTGAACAATCAAGTTACCTTGCAGATGCAGGTTGCACACGCGTTGAGCCGGCCTGATGACTCCCCACCCAACACCAACCCAGCCTTCGAGTCTGACAAGACCGTTGGGTATGCCAGCCTGAGGTTGCAGTTCTAACAAAACACTTTCGGAGAATTAAATAGGCAAGTAGTGGGACTATTGTCGTCAAGAACCGTTTCAGTTCATCAACTTAAAGCTTTTCGGCACGGGGTATAGTGGCGCATTTCTGGTAAGCGGCACATCTCCATAGCCGATTTCTATCTTAAAATAGTGCATCGGTATTTCTCCTTATAGCGATCTGGCTCTACGGTTTGAGCATTGGCGTGTTGGTGGGCGATCCTTTCCATATACCCATCGACCGCCCTCACCCCCTTGAGAGGGTGTTGCAGTGGATAGCGAGACTTGGCCAAAGAAGGAGAGCAAGGTTTCTATACTATGGGGAGCCTGCAATGCGCCAAGGTTCGAGCCACTCACGAACGCTGGCCTCGATTTTGGTTATGTCAAACCCTCAGTCGTACGACGGTGGTCACCGGATCATCTGGCTGGTTTCAGCGTGGGCACAGAATTCATGGTTAACAATCAGGTCACCTTGGAGAAGTTTGGTGGCACGCGCGTCGAGTCGGCCTGATGAGGCTCCGCCAAACACCAATCCAGCTTTCGAGTCCGATACGACTGTTGGCTATGTCAGTTTCAAAATGGAGTTTCAGAATGACAGTGTAAATCTGGGCAAACTGTTGGAATCAAAGCTGTTTACAGCGCTTGGCTATACCAAACTAACCACGGCATCGAAAAACGATAAGGAAACGATAAAACAATGACTTCAAAAATTGCACTGTCCGCGGCTGTTGGCTTGATACTTGCCGGCTGCGATAGCTATTCACCGTCGCAGTACCAAAGTAGCCCGTCAAATGTAATTGCTTTGCAATCGATCGCAGCGACTGGAAAGACAGCATCTGTTGGCACAGTCACAGTCGCCGAAGGTGTAAATGCGCGTCCAACTTGCCGTTTGGCAGGGCCTATTGATGTTGGCGGCGGCGTAGATATTGCGACTGCTGTTAAGCAGGCTTTGCAGGCCGAATTCCTTGCAGGAGATATTTACAGCGCTAGTGGTATCCCGATCAATGTAGAGATCACCGAACTGAAACCGGATTCCGTTGTAGGTCAATGGACGCTTGGACTAAAAGTTGACTCTGCCAAGGGAGCAGGCTTCAACACGAGAACCATCCACAAGTTCACAACCAGTTTCAGCGCCGCAGCGGCATGTAATAATACAGCCGATGCCTTTAACAGAGCCTTGGCAAGCGGTCTCAATAAAATTGTCACCGACCCGCGGTTCCGCAATTTGCTGTAACCTTGAGCCAGTGAGCAGCGCCGCGCCTTGCAGCAAGCTTGTGTTAGCCTGAGGTCGCAGTTCTGATGAGGTGTTTCCAGAGAGTTAAAAAGGCAAATGTTGACCGGATGCGCGTTCGCATCCCAGCAGACAGGCGCTTGCGTCTGCAAGCTGCCGAGAAGGCACGGCGAGAAGCAGCGCATTCGGGTTCAACACTTCCTGAACGTGCTCTTAAATCTTTTTACCCCTCATTTTCTTTCGGGAAGTTGTAGCCATGCGTAGACGTGTTTTCGAACAAGTTATCTCTTCGGTCCTGGCACTGACGCTGACGGTGCAGCCTGCCCTACTCCATGCGCAAAACATCCAGCATGTTGGGCCGAATTCGGGTCCGCGCCCACATGTGGATCAGTCGCTGAACGGCACAACAGTCGTCAACATCTCGACCCCGAATGGTGGTGGCGTCAGCCACGATGTCTACACTGACTTTCAGGCAGATGACCTGATCCTGAACAACTCGGCCTCGATCACCAACACGCAGTTGGGCGGGTTCATTGAGGGCAACGGCAACCTGACACCGGGGCAAGAAGCCAATCTTTGGATCGGTGAGGTTGTCGGGGGGAATCAAGCCCAACTCAATGGCATTCTGGAAGTGGCCGGGAGGCGCATGGATGTGGTGGTTGCCAATGAGTTTGGGATTACCTGCAACGGCTGCGGATTCATCAATACTGGCCGCGCCACATTAACCACCGGAAGACCTCAATTTGGCGGCAATGGTGCCCTCACGGGGTTCGATGTACGTCGCGGCACGGTCACAATCGGGGCTGAGGGTCTGAACCCGGAAAGTCGGCTGGCGTTGACAGATACCAGCCGCGTCGACGTGATTGCGCGAGCGGCTGCGATCTACGGTGAGATGCGTGCAGATCAACTCAATGTCGTCGCTGGAGCCAACCAGGTCGACTATAACTGGTCTTACGATCCGGAAACCGGTGCGGTGATCGGAATTACCGAACAGGTCGGAGAAGGTGTGACCCCGGCATTGGCCGTGGACGTTGCAGCCCTGGGCGGTATGTACGCCAATGCGATCCGTCTGATTGCAACCGAGGACGGCGTGGGGGTGCGTCTTCACGGAAATATGGCATCCTCGACCAATATCGCACTGCGCGCCGATGGCCAACTTATGCTCGGTGCATCGTCAGGTGACCATACGCCCCAAATCCGCGCGGGAGACCGTGTAGAGATCCGCAATCAGGGACCAATCCTTCTCGAAGGCGCGATTACATCCGAGAGTGGTGACCTCATCGACATCAGAACCAGCAACGGCGACCTGACTTTCAACGGTCAGGCAGCTGGGGGCGCGATCCATCTCGAAAGTGCCGGGATGCTGAACATCTCGGGCGCAATTGTCGCGCGTGAGGCGTTTGTAGCTGCGTCAACCGGTGCTGCCGTGGCGCTGGACGGCAACTCCGAAGTCTTCGCGCAGTCCATCGACGTTGATGC
This sequence comes from uncultured Ruegeria sp., assembly GCF_947489545.1. Classification (NCBI taxonomy): domain Bacteria; kingdom Pseudomonadati; phylum Pseudomonadota; class Alphaproteobacteria; order Rhodobacterales; family Roseobacteraceae; genus Ruegeria; species uncultured Ruegeria sp. The sequence goes on along the minus strand of NZ_CANLDZ010000041.1, from coordinate 11,398 downwards.
GCTGACGCAGCTGACTTTCGATGGCAAGGCGACTGCCCTTGAAACGGCGTCGCTGACAGCCGGAACCGAGCTTGTGACAGGTGTCAGTTCGGAACTTGTTGCAGAGTCTGTAGCTCTTACTGGACGTGACGCTCGGATCGAAGGTCAGGCTCAGGCGCTCGAAGCCCTGACTATTGAGGCGACAGACGGGAGTGCTGAACACACGGGCATATCCCGTGGGCAAAACGTCACAATAACAGGTGATGAAGTTCAAACCGGCGACGGATCGCAGATCGCCGCAGTGAACGATTTGCGCATCACTACCACAGAGCAAGCAGAAATCAGCGGAGAGCTTGTCGCCGGGGAAGAGCTTACGCTCAAATCCACCTTGGCTGGGGTCGCTGTCGAAACGAGTGCCGAGATTCTGGCAGGGTCTCTGGATATTGAGGCACAGACGCGTCTTGTCTTTGATGGCAAGGCTGCCGCTCTTGAGATAGCTTCCGTGTCAGCCGGAACCGAGCTTGTTACCGGGGCAGTGTCAGAGCTTCTGGCCGACAGTGTAACGCTCACCGGAGCCTCTGCGCAGCTGTCTGGTGAGGTCCGGGTCGTTGAAGGACTGACGATAGAGGCCACCGATGGCGCGGTCACGCATAGCGGCGTGTCGCGCGGGCAAAGCGTCTCGATAATTGGCAACGGCGTTGAGACTGGCGATACGTCTCAGATCGCTGCTGTGGAGGGTCTCACTTTAACAGCAGTGGATCAGGCCCTCATCGACGGCGAGATGGCTGCAGGAGCAAAGCTTGCACTTACATCAACCGGGGCGTCGGTCACCATTGAGGATGAAGCTGAACTGGTGGCCGGCACACTCGATGTCAACGCCCAAACCCAAATCGATTTTATCGGGCGGGCCGCGGTTCAGAACCAGGCCACTCTCACGGCGGTTGCCGAAGTTGCAACCGGAGACACGTCCGAGCTTGTGGCCGGATCAATCATCTTCTCCGGGGCAACCGCAAAGATCGGTGGGCAAGCAGAAGCACAGGGCAATGTTTCTATCGAAGCCCGAGATGGCGCGCTGGAGCATTCAGGTAGATCTCGCGGGCAGTCCGTCACCCTGTCCGGTGATCGTGTGCAAACCGGGGACAGCTCGCAGGTTGCAGCCGTCGCAGAACTGGAGGTCACGGCAACGGATCGAGCGGTCATTGATGGCAGCCTGAATGCGGGTCAACTGGCTGACCTGACTGTCGGTTCGGGAGGTATGGACCTGCTGGGGCAAATCAATGCCCGCACCACCGATATCAGCGTCTCAGGACAAACCACCCTTGATGCGCAAGCCCTGGCAGTGGGGCAGTCGGTACTGGAGTTTGAGTCCGCCTCAGTGAGCGGAGGGCTCAGAACTGCCCATTTCGATCAACTTCGCGCAGGCGATGGTCTTGCGATTACGCTGGAAACGGGTGGGCTTAATGTCGCCGGATCAGAAAGAGTTGAGTTTGACGGAGACCTCCTGCTCGATCTCGGCGGTGACCTGGAAAACCAGGGTACAATCAAAGCGAGCGGTGACCTTCAGCTACGCAGTGGTTCGGATTTGAACAACCGCAGCGGTCTGTTGAAGTCCGGCGAGACAATGCAGCTGGTCGCTCGCAACGGCACCGTCCTCAACAAATCCGGCCGCATTGAAGCAGACGGTGGTCTGGCTATCGAGGCGGAAACCTTTGACAATCGTTTCGACAGCATTGTGACTGAGCCCTCGCCGTCAAGTGTTGAGGTTTTCGCGGGCACCCCGGACAACAAGACACTCTCCCAAAACGTCTTTATTGATCCGGCTGATCTGAAATTATCCAGCTGTAGCCAAAGTCGCCAAAACAATTCGGGGGCAGCACTCGGGGGCAGTTGCGCTACAATCTTCGATTTCAATGGTGTCAGATCAAACATCGGAGGCGTGACGTGGAGCTCAGGCAGCACAATCACCAAGTCCGGCGCTAATCCGGAAATTCTGTCCGGCGCAGGGATTGCGATCCAGGCGGACACGGTCATTAACGATGCAGGGCTGATCTCCGCCGAGGCTGGGGTGGAAATTGAAAGTGCCCGCTTTGAGAACAGAGCATATGAGGACGACAAGGTTACTCATACAGCAACTTACACACGCCAGGAAACGGTCGAGGAGAACTTAGGAGGAGACAATGGCTGCGGGTGCCTGACACGCAGGACGGAGACTGTTTCTTATTCTCCGGTGGATCGGGCAGAGGCAGATGGCACAAACGCAGCAACAGGTATGATTTTGGCGGGCGGAGCCGTCAACATCAACAGCACGACTGTTCACAACGATGCCAACATTATCTCTGGAACCTCAAGTGTTGTTTCTCCACGAGAAAACCCCATCGTAACCCAGGCGTCTCTGCCTGATCTCGTTGTTGCGGCCGCATCCCTGACGCCAGTACAACCGGATGTCCTGAACCTGCCAGCATTGGCACCGGTTCAACCGGATGTAGTGAACTTGCCGTCGCTGGACCCGGTCCAGCCCGACCTTGGAGATTTCGCGTCACTCGACAGTCTTATTGGCGAAGGACGAACAAATTTTGGTACGATCCTCGCTTCCTTTGAAGATCTTCTCGCCTCAGACTACCTCGTAGATCGGCTGCAAATCCAGGATGAACTGTTTCAGAACATAGACCGACCAACGGAATGGAACGGATATCAAAGCGACGGCGTCAGATATGAGGGTGGTAACGCTGTCCAAACATCAGGTTTTAACTTCAACAACGGATTTGGCGACCGGTTCGGCTTGTCTGAAAGCGGGCTGCTCGCGTCGTTGGATAAAGCCAATACTTCGACCAGCGGTGATCTGACGATCAATGCTGGTCAGATCACCGGTTCTGGTGGATCTCTGATTGCCGAAGATGGCTCCCTGTCCCTGACATCCTTTGGTGACATTACCCTAGAGGACACCGAACTTGGTGGCGACCTTGTCGACATCATCACAGGCGGAGATTTCTCCGGCAAAGCCCTGGTGATCAGATCAAGTTCTGACACATCGATTTTTGCTGCGGGTAACGTCATTATCGAAGGTCTGGCGCAAACAGAAGAGTATTACACCAATTCAAGCGTCACCAAAATCACCGAGAACCTCGCGTCCCGCTTTGAGGTCGGTGGCGACCTATCCATCATTTCCTCTGCCGATATGATGCTGGCTGGTGTTCAGGCGCAAGTCGTTGGTGACACGAGACTAACGGCGGGCGGTAGCCTCTATCTGCTCGCCGAGCAGAGCAGTGTTGAATACAGCGCAGGCGATGAGAAGAACGGTGAAGACACTCTGTCTGTAAAAGCAGAGGTCACCCAATTGACGACCGGCGGAGACTTCATCGCCAGCGCCGGCGGTGATGCAGTTCTGGTCGGTACGCAGATTGATGCGGGTGGAGAGGTTGAATTGGCTGCCGTACAGGATGTGATCCTAACGGCTGTGCAACAGATCGAACGTTCTGAAACTCGTCAGACAAGCCGCAACTTCTTGGCAACAAAAAGGGAAACGCATGCGTACTTATCCGTCACGAACCGGGGTGTAGGAATAAACGCCGGAAGCGGTATCAACATTCTAGCCCGGACGGGTGACCTGAACACCGCAGGGACGGAATTTGCCAGCGCCTCTGGTGACATCAACCTCACTGCGACCGAGGGTAACATCCTCGTCGGAACCTACACCGATGTGTTTCAGGAATCGCACACGAAAGAGAGGGGCTACCTTGGTGGTTTGCTGAGCAAGTCCAGCCAAGTGTACACGGTCGATCACATCAATACCGGTACCGACGCCCTGGCGGCGCTGGACTTGAGCATCGTATCTGGCAAGGACACCACTCTGGTCGGAGCAACACTCTCCGCAGGTCAAAACCTGAACATCACCACCGGGGGTGACTTCTCGGTTCAGGCAGCCATCGACAGCCACCGCTCCGAGTTCTTCGAGACCGACATGGGGCTGGTCACTCTGACCACTGTTGAGGAGAGCAGCTTTACCGAAACTGCCGTTCTGACCGAGTTGCTGGCTGGGCAAGGCATGAGTTTTAACATCGGCGGGGATGCCGAGTTGGTCCTGTACCAAACGGCAGGTGTCGATGCGCCCGACCCACAAGATCTCTACCCCGAGGAGCTTCTGGCCATCGACAGGCTTGAACTGATCAGCCAGGACCTGACGGATGAGTATTTCTACGAAGAAAATGACCGGCTCTCGCCAGCATTCAAAGCCCTCGTTGCGATCGCCATTGCTGCCTATATAGCGCCACACTTGGTCGTTCACATCGGCCAGAGTGCTGCCGCTGCAGCAGGCGCGGCAACCACAACAACGTCTATTGCTGGGTTCACAACCGCAACAACAGCAGCATCAGGTATTCAGCTTACAGCACTTGGAACGGGAATGTCAGCGGCGATATCCAGTGCAACTGTTTCGACGCTGGATAGTTTTGTCTCTGGTGATTTCGATCTCGAAGAAATCCTCAAAACAGCTGCATTCTCAGGTGTTACCGCAGGTCTGACTGCCGGGATCAATCTGGAAAGCGCAAAAGGAGACTGGTTCGATTTTGGTGTGGAATTCGGAGACGCGGCTAAAGATTCGGTATTCGGCGTTGGTACAACAAATGGATTGTCCTTCGCTAATGTGCTCGAAGGGACGCTTGATGCCGCGATCACTTCCGGCCTGAACACTGCCGTATACGACACGGACTTCCTAGACGGATTTACTACTTCAGTTGTGACGACTGCCGTAAATCTGACTCTTGCAGATGCACAGTTTGAAATTGGACGGCTCGGATTGGATGAAGGGTCAGTTCCACATGCGTTCCTGCATGGCATCGCTGGGTGTGCAGCGGCGGAGGCTCAAGGGGCGTCTTGTGCCGCAGGTGCGGCCGGAGGCATAGCCCAAAGCCTTTATGCCGGCACAACAGAAGAGTTGGACCGGCATCTGAATGCAGAAGAGTACACGGACACAGCTGAGTTTATCGGAGCCTTTGCGGGCTTCCTGTTTTCCAGCGGTGAGGCTGAAAATGTCAATGTAGGCGCTCTCGTGGCGGAATCAGGCTTTGAAAACAATGCACTCTGCGGAGGAATCTGCATTGGCGCATTGATCGCAGCTGGATACGTCACACTGACCGGGAAAGGCAACCCGATTGATGGTTTGCAAACAATCGGGCGCGGGGAGGATTTGCTATCAGAGTTGGCCGCTGCGGGCTCGGAAAAAGGTCTTTCGTTCGCATCCGAGCATTTCCCGGAACAAACTGCAGCCGTCATTGACGCTCTTGTCGCAACAGGCGAAGTCGCAAATGTCGCGATCAGCTATGTGGATACTGCGACAGGCAATGTTGTAAGCGGAACCTGGAATGAGCTGCCAACCGGCGTTCAGGATGCGATCAAAGGCGGCGCAACGATTGCAACTTTTGTCATCCCTGCAGGAAGCGCCACCAAAATCGGGAAGGCCATTCCATCACACAACGGACTGCGTATCACAATCCGCGATCATTATAATCATCACAGAGAGATGACGAATGATCTAAAGACTCAGCTCGAAGATCAAGGCTACCGTGTTTCGGACCGGGAGATTTCTTTTGGTAGCTCTTGCGGTACAGGCCGTTGTCGCCCGGATATTGTGTACGAAACACCTGATGGCAAGCTAGCCATTATTGAGGTCAAAACTGGGAATGCAGATTTGACAATACGTCAAAGTCAGATCTATCCACAAATCCGAGATGGCAGTTCGATTCCACGTGGACAGGTGGCTGCTGATTTTGGATTGAAGCCGGGTGTTCCGTTGCGCGAGCAAGGTTATCCGAATGGTATTCCCATTGAAGTTCGTAACTTTCCGGGGGCGCAGAAATGAAAACGGCAGACGTGACAAAAACACTAGAGGTTTTAGGGTGGGAAACACACACAGATGAGGTGGGAGACAAGTTTACCCACTTCTATTTGCCAGACAGAACGATTCAAATCATCTATGGCGTGCGAAAATTTAGCAATGCGCAACAGCTTGAAGCTATGCTTTCATTGTCAACGGATGCGTTTTCCAAGGCTTGCTCGGAAATAAGCGGTGATGGGGCTGGATACACTCCGCTGATTCGAGCTTGGAAAGGCATACGGATGAAAGTTCCTGAAGTATTGGAAGAACATGTTCGGCAAGTATCTAGTGAATCAATTCAGTGGGCTAAGGGACAAGATCTAGAGGCTGGATTGAAAACAAATGCCTCTTTGCCGACAGATGCTCCGGGAGCGCGAGCAGTTTGGCACCTGGGGGCCTTGGCGGTTCTTGGAGACATAGCACGCCTTCGATCCTATCAGATCAGTTTTGAGGCTGGAGATCGCCTTGGTTTCGTGAATTACGTGACAAGGGGCTATATAGACCGCGCAGTAGGTTTAGCTCAACATTTCTCCTGCAACTAGTCGTCTTCTTTCATCAATAAAAGCAGCTCTGTAAGATAGTATGCCGCAATGATGATTAAATTGATCAACCAGGATAATACGATGCGGCGATTCAATATGTGCAAAACTACGCTAATACTCTGGGCCCAAATGACTTCCTTAACCCATAGGGAATTCTTGAATGACTGTTTTGCTTCAAGACGTTATCGATGAAATCGATTTGATTGATGACCCAAATGCGCGTAAACAACCTTTGCCAGACGACGCTCTCATAGCGAAATATGAGCAAGCTATTGGTTTCACTTTTCCTGACGATTACAAGTTGCTTCTGAAAACGGTCAGCAACGCATTCGTTGGCTATATCTCTCCCTTCACATTGAATGAACAACTTCTAGAAGAATATGGTGATCTCCGTGTCGGGGTCGATGAAGGTCGAAAGGTTGGTGTGCCGCAAGATTGGCTTCCAATCTGTGAAGACAATGGCGACTATTATTGCATCGCTCCAGACGGGAGCGTCCGATTTTGGGATCACAATGGTTCATCATCTGAATCATGGTCTACTTTAGCAGTCTGGGCAAAAGAGGTTTGGCTGGAAGTCAATCTCCATCACGCTCACCTAAAGAAAAGATACAAAAACCTAAACTCTGCACGTCGCAAAAACCCAAGCATCGCCCGAATCAAATGCGTGACAGTCTTTCGAGGTAGAAGCGTCATCAACCTACCATCGCGTTGAAGAGATGCGTTTCTGAATTACTTATGCGCCAGGTCATCGTTTCATTTAAAACCTGGTGCAAATGTCAATTGCGCATCAGATCAGTGTTTTTCTCGAGCCATCGCTGATAGCCGTCTTTGAATGGATCTGGGTAACTTTGCCTGAGATCTTCGCGGTCCCGATATAGTTCTCGGGCACCTTTTGGGATCTTTGCGCCATTTTGGAAGACGCCATAATACCACCAACCAGAGGGGATCGCATGATCAGTGAAGCGAATAACTTCGCGCTCATACCATGCCCAGAGTTCGTAAACCTCTGAGTTTTCCCGGGCATACCTTTCGGTCATTGTGTCCCCAATTGATCCAAGTTTGGTAAAATGATAAAACCGCAACGGAACACCGTTAATCAAAAGGTCCCCATCGGTGGAAACCGACACCGTTCTTTTACTCAGATTCCAGCTGGCAACGTTGTATCCAGGATCTCGCAATACCTTGACACTGTCAAAGTAGCAGGGGATCAGATTGCACCACTTCTGATCTACAAAAACACCTATATCCAGGCGATCATAACACCATGTGTTAAGGCGTTCCGTCCACCAATCGGCAAAAGAACGTGCTTCTTCATCATTTCGGACTGCAAGAAACCCAAGATTATAGGTGCCGTAGTGTAATGAAATAATCTCATTGTCGCGCACCGCGATTTCCTCAGTGTCGGGAGTGGTCTGGTGTGGGGTCAGAACAATCGACCAATTATCCAGCAACTCGACAACGGGTTGCATCGTGGAAAAGACAGCAATGTCCGGGTCGAAATAGATGACTTTCTCGACCCCACGCTGACCCATAATATACTTGAGCGCTTGCCCTTTGACAGCGGTGCACGCCTCCACGATGTCATGGCGAAACAACCAGGGTTCGGTCGACTCGCCGTACAATTCATCGGCGGTCACCAAGCGATCGAAGTCTTCATTTTCGATGGAGAATTCGAAGCCTTTTGGAGGATGATCCGTCAAAACGGCCCAAATAACCCAATCTGGATGCTGACGCCTAAGCGAACTTGCCAAAACGCGTGCCCGATTAAGATAGCTAAATGAAAAGCTTGTATACGCGTGTACTGTCATTTTACGCTCATCTTTATAAGGTGGGGGATCGCCATATCGCTGTATTCAGATGACAAAACCTCCTCGCGCCGCCGCTGGCGGGATTTTTGAACCAGCTTCTTGCAAGCATCGCTTTTTGCCCAGGCGACGAGGTCTTTGCCGCTGTCCAACACTACTCCACGGCCCGTTGAATTAACAAGATTAGCAACATTGCCAGATTGCCTGTGTGTCACAACATAGGCTGAACTTGTCAAAGCTTCGGCCGTCGTCAACGAGAACGTTTCCGGCCACGGTGCGAAGTGAATTACCAAATCAATCCCCGCTACCGACAGAGCTCTTGACATTGCATCAGGGAATTGGCTTGCCCTTACATCTACCCTATGCTTGACAATGCTAAGGTTCACATCCGTGTTGCCAAAATAGTGGAATTCCATGTCGGGATTAAGGTATTCGGCCTCTACCAACGCTTTGAATTCGTTCCATCCCTTGTGCAGCATTGGCGCACCTACGAATGCAATTTTCACTGCGGTCTTCGTACTATGATCTATTGTAGGCAGTGGTTGAGGTCTCGGTTCGCTCTTTAGTACCGTATGAGGTTGGACAATCAGATTGTGTAGTTCATACGCACAGGCTTTAACCCAAATGTCTGCTGCAACCTGAGATGGTGCCAGTGCAGTGATCTCAATGCGTTCGAAAAACTCCCGGAAGCGTTCCATATGAGTGGCACGCCCGTTGCCATATTTGCAAATCGCACAACCTTGTGAGGCCGGATCCGGTGCGTTGCAATAACTGAGATTGTTTCGCAGCAGGTTATAGCTTTGGCACACAGCAAAGAAATCATGTAACCAATAGCACGCCTTCCCATCACAACTCGCTTCAAGCAACTGCGCCACAGCTTCAGGCGAGTGGCCTAACAGGTGGTGAATGACGCACTGAAAGGTCTGACCAGCTGAGATCCGGTCGGAAGTAGCGGCAATTAATTCGGAATAACGCGCGACCCCGATACTTTCGCCATTCAACACCAGACGGAAGACGGCAGCCTCTGTTTCTGCGTTTGACAACAGAGCGTTGCAAGTTCGAACGGGATGAATATTCAAATAATCCATCCCTGCCTGGTCGGCACGATCCGCTTCGATTTGAATGCAAATTTGAGTGCCACCGGTCACTTTTCGATAGTTATCGTGGCTTATGCTAAGTACAACTTGGTTGCGCCCCTCAGCGAGCCTGTCGGCAATTGCGGGCGCATTGAGCACGGGCTCGGATAGCTCAGGCAAGGGAGCCAGAATCGCTTCCGAACTACGAGAAGCAATCATGTTTATGACTTTTGCCCGATATCCGCCCGTCGGGATCGCAATCCCAGCCTCAGAGAGCGGGCCACCACCTAGCAAACTTCGCAACGCCCCCAACTTGGCCAGCGCGATCTGCGGCCCGCCGGTTGACTTTAGCAGGTTCCTAGTAGCACGGCGATGTTTGGCGTTTATCCTGAAATACAATGCAAATGGTAACTTACGCACACGTTTGGCCAATCGAACCGTGTAGTCGTTTTCTTCTCTCCACTGCTCCAGCAAAGGCACCAATTCCGAAGCCTCGGAATAAACCTTGTTTTGCAACGCCAACAATTTGTTCTTGTTGCTTAGTACTTTTTGTTCGAGATCCGTTACAAGGGCGTCCCGTTTAATTATCTTTTGTTTGAGGTCCTGTTCTCGGCGACGCGCTTCAAAATGCGCATCGGGAACTTCCAGGATGGAAGCCGCGCTTTGGTTTGAAAGCGTTGTTTGGCAATACTGAGGCTGTTGCAGTAGTAACAACACTAGGTCATCCAGTGTTTTGATCTCAATTAAGAGGTGCTTCTCTATAGGTCCTGAAAACAATTCTAACTTCTCTGCTGGCAGAAAAAGCAGACCGCACTCGGCACCATCAGAAAAAATATTCTCTTCCGATTTGTTGAAGTTTTCAGATCGAAACGCCGGCGTGATCAGACCGTAGCTAACATACCCTCGCTCAGACATATACTTGTATATCTGCGCCCCGGAGGACAGATCTAATACCTCACAAAACACAACAGGTCGGTCCTGAGAAAGAATTCTATTCGCGCCTTGCAATGCTTCCAGTTCAGACCCTTCAAGATCAAGCTTAATAAAGGAGATTTGCCCAAGAACCTCGTCATCGAGGCGCACCACAGTAACTGTACCACCTGTTTCGCATGCCGCTATTCTGGTGGCCCCCGCATTATCTTCAAGAGCCTGGGAAACTTGGCCTGTACCTGGTTGTGCTCCCAAAGCGGCTGCCCTCACATCGATGTTGGCGGCCGGGGAGGCGTTTGCATTTAGTTGTAGGAACTGGCGGTTCTTGGTAATGGGTTCAAAGCTGATGACTTGGCCGTTCGAACCAACGGCGTGCGAAAACGCGCGTGAGTGCGTTCCAAAACATGCTCCGCCATCAACGACTGTATCTCCATCTTTTAGAAAATCGCAAAGAATATTAAGCTCGGATTGAGCCCACTCACCATACTTGCGTAACGATTCCGATATAAGGTCGTTCCCGTTTGGGATAAAAAACGGGCCATATCGGGTTTGGACCGACGAACTCAATTGCTCGGGTACCTCCCGAGTGATTTCTCGCATTGTTTTCTCCTTGGCGCGCTTAAACAATTGCCTTCTCAATTATCCCGACCATGTTTGTTGAGCGAGTGATGGTCGGGCTGGAAGCTGGGGTATTGGTCTGTCATTGTGAAACTCTCCTGTGAGGATATTGAGCACAATCGAGGCAAGGCACCGCCCTGCCCGTCAGGCAGTCAGTTGGGTGGCACAATTGCAGGAATTGATGTTTTGGCACCGGCCGGAGGTGTTGCCCCAGCCTTAACCAGAAGCGAACCGCCGTCAGGGGTCGGCCGCGTTGCTTTCGCGCCGTCCGCTCTGATCGTGATAAAATGTGCGGGGTGGTTGCAGCTAGTCGCGCACTGGTGACAGCCATATCGCGCGTTACAATGGTCGGAGACGATCGCGTCAGGCCATCCGATCCGGAAACCGCGATCAGACCGCCAATTGATCCACGCGCGATGGTCGGCCTGAGGCCGGGTGTCAGATTGTAAGAATGATTTAGCCGGTAAGTGCCGCTGTCTGCGCCAGAGCGCAGCGACCGCTCTGAACCGATGAACCGATGAACCGATGAACCGATGAACCGATGAACCGATGAACCGATGAACCGATGAACCGATGAAC
>NZ_CANLDZ010000040.1:0-20211 GCF_947489545.1 uncultured Ruegeria sp. | reverse complement strand
CCCAAAGGTATTCCTCTCGGCCATCGCTCTCGCTGCTACAGTCCTATTCTGGCTGTAAATCAATGAGTCTGGAGCCTGGCACATCGAAAGCTGGCCTACATTGACATCATCAAATCAATACGGAGGACAGCACAGTGAACCAGTATGAAACCGCAAAAGCCTTTTTTGAAGCCTGCGAAACCGGCAAAGGGTGGGAAGGCTGCAAGCTTTTCTGCCACGAAGGGGCGCGTTTTTCCTGTCAGGCTGACGCTCTGGCAGAAACGACAACCCTTGCTGAATACGCTGAGTGGATGAAAGGGCTTCTGACCCCTGTACCGGATGGCCACTACAAGCTGACGGCTTTTGCAGCGGATGAAACGCGCGGCACCGTTGTTGCCGCCGCCGAATTCCACGGTACGCAAACCGGGGAAGGCGGACCGGTTGCGCCTACGGGCAAAACTGTTGTCTCGGATTACGCCTATGTGATTCTGTTTGACGGCGACAAAGTCAGCCATATGACCAAAATTTGGAACGACGTGCACGCGCTGCGCGGGCTTGGCTGGGTATGATGCGCTGGCGCATTCTGGGTTTGCTGTTTTTTGCGCGGGTCGGACTCGGGTTTCAGTTTCAAACCGTAGCGTCCGTCGGCGACGATCTGGTCGTCGCCTTCGGGCTGAGCTATGCAGATATCGGCTTTCTGATCGGGCTGTTCATGGCACCCGGTTTATTCCTCGCTATCCCTGCCGGGTATTGGGGGCGTTACGTGTCAGACCAGATCATGGTGGTGCTAGGCCTATGCGCTTTGGCATTGGGTGGCGCCGCGTCGTCGCTTGCGACGGAAAGCTGGGCCATAGGAATGGGTCGCGTTTTTGCCGGGTCCGGGTTTCTTTTCACAACGCTCTATTTCACCAAGATGGTCGCGGATTGGTTCGAAGGACGCGAGATTGCCACGGCCATGAGCATCCTTGTGATGAGCTGGCCTTTCGGGATCGCTATGGGACAAGTTGGCCACGCCTGGTTAGCCCAGACATACGGCTGGCAAGTCCCGTTTCAAGCTGCTTCAATCTATTGCGTGATCGCGGCGCTAGGGGTGTATTTGCTCTACCGTCCACCGAATGATTTGCCGGATGCGACGGGCGGAACTAGGATTTCGCTGACAGGACCGGATTGGCGTTTGATCTTATGTGCGGCGGCCGCCTGGGGCGTCTTTAACGCCGCCTACGTCACCTATCTTGCCTTTGCGCCAAAAGTTCTTGAAAGCCACGGCCAAACCGCCATTGCTGCAGCTGGAATCATCAGTGTAGGCAGCTGGATCATGATCTTTTCCGGTGCAGCCTGCGGACAGATCGTGGATCGAATTGGTGGACGAAACATAGTCTTGGCTGTCTGCATGGGAGGTGCTATCGCTGCGCTCTTGTTAATTGGCCTGCCTGGCGCTGGCGTTGGCGCAAGCGTCCTGTTCGGACTGATCGGCATGGCACCTGCTGGGGTTATTATGGCAATGGCAGGGCAAGCCATGCGGCCTCAGGTCAGGGCCTTTGGCATGGGGGTATTCTTTATAGTTTACTATGCAATAATGTGGATCACGCCGCCTTTAGCAGGTGCGATCCTTGATGGGACCGGCAATCCGCAGGGGCCCCTTTGGCTTGCAATGATCCTCTTCTTTGCAGTGGTGCCACTAGGCTTAGCATTCCAGTCTCTTAGGAGTGCGCCCGCGGTCGCTCAGGAAAGGAGAGTGTGATGCTCATCATTCGGAAAACGATTTTCACCAAGGAGATCATCACCTCAGATGAAATGGGTCAGCCGTGCGACCAGATCACACGCGTTGCTGCAATGGTGGTTGTCGGAAACCCTTACGCTGGATTTCATCAAGACGATCTGTCGCCCCTTTTTGATGTCGGCGCGCAGCTTGGTGGGGCGTTGACACAAGAGCTGGTGCACATGTTGAGTGCACCAGCTGTTTGCTATGGCAAAGCCGCTCTCATCGGATCTTCGGGCGCGATGGAACATGGGGCTGCATTGTTGCACCCCGCACTTGGCAAACCAGTGCGAACAGCTATCGGTGGCGGTAAATCTCTGATGCCGTCCAACCACAAGGTTGGGGCGTTGGGCGGGTCAATTGATCTGCCTTTGGGTCACAAGGACGAAGCATGGTCATTTGACCATATCGATACGATGACGCTCTGGGTACCTGACGCCCCGCGCGCAGACGAAATCGTGTTGTGCGTCGGACTTTCGGACGGAACACGTGCTCATCCGCGCGTTGGAACCGGTCCAAGTCCCACTTGATCGCGTTGGACTTTCTCAAAGCGGCCATTTGGCGCAAACGCAGCATCCGGCAAAATGGGCTCAAAGCGGACCAACACGATAGATAGACAACGCAATTCGCCAGCACCTTTTTCTAACATCCCAACGAAAAAGGGTCACCCGAAGGCGACCCTCAATCGTTTGTCATGAAAGCTGAAATCAGCCGTTCACGCTGTCCTTCAGAGCTTTCGCAATGGTCATCTTGACCACCTTGTCCGCTTCTTTCTTGAACTGTTCGCCTGTGGCGGGGTTGCGTACCATGCGCTCGGGGCGTTCGCGGCAGTAGATTTTGCCGACGCCGGGCAGGGTTACTGCACCACCGGCCGAAACTTCGCGGGTGATCAGGCCGGTCATGGCCTCCAACGCTGCGTTCGCAGCTTTCTTGTCGGTTCCCATTTCGTCAGCGAGAGCAGCCACCAGCTGAGTCTTAGTCATAGGCTTTGCCATTTCTTGGTCTCCTTAACGTGCCCGATAAATAGGGCCTCACCGCGTAACTGTAACGGTATATTGTGGGCGAACACAACGAATAGTAGCGATAAAAGCCCTAAAAACATGGGGGATTCGTTGCTTTTTTGCGTCAGAGGAACGCGGTTTCGTCGAAAGACCGCAATTTCCGACTGTGCAAACGCTCTAACGGCATGCCACGCAGGTGTTCCATCGCCCGTATTCCAATTGCCAGATGGCGGCTGACCTGAGTTGTATAAAAGGACGACGCCATGCCTGGCAACTTTAATTCGCCATGCAAGGGCTTGTCTGACACGCAGAGCAGAGTGCCGTACGGAACCCGGAACCGATAGCCATTGGCAGCAATCGTTGCGCTTTCCATATCCAGTGCGATCGCCCGCGACTGGCTGAGCCGCTGCACCGGGCCGGATTGATCGCGCAATTCCCAGTTGCGATTGTCAACCGAAGCCACAGTACCCGTGCGCATGATCCGCTTCAGCTCATACCCTTCCAGCTCGGTGACCTCGGCCACGGCGTGTTCCAATGCCACCTGAACCTCGGCCAGTGGTGGGATCGGAACCCAGACCGGCAGGTCATCATCCAGAACCTTGTCTTCACGCAGATATGCATGGGCCAGAACAAAATCGCCCAAGGCTTGCGTGTTGCGCAGCCCGGCGCAATGCCCGACCATCAACCAGGCGTGCGGGCGCAATACGGCGATATGGTCCGTGGCGGTTTTTGCATTTGATGGACCAACACCGATATTGACCAGCGTGATCCCCGACCCATCCGCGCGTTTCAAATGATAGGTCGGCATCTGCGGCAGTTTCAGCGGTTGTTCCAGTGCTTCGTCTGACTTCGTAATCTCGACATTTCCGGTCGAGACAAAGCTGGTATAGCCGCTGTTCGGGTCGGCCAGTTGCTCACGCGCATAGTTTTCGAATTCCGAAACGTAGAACTGGTAGTTTGTAAACAGAACGTGGTTCTGGAAATGGCTCGGGTCGGTAGCGGTGTAATGGGACAATCGCGCAAGCGAGTAATCGACGCGCTGCGCCGTAAACAGCGCCAGTGGCCCGACGCCATCGTCATTTTCGTGGACCCCGTTGACGATGTCGTCATTGGTGGTGTTCAGGTCCGGAACATCAAAGACATCGCGCAATGTAAACCCTGCCGGACCCTGATTCAGCGCCGCCAGATCCGTGTTGTTCGCAACTGCAAAATGCAAGGGAATAGGTGTTTTCGACAGGCCAACAGTAACTGGCTGATCATGGTTCTTAATCAAAAGCGCGATTTGCTGCGTCAGATAGGACCGAAACAGATCAGGCCGAGTGATCGTAATCGCGTGTGTGCCGGGTTCGGACACGTGACCGAAACTAAGCCGGCTGTCGACCTGCGCGTATGAGGATGTCTTGATCCGCAACTCGGGGTAATAGGCACGATACCGCTCGGACGGTGCGCCTTCGGTCATCGCTTTCGAAAAGCTTTCGCACAGGAATTCGGTCGCCTTGGCATACAGCTCTTCCAGGCGTGCGACGGCGGCCACAGGGTCCGTGAAACTATCGGGGCTAAGGGCTTCGTGTGTTATTATTTTTGTCATGCCAGTGGTTCCAGAAGTTCAATTTTTTCAAAACTGCGCACATCTACCAACCCAAGGTCGGATATCCGCAATTCGGGAATCACCACCAAAGCCAGTAGGGAATGCTGCATATATGCGTTGTTGAGGTCGCAGCCGCAGGCTTGCATCGCCTCGACCATCTTGCCTGCCTTTGTTGCAACCTCAGCTGCGGGGCTGTCCGACATCAAGCCGGCGATCGGCAATTCCACCAGTGCCAGTTCCTGGCCATCGCGGAACAGGGTGATGCCGCCACCCAACTCGGCCAACCGGTTTGCCGCCAGCGCCATCTGGTCGCGATCAGTGCCCACGACAATCATATGGTGGCTGTCATGTGCGACGGTCGATGCCATGGCCATCTTGCCCTTATACCCGAACCCAGAGACAAAGGCGTTGGTGACCCCGCCAGTCGCCTGATGGCGTTCCACCAGTGCGATCTGGCACACCCCGTCTTCGCCCTCGACCAACCCGCCGATTATGGGCAGTTCGACCTTCAGCGCTTTGGTTGGTGCTTGGTTTTCGACGACGCCAATCACATTGGCCTGCACTCGGTTCGCACCAGCAGGCGCGGCGATCTCAAAGTCGGTTTCGGTCAGCGCGTGGCCCAGATGGACGGTGTTGCGGGCAGTGTCCGGCCAGTTCAGATGAGGGCAATCTACTGATATCGCGCCATCCTCGGCCACAACCTGACCGCGCGCGATGACAGCTTCGATGGGCAGCTTGGTTAGATCCGAACTCAGAATCACATCGGCACGACGCCCCGGTGTGACCGAGCCGATCTCACGCTCCAGCCCGAAATGAGTGGCGGTGTTGATCGTCGCCATCTGCAGGGCAATCAGCGGATCGCATCCGCAGGCAATCGCATGGCGCACCACGCGGTTCATATGCCCATCGTTGACCAAAGTGGCAGAGTGGCAATCATCCGTGCACAAAATGAAATTTCTCGGATCCAAACCCTTTACAGTCACCGCGGTGATCTGACTTTCCACATCATACCAGGCCGAGCCCAGCCGCATCATCGACCGCATCCCTTGACGCACCCGGGCGATTGCATCTGCCTCACAAGTACCTTCGTGATCATCGGCGGGGCCGCCTGCAACATAGGCGGCAAAACTAGACCCTAAATCGGGGGATGCATAGTGTCCGCCGACTGTCTTTCCTGCCCGCTGGGTAGCGGCAATCTCTGCCAGCATCTTCGGGTCACCATGGACCACCCCGGGGAAATTCATCATCTCGCCCAGCCCGATGATCCCCGGCCAGGACATCGCTTCGGCCACATTCTCGGGCGTGATTTCATACCCTGTGGTTTCCAGCCCGGGCGCAGACGGTGCGCAAGACGGCATCTGGGTGAAGATATTGACCGGCTGCATCATCGCTTCGTCATGCATCATGCGGACACCGTCCAGACCCAACACATTGGCGATCTCATGCGGGTCGGTAAACATCGACGTTGTGCCATGTGGTATGACCGCCGCAGCAAACTCCGCAGGCGTCAGCATGCCGGATTCGATATGCATATGCGCATCGCACAGGCCAGGCAGGATATAACGCCCTTGCGCGTCGATGATCTGTGTATCCGGTCCGGTGCAATGGTCGGCATCGGGCCCCACAAAGGCGATGCGCCCCTCTGCAATCGCGACAGAGTGGTCGGGCAACAGCTCCCGACTGTGAACGTTCACCCAAATGCCGCCGCGAATAACCATATCCGCAGCCTCGCGTCCGGCTGCAACTGCGATCAAACGAGGGGCGACATCGGGCCAACTTGGGAAAGGCGTGTATTCCATGGCTCAACTTTCCTGAATGCGCGGTCAGGTGCAACCCCGGTATTTTCGTATCATCAAATCATCACAAACCTTTGGCACAGCCCAGCGCGGCTGATGCATCCGCAGCGCGCCAGCGCTGCCCGGCCCAACCAGAGGTGGTGCCCCGATGGGGCAGCGACAATCGGCGGGAGACCAACTTGCCTTGATCAGGCAACCCGGTCCAATTCGATCTCGCGTCGTACCCAATCTGCAAAGGCAACCGCACCGGGCGTTTCTTCTGCCTGAGGGGACAAGAGCAGATAATATGCCTCAGGCATCGGTGCGCGATGTTCAAACGGGGCGACCAACAAACCCTGATCAATAAAGTGGCGCGCGATGGCATCATGGGCAAGGCAAAGGCCACCTCCGGCCATGGCGACCGATAGGCAAACCAAATAGGTTGTCGCGTAGGTTATCGGCGGATTTTCCCACATTAGGCCCTGTTCTTCAGCCCAACTAGGCCAATTCGACAACAGGTTCGAACAGTCGAACAGGGGTTGCTGCTGCAAGCTGTCAAATGAAACCTCAAAGCCAGGCGCGCAGACCGGGTAATAGTGCTCGGTGCGCAGCAACTCTGTTCGCACTGTATCGGCTGGCCGCAGAGAGAACCGGATTTCGACTGCCGCACCGTCGGCCATTTCGCGCGGCTCCCATAGCTCGGTAAAGATATTGAGCCGCACGTCCGGATATTCGGTCCGAAAGGCAGGCAGGCGTGGGGCCAACCAGTTTACTGCGAAGCTTATGTTACACTGCACCTGAACCGCATCCTGTTGCGCGCCAGTGATGGCTTGTGTTCCCCGCACCAGTGTCCGGAACGCCTCGCGCACCACAGGCAGATAGGTGATACCCGCCTCTGTCAGCTCAAGTGCTTTGGGTCGCCGTAAGAACAAGGGTTGCCCAAGATGGCCTTCCAGGGACTTGATCTGCTGGCTAACAGCGCTCTGCGTCATGTTCAGATCTCGGGCTGCGCCGGTGAAAGACAGGTTGCGCGCGGCGGCTTCAAACGTACGTAGCCAACCTAGGGGCGGAAGCGGTTTCTGCATCGTTATAACCTCGGCATAAGCTCAGGTAATGGGATAGTTGCGATTTTTTCGTTGGTCAAATCTGTTGACCAGAGGCACGGTTTTAGGAACGCAAGTTGCCAAAGGAGCCCTGCCATGCGTGTCACGAGCCTTCGTCCCAATATCGACCATTGGTCCGAGCGTGTGGATTTGGCAGCCGCCTTTCGCTGGACAGAACGTCTGAACATGCATGAGGGCGTGGCCAACCATTTCAGCCTTGCGGTGAATGACGACGGTACGCAGTTCTTGATGAACCCCAATCAGATGCACTTCGCCCGCATCCGGGCCTCGGACCTATTGCTGCTGGATGCCAAAGATTCGGAGGTAATGGCTCAACCAGGCGCGCCGGATCCAACGGCCTGGGGATTACATGGATCGATTCACCGCCATTGTCCTCATGCGCGCTGTGTCATGCATGTGCATTCGATCTTCGCAACTGTTTTGGCCTCGCTGGCGGACAGCACCTTGCCACCAATCGATCAGAACACCGCGACCTTCTACGATCGCTACGTTGTTGACGAAGAATTCGGCGGGCTGGCCTTTGAAAGCGAAGGTGAACGCTGTGCCTCGATGCTGTCCGACCCGAAAAAGAAGGTCATGATCATGGGCAACCATGGCGTTCTGATTATTGGCAGTGACCCCGCAGACGCCTTTAATAGACTCTACTATTTTGAACGTGCCGCCGAAACCTACATCCGTGCGCTTCAGACCGGCCAGACGCTGCGCGTGCTGTCGGATGAGATTGCCGAGAAAACCGCGCAAGAACTGGACGAGTATCCAGACCAGGCCCAGGCGCATCTGCGTGAGATCAAGGCGATGCTGGATACCGAAGGATCGGATTACGCAACCTGACCACAGCCACAGAGTGACTGCCATGACCGACACCGCTCAGGACCCCGAAGCCGCCCGCTGGAATTACCGCCCCGAAGAACCAGTGAACTTGAACCCTCTGTTCACTTGGCCGCCACGCCCTGCGGCTGTGCTGAAGTGGTACAGCGGCGCATGGCTGCAGATCACGGCCTTGACGTTGTGCATGGTGCTGGCCTTGGCGGCCTATATGTTCTTTTTCCCTGCATTAGAGTCGATGCAGAGCTTTAAGCCGGGCTGGATGTTTCGCATTTGGTTGCTGAATATGGCGCCCCAAATTCTTGTTGCAGGTGGCCTGCATTGGTGGCTGTACATGCGCAAAGGTCAGGGCATGTATAAAAAGTTCGACCGCCGAGATCTGACCCGCGACAATGGCACTTTCACGTTCCGCAATCAGGTGCTGGACAATATCTGGTGGACGCTCGGCAGCGCCATGACGGTGGCAACCGTCTATCAGTGGGTGATCTACTGGGCGATGGCCAACGGTTATGTCCCAACCATCACCTGGGCCAGCGCTCCGGTCTGGTTTGTGGTCTGGATGTTGTTCATCCCCATGTGGTCTGGGCTGCATTTCTATTGGGTGCACCGGCTGGAGCATCACCCGAAACTCTACAAACATGTCCACGCCGTACATCACCGCAACGTCAATATCGGCCCGTGGTCAGGGATTTCGAACCATTGGTTCGAGAATTTCCTGTATTTCACAACATACTTCATCCACTTGATCGTGTCGTCGCATCCGCTGCATCTGCTGTTTCATGCCTACTTCCAGCAGGTCAGCCCGATTCTATCCCATTCCGGGTTCGAAAAGCTGAGGGCCGGGGATATGGATGCGGCGCGTGCAGGGGATTTCTTTCACCAGCTTCATCATCGGTATTTCGAGTGCAATTACGGCACGTCCGAAATCCCGTTCGATAAGTGGTTCGGCACCTATCACGATGGCTCGGCCGAGGCGACAACCCGCACGCGGGCCTACAAAAAGCAGATGTATACCTAGAGTGCCCGCAATGTGCGTGGAGTAACCCCGAATTCTGTTTTGAACGCACGGGTCAAAGCGCTGGGGTCGTCATACCCGGCGCGCAGGGCAACCTCGCCGACAGTCAGGTCGGTTTCGGCCACCAGTTTGCGGGCCAGATTCAGCCTGAGACGCCGGTAAACCTGGGCCGGGCCGGCGCCCAGCTCTGCCTGCATTCGCACGGAAAGGGCTTTTTGCGACCGACCGACCCGGTTTGCAATTTCGGATATAGGTAAAGGCGCTTCCAGATGTTCCTGCATCAATGCCAGCGCTTTGTTGACATAGCCGCTGGTCGCACCCGCGCCGCCTGCGTGGGACCGAGCGGAACCACGGATCATGAACAACTGTTCCACTTCAAGCGCCAACGCCTGTCCCTGATCCTGCCCAATAAGATGAAGGACCAGATCAAACGCTGCCATCGCGCCGGAACAGGTGATGCGGTCGCGGTCGACAACGTATCGCTCACGGACAGCATCCACTTCGGGGAAACGTTCGGTGAACCCTGTAAGTTCCTCCCAGTGAATAGTTGCGCGGCGCCCGTCCAGCAGACCTGCAAGCGCAAGCAACCAGCTTCCGGTGTCCAACCCAACGAGTGTATCGAAACGGTCGGCTGCCGCTCTCAACCCAGCTAGGGTTTGCCATCCGCCGTGCATGCGGAAGCCATATGATGGCATCACCATCAACATGTTACCGTCGGACGTTTGAAGCGTTCCATGCGGAGCGACTTGCAAACCCGAGGATGAGCTCACAGGCCCAGCAGACAACGACAGAAACTTCCAATCATACAGACGACGCGCTGACAGCATGTTGGCAGCGCGCAATGGCTCGACCGTGTTGGCGAGACAATGGTTCGAAAACCCGTCGAACAGAAGCACACCGATTTGCTGCGGTGCAGAGCGAGATTTTTTCCATTTCTGCATGATGAATGTCTATTCCAGCATGCTACTCGGTTCAATGCCAGTCACGATATGGGCACGCCCAGATGTGGAGAATTCAGATGCAATATGGCTTGTCCGACGAACAGGAGATGATCGCTTCGACCGTTCGCAGTTTTGTCGAAAACGAGATCTACCCGCATGAGGAACTGGTCGAACGCACTGGCGAAGTGCCGCAAGACATCGCGGATGAGATCAAACGCAAGACCATCGAGCTGGGCTTTTACGCCTGCAATTTTCCCGAAAGCGTTGGTTGTGCCGGCCTGAACCATCTGGAATTCGCTCTGGTCGAGCGGGAATTGGGACGCGGCTCGATGGCGTTGAACCATTTCTTTGGGCGCCCTCAAAACATTCTGATGGCCTGCGAGGGCGATCAGGTCGAGCGGTATCTGATGCCTGCGGTGCGCGGGGAAAAGATGGACGCGCTGGCCATGACCGAGCCCGGCGCGGGATCCGATGTGCGCGGCATGAAATGCGCGGCGGTGCGAGATGGCGGTGATTGGGTGGTCAACGGGACCAAGCATTTCATCTCGGGTGCTGAACACGCGGATTTCATCATTGTCTTCATTGCGACAGGCGAAGATCAGACACCCAAAGGCCCGAAAAAGCGGATCACAGCGTTTCTGGTGGACCGTGGCACGCCTGGTTTCACAATCCGTGACGGGTACAAGTCGGTAAGCCACCGTGGCTATAAGAACATGGTGCTGGATTTCGACGATTGTCGCTTGCCGGATTCGCAGGTTCTGGGCGAAGTCGATGGCGGCTTCGATGTGATGAACACATGGTTGTATGCCACGCGTATTACCGTCGCGGCCATGTCGGTTGGTCGGGCCCGCCGCGCATTTGACTACGCGCTGGACTATGCCGCAACGCGCGAGCAGTTCGGCCAGAAGATCGGCAAGTTTCAGGGCGTATCTTTCCAGATCGCCGACATGATCACCGAAATCGATGCCGCAGACTTGCTGACGCTGGCAGCGGCTGATCGCTTGGACAAAGGGTTGCCGGCAAATCGTGAGATTGCTTCGGCCAAGCTTTATGCCTCAGAGATGCTTGCGCGTGTGACAGATGCGGCCATTCAGGTCCACGGTGGCATGGGACTTATGGATGATTATCCGCTGGAACGCTTTTGGCGCGATGCGCGGGTCGAGCGGATTTGGGACGGGACCAGCGAGATTCAACGCCACATTATCAGCCGCGATTTGCTGCGGGCGCTGGGTGCCTGATGGCGTTGAGGCGCATTCTGAATCCATCCTCGTTGGCCGTCATTGGCGGCGGCGCCTGGTGTGCCGAAGTGATTTCCCAGGCCCAAAAGTTCGGGTTTGACGGAGATATCTGGCCGGTTCACCCCAAGGCCGAACAGGTCGGGGGTATTCGGGCGTTTGCAAGCATCGAAGATCTGCCTCGGGCCGCGGACGTGGCGTTTGTCGGAATAAACCGGCATGCAAGCGTTTCCGCAGTGTCGGCCCTGTCCGCCGCGGGTGCAGGTGGGGCTGTTTGTTTTGCCTCGGGGTTCACTGAGGCACGCGCCGAGGATGATCAGGCTGCCGATCTTCAGGCGCAATTGATCGCGGCCGCCGGGGATATGCCCATCCTTGGTCCCAATTGTTACGGGTTCATCAATGGCCTGAGCCGGACTGCCGTTTGGCCGGATCAGCACGGCATGAAACCAGTCGAACGTGGCGTTGCAATCCTGACCCAAAGCTCGAACATCGCTATCAACATGACAATGCAGCGCCGGGCGTTGCCACTGGCGTTTATGCTGACCTGCGGAAACCAGGCGCAGACACACCAGGCCGAGATTGCCTCGGCTCTGTTGGACGATGACCGGATCACCGCAATAGGCGTTCACATCGAAGGCTTTGGTGATCTTCGGATATGGGAAGCCTTGGCCCAAAAGGCGCACGCGCGGGGCGTTCCGGTCATTGCCCTGAAAATGGGCCGCTCGGATCACGCGCAGGCCGCGACAATTTCACATACGGCTTCACTGGCGGGTGGCGACGCCGGAGCGCAGGCGTTTTTGGATCGGTTGGGGATCGCGCGATTGGACGACATCCCCAGCTTTCTGGAATGTCTGAAGCTGTTGCATGTCACCGGACGCCTGGATGGAAATGGTTTGGGTATGATCAGCTGTTCGGGTGGCGAGGCGAGCCTGTCTGCGGATATGGCCGAAGGACGTGACCTGCATTTCCCACCTTTGACGGAAGGCCAACGCACCGCGTTACGCGCAGCCCTCGGCCCGATGGTGGCATTGGCAAATCCGTTGGACTACCACACCTATATCTGGCGCGACACGGATGCGATGACCCGGGCATGGTCAAGCCTGACGGGGCCGGACAAGGCCCTGACCATGACAATTGTCGACTACCCTCACACGGACCCAACAGATTGGGAATGTGCAACGCAGGCTGTACTGAACTGTGTCGAACGAACGGGACGGCCCTTCGCCATGACCGCAACTTTGCCCGAGTTGATGCCGGAACCGATTGCACAGCGTTTGTTGGACGGCGGCGTTGTGCCCTTTGCCGGACTTCACGAAGCGCTGGCCGCCATCGAGGCTGCTGCGCGACCGTTGCCCACCCCATCGGAACCGGTGCTGCTGCCATCAGAGGCTTCAGCCGATCAGGTGCTGACGGAAGCAGAAGCCAAAGCGTCCTTGGCCGCGTTTGGCTTGCCAGTGCCGCGCAGCGTTGTTGTCAAAGCTGTAGACGCGGATCAGGTCGGGTTGGACCTGAGCGGTCCCTTTGCGGTCAAAGGCGTGGGCCTGGCGCATAAATCAGAACACAACGCGGTGCGACTTGGCGTACCGGCATCCGATCTGCTCGAAGCAGCATACGCAATCGGGACAGACGAGGTGCTGATCGAAGAAATGGCCGATGGTGCAGTTGCCGAGCTTTTGGTGGGTGTCACCCGTGATCCGGCGCATGGATTTGTTCTGACCCTCGGGGCCGGCGGCATTCTCACCGAAATACTACGCGATACCGTGTCTTTGCTGATCCCGTCATCACGCGGGGCTCTTAAGGAAGCGATGAACCGCTTGGCCTGCATCCCCTTGCTTGCCGGGTATCGGGGCAAACCGGCAGCCGATAAGGACGCAATACTGGACGCTGTCGATGCTGTGCAAAACTATGTGATTGCCAATGCGGCAACAGTCGAAGAAGTTGAAATCAACCCGCTGATCTGCACCGCCAATGGGGCGGTTGCAGTGGATGCGCTGATCCGAAAGGCAAGCTCATGACCCCGATCAAAACCCGCCGTGACGGTGCCATTTTGGAAGTGACTCTGGATCGGCCAAAAGCCAACGCGATTGACCTGCTTACCAGCCGTGCCATGGGCGAGGTTTTCCGCGATTTTCGCGATGATCCGGACTTGCGTGTGGCAATCCTGACCGGTGCCGGAGAAAAGTTCTTTTGTCCCGGCTGGGATCTGAAAGCCGCTGCAGACGGGGACGCGGTGGATGGTGACTATGGCGTGGGCGGTTTTGGCGGATTGCAGGAATTGCGCCATATGAACAAACCCGTGATTGCAGCCGTGAACGGGATCGCCTGCGGGGGCGGGTTAGAACTGGCGCTGAGCGCCGATATGATTATCGCAGCTGATCACGCAACCTTTGCCCTGCCCGAGATCAGGTCCGGTACGGTAGCTGATGCTGCCAGCGTGAAAATGCCTAAACGCGTTCCGTATCACATCGCGATGGAGTTGCTGCTAACCGGACGCTGGTTCGATGCGGACGAAGCTCATGGTTGGGGCCTCGTAAATGAAATCGTGCCCGCGGATCAGCTGATGGACAGAGCGTGGGAATTGGCGCGCTTGTTGGCAAGCGGCCCGCCGTTGGTCTATGCGGCCATCAAGGAAATCGTGCGCGAAGCTGAGGATTCGAAGTTCCAAGATATCATGAATCGTATCACGCGACGCCAGTTGGCTACCGTTGATGTGTTGTACGGGTCCGAGGATAATCTGGAAGGCGCTAAAGCCTTTGCCGAAAAGCGCGATCCGGTCTGGAAGGGCCGCTAAATCCGCTCAAAAAGGGCAATAAAGGCGGTGTCATCTTTGTTGGCACCGGCGGCCAGGTCGCCATAGATACGGGTTGTCGGAAGGGTCAGGTTTCGAATCCGGTTTTGCGCAAGCGTGCTCAAGGCATCTGCAAAACCCAGTGTTTCGAAATGGTGGGCATTGACCGACAAGGCAAACTGCGCGCCGGGGCGTGCAACGCGCAACAGGGCTGGCAACACGTCCGGCCCCAGATGGCCATGCGTGAACGTGCCGGACGAGACGACGCCAGAGTAACTCGCGCGTGGGACAGGGATACCGAGGTTCAGATCGGCCTCGATGGTATCACGGTAGATGTCTTTGCGCATTGCCACGTCCAGCATATCCGAACTGATATCTGTCGCATCAATCGGTCCGACACCCAACCCGGCCAGAACGACGCCGCACAAGCCAGTACCTGCACCGACATCCAGAACCGGGCCTTGCCCCCCGGCAGCGACAAAAGCCCGGGCCGTGTGAATGTGCAGCTGATAGTCTTCGCGCGCTGCAAAATCGGCATCATAATCCCCAGCCCATTCACCATAGAGGCGCTTGTTGTCCTCAGGTGATTTGAGGGCATAGGCCGCATGCAGGTTGGGAGTTTTGTCGCTCATGAGTCAATCAAGGCGCATAGGAGGATTCGAATCAAGTGCGTCCATGCGGCGCTTGCATCCCATTCAATGGCGGATCATCAAAGGAGGCATGACAAACACGCTTTTCTCATTTGGACATGGCTATTCCGCTCAGGCCTTGTCTCGCACGCTGGCGCCGCAAGGGTGGCGCATATTTGGGACCACTCGGGATATCGAAGGCGCAACGGCCATCCGCACCTCCGGGGCCGAACCGTTGATTTGGCCCGGAGAGCAGCCGGATCTGGACGGGGTGACACATTTGTTGATCTCGACAGCGCCAAACGAAGATGGAGATCCGGTTCTCGCCGCGCTGGGCGACGAGATCGCCAAGCGGGCCGGGCAGCTCAAATGGGTTGGGTACCTGTCGACCACTGCCGTCTATGGGGATCATCAAGGCGATTGGGTCGATGAGGCCACTCCGCCCACGCCAACCGCCAAACGGGGCCGATGGCGTATGTTGGCCGAAGAGCAATGGTCAGGCATCCCTGGCTTGCCAGTGCATATCTTTCGGCTTGCCGGCATCTATGGTCCGGGTCGCGGGCCGTTTTCCAAACTGAAACGTGGTGGGCTACGCCGCATCATCAAACCGGGACAGGTGTTTTCGCGGATTCATGTGACTGACATTGCACAGGTCCTGGCGGCGTCGATGATGGCCCCGAATCCCGGTTCCATCTACAATGTTTGCGATGATGAGCCCGTGCCGCCACAAGACGTGATCGGTTACGCCGCCGAATTGCAGGGCCTGCCGCTGCCCCCAGCAGTGCCATATGATGAAGCAGACCTAACCCCCATGGCGCGCAGCTTCTACAATGAAAATAAACGTGTCCGGAACGATCTGATCAAGGACGAGCTGGGTGTTCAGCTTCTTTATCCCAATTACAGGGTCGGGTTAGAGTCCCTGACGGCGGGGTCGTAAGAATGTAAGTCTCACTGAGCCGCTGCTTTGATCAGATCGGCGGCTTTTTCGGCGATCATAATCGTGGGTGCGTTGGTGTTGCCCGAGATCAGAGTTGGCATGATCGAGGCATCGACCACCCGCAAGCCTTGTATCCCGCGAACCCTTAGCTGGGGATCAACCACGGCCATATCATCTACACCCATTCTGCAGGTGCCCACAGGGTGATAGATCGTGTCGGCGCGGGCGCGTATGTGGCTCTCCCAATCTTTATCTGTTTCGATCTTGTCGGTCCCGAACATCTCTTTGTGCCGGTATTTGGCCAACGCTGGGGCTTCCAGAATATCGCGCATCAACTTGGCGCCTTTGATCAGAGTGTCCAAATCGCGCTTGTCTGACAGGTAACCGGGATCAATGGCAGGTGGGGCAAATGGATCAGCGTTTTGCAAGCCAACTGTGCCTCGGCTGTCGGGGCGTAGCTTGCAGACGTGGCAGCTGTACCCATAACCGTAATGCAGCTTGCGCGCGTGATCATCAACGACAGCGATTGTGAAGTGCAACTGAATGTCGGGTCGATCAAGTTCAGGCGAAGTCCTCAGAAACGCAGCCCCTTCGGCATAGGGCGTGGCCGCCAGCGACACCCCTGTCTTTCGCCATCGCCACAGGTGGCCTATAAACCGCGCCGCGCCAACCGGGCCAATGCCGAACGTATCGGTGTCTTTGGTTCTATAGGCGAGGATGAAATCCAGATGGTCCTGCAGGTTCTTTCCGACGCCGGGCAGGCTATGGCGAACGGCTATCCCATGTTGCGTAAGATCGTCAGGCGCTCCGATACCAGACAGTTGCAGCAATTGTGGTGACATCAACGCACCAGCGCAGATCAGGACCTCGCGACTGGCCTCGACCGTGATGTCGTGGCCCTTGCCTTTCCTTTTGTAAACAACGCCGGTCGCGCGGTTGCCGTCAAAGGTCAGCTCTTTGGCATGGGCGCGGGTGATTACCGTCAGGTTTGGTCGATCGATGATGGGAAAGACATAAGCCGCCGCCGCCGAACACCGTTCGCCATTCTTTGTTGGATCATGGAACTGAGTAACCTGATACAGCCCCACCCCTTCGTTGTCGCCTCGGTTGAAATCTTCTCTGCGCCGGTGCTGCAACTGCTCGGCGGCTTCGATGAACGCTTGCGTTATCGGGCGCGGCTCTTTCTGGTCAGACACCTGCAGGGGGCCGCCGCCGCCATGCAGGTCATCTGCGCGATGTTCATTGTTTTCCGATCGCTTGAAATAGGGAAGCACACTGTCCCAATCCCAGCCCTCGCACCCCAGATCGGCCCACCCGTCATAGTCCTGTTGCTGCCCGCGTATATAAAGCATCGCGTTGATCGCGCTCGATCCGCCCAAGGTCTTGCCCCGGGGCTGATACCCCTTGCGGCCGTTCAGCCCGGGTTGCGGCACCGTCTCAAAAGCCCAGTTGTTGATCTTGGGCCGCCCGGGCAGAGCTGCAACAACGGCCGAGGGCATTCGGATCAAGATGCTATCGCCGCCACCACCGGCCTCAAGAAGACAGACGGTTTTGTCCGGGTCTTCGCTGAGACGATTGGCAAGAACGCAGCCTGCCGACCCGCCTCCGACGATCACGTAATCGAATTTCATCCTGATGCTCCTGCCTGATCGGATCCGTGTTTGAACTCTCTGATCGCGTTGGTGATGCGCCGGGGGTATCGCTCAAATACTCCACGTCACGATTCAACTGAGTTGAACGTGAAGGAATGGAGCAAAATTGCAATCACCGAGCCGGACTTATGACCCAAGGTTACCAAAATCGACGGCAATCAAGAGCCGCAGAGTTGCGCTTGAGTTTAATAACTAAAAATTATGAATTTGATCTAAAAACAAAACTTATTTGCATGACTTGGAACTGCTATAACTAACAGGAAGCAAGACGGCAGAGTCGTTGATGTCCGAAACGTCAAATCCTGGGTTCATTGGCCCAGATCTGAAATTCGGCAGCAGCGACATCTTCCTGTGATCTTGTTCATTACAGATTTGACCGCGCAAAGCAGCCGAACTTAGCCAGGACTGGAGATCGATATGGACGGAAGTGATAACCCCAACACGGGCGGATGCCCTGTGATGCATGGTGCTGGTACCCGGTCAAACCGGGATTGGTGGCCAAACCAGCTGAAGCTTTCGATACTGCATCAGCACGCGCCTGCTTCGAACCCAATGGGTGAACAGTTCGACTATGCGGAAGAGTTCAAAAAGCTGGACCTCAAAGCGCTGAAAGAAGACCTATACGCGCTGATGACAGATTCGCAGGATTGGTGGCCCGCAGACTATGGCCATTATGGCGGTCTGTTTATCCGTATGGCTTGGCACAGCGCTGGCACCTACCGCACCGCGGATGGCCGTGGTGGTGGTTCGACCGGGAACCAACGGTTTGCGCCCCTGAACAGCTGGCCAGACAACGGCAACCTGGACAAGGCGCGTAGGTTGCTCTGGCCGATCAAACAGAAATACGGCAACCAGATTTCCTGGGCCGACCTGATGATTCTAGCCGGTAACTGCGCCATTGAATCGATGGGTGGTAAAACATTTGGTTTCGCAGGTGGTCGTGCGGACATCTGGCAACCCGAAGAAGACATCTATTGGGGTACTGAAACCGAATGGCTGGCCCCAACTGATAACCCAAACAGCCGATATTCCGGTGAACGCGATTTGGAAAACCCGCTGGCAGCGGTTCAAATGGGTCTGATCTATGTGAACCCAGAAGGCCCGGACGGAGAGCCGGACGTCTTGGCCTCGGGACGCGATATCCGCGATACATTCGCGCGGATGGCGATGAATGACGAAGAAACCGTCGCTTTGGTCGCTGGTGGGCACACCTTTGGCAAAGCGCATGGTGCAGGCGATCCTGATCTGGTCGGAGCAGAGCCCGAAGCCGCCGGCATCGAAGAGATGGGCCTGGGCTGGATCAACAAGTTCGGCAGCGGTAAAGGTGATGACACCACTACCAGCGGCATCGAAGGCGCATGGACTGCTAACCCAACTAAGTGGGACAATGGCTATTTCGACCTTCTTTTCGGCTATGAGTGGAACCTGACCAAAAGCCCCTCGGGTGCGTGGATATGGGAGCCCGTTGGCGTTAAGGAAGAAGACATGGCCCCGGCGGCACATGATCCTTCGAAAAAGGTCAAGACCATGATGACCACCGCTGACATGGCGATGCGCTTGGATCCGATCTATGGCCCGATCTCGAAACGGTTCCATGAGAACCCCGACCAACTGGCCGAAGCTTTTGCCCGCGCGTGGTTCAAGCTGACGCATCGGGATATGGGTCCTCGCTCGCGGTACTTGGGATCTGAAGCACCCAGTGAAGAGCTGTTGTGGCAGGACAACGTCCCGACTGTGGATCATGACCTGATCGATGATGCGGATATTGCCGCGCTGAAACAGCAGATCCTGGCGACCGGCCTGTCGGTCTCGGATTTGGTGTCCACAGCTTGGGCTTCGGCGTCGACCTTCCGCGGCTCGGACATGCGCGGCGGTGCCAACGGTGCCCGGATCCGTCTTGCCCCGCAAAAAGACTGGGCTGTGAATGAGCCGTTGAAGCTGTCCAAAGTCTTAGGCGCGCTGGAAGGCGTGCAAAAAGCCTTTAACGATGCGCAAGCGGGCAACAAGAACGTCTCACTGGCCGACCTGATTGTTCTGGCAGGCGCAGCTGCACTCGAACAGGCGGCCAAAGCCGGGGGCCAGGACGTTGAAGTTCCGTTCACTCCGGGTCGGACCGACGCATCGCAAGACCAAACGGATGTGGACTCAATCGCTGTGCTGGAGCCCGCCGCCGATGGCTTCCGCAACTACCAGAAGACAGACTACACTGTGTCACCGGAAGAGCTGCTGGTAGACAAGGCACAATTGCTGACACTGTCTGCGCCCGAGATGACCGTTCTTGTTGGTGGTCTGCGGGTTCTGGGGGCGAACTTCGATGGTTCTCGCCACGGTGTGTTCACAGATCGCGAAGGAACGCTGAGCACGGACTTCTTCAGAAACCTGCTGGATATGGGTACGGAATGGAAACCTTCCGACGAGGCTGGTGTCTATGAAGGCCGTGATCGTACCAGCGGTCAGGTCAAATGGACCGGCACACGCGTGGATCTGGTATTTGGCTCGAATTCCCAGCTGCGCGCTTTGGCCGAGGTTTATGGGCAGGGTGATGCCGAAGCCAAATTCGTCTGCGACTTTGTTTCTGCCTGGAACAAGGTGATGAACGCCGACCGGTTTGATTTGGCCTGAGACCTTTCAGACCTATGACTCGAAGCCGCCCGGATCACTCCGGGCGGTACTCTTTTGCAGCAAGCGGTGCCAATGAATCAGTGAATCAGGATTGGTTGCCGCATTTTAAACCCGAGAGGCCATGTTCGTTAAGGCTTTAAAAGCTCGACTTAGCCAAATTGTTAACCTAAATTATTGATTTCATTAATATTCGTTAGCTTTCATCTGGAAAAGTAAAGTTTTTTCAAAATGGGGGTTGCAGGTCTCAGACCTAATCCGTAAATACCCCTTCACCGGCGCTGCTGAGACGGCGCTGACGGGTCGGGGAGACGGCCGGACGGGTTGGAGAGACAGCTGGACGC
>NZ_CANLDZ010000039.1:0-20245 GCF_947489545.1 uncultured Ruegeria sp. | reverse complement strand
TCGCTTGCTGCTCATTACGTAGCCACTACGGTGCTTGGGATGGTCAGCGTTTCGCCTGCCAGCAGCTGCTTCAGCTCAGTTACCTTTCCCTGATCAAGCATTGTGTGGATCCGCTCGGGATCCGCTTCAACACGTTCGCGCACCAGGCGAAGCTGTTTGGCGCTGTAACGCTCGAGCGGGACAATCAGGAGATAGCCATCGCCTTTTTGACCGGTCGACCAGGTTCTGATGTTGCTGACCTCGGTGCCATTGAGCCTATAGATGTGACTTAAAAAGTAGATGCCCTTGGGTTTCGGCTCGTAACTCCAGAAGTTTGTCCCGCCTTTGTCGTAATAGACCTGCAGGTCGCGCCAGAGATTGTCTTTCAGGTTCTTTTTGTGAACGGTTTTATCCTGTGCCATTGGTGGCCTCCATGTGCTCTTCGATCCGTCAGTCGAGATCACACGAAAAGAGGCCCCTTCTCCTTTCGGAGCGGGGCCTCGATATGGGCAGATTGATCCAGATAGGTCAGCAGTACGGCTGACCAGCCATTAGCCTGGAGATGACGAGAAGATGGTCGCTATGGTTCTCACCCCAGACCTCGGCTGTGGCCTGAGCTTTTGGATGCACACGAGCCTGCTCCTCGGTCATTGTAAACGGCACCAGCTGAAACACCCTGCATGGGAGGAACACATCGACACCGCGGCCGGCGCCAGTGTGGTTGTGTGAGAAGAACCAGAACTTGCCCAACCGGGTCTCGCCCGTGTCCTGAAAATACTCCCAGAGCTGGGGTCGATTCAACGCGCCTGAAAAACTACCCTTGCCGCTCGCATGAACAAAGAAGCTCCCTCCATCCGTAGTTTGCATGCCATGTACGGCATCCTGGCAACAGCGCTCCACGCTCCCAACAGGCATCACTACGAAGTCGCCCACAGTGGGCTTTCCGGTGAAAGTCTCACGGGCGGCTTTCAGATCTGCAGCGATAACCTGGTTGCGATCGTCGAGGTGAGAATTGTCCTGCACAGCCCCGATCAGCCC
This sequence comes from uncultured Ruegeria sp., assembly GCF_947489545.1. Taxonomy (NCBI): domain Bacteria; kingdom Pseudomonadati; phylum Pseudomonadota; class Alphaproteobacteria; order Rhodobacterales; family Roseobacteraceae; genus Ruegeria; species uncultured Ruegeria sp. Next base: position 19,228 of record NZ_CANLDZ010000039.1, on the reverse strand, counting down.
TGCATCTACGAGATGCTTTACGATGGCAATCTTGCAGCCATGCTCAGAGGGATGTGAATAGGTGCCGCCTTTGCCCTGGATGGTCTCGAGCTCATAAGACCACGGGTCTCGGTTCGGGCCCGCGACTGGCCAGTAGCGACAAACGATATCATCGCCAAAGCCATTCATGTCGAAGCGTACCTCAGTGCTGCCGTCTGTTTGCGGTACAAAAGCCAGCCGCTTGTGGTTCATCAAGTCATTTGTCGAAGTCATCGCTCTTTGTCCTTTGCTCATTCCGTTGATCGAATTCACAAAAGAAAAAGCCTACTCTTCCTCGGAAGAGCGGGCTTCAGGATCAGGGACCTGCGTCAGGCAGCGATATAGCCAGCCTTTCGCGCCTCGTCGGCATACGCGCTGAGCGTTCTTTGCGGCGACCAATACAGGTCCCGCTCGATACCTTGGCCAAGCAATGGGTGCCGCCACTCTTTGAGTTCCGACATCGAGATAGATCCAAGTTCGGGATAGCCGAGATCGGCAAGCCCGAAGGCAATATCCGGCTGTTCCGGATCCAGTTCAGTCAACAGCCATGTGCCCGGACCGTAGGGGTTGAACAGTTTGACCACGGGTTCGAAGTCGATTTCGTCAGCCGTGCCCCGAACTGCAGCCTGCTTCTTGCCATTGGTCAGCAGTTGAGATTCTTGTTCACTGGTTAGTAATTGCATGATGTCTTGCCTTTTTTTGCTCGATCCACCAAATCGGAATCGCTCAAATAAACAGCCTGCTTTTACTTTTTGACCGGCCGGGCGGATCACTACGGCACCAAGAATCTTACGAAGTTGCACGGCCCGAGAGCGCAGGGTCAATCCCAGAGATCCGCAAATTCAGGAAAGCGGGGATGTGTTGGCGCGTCGCGGTCGAACAGCACGTAGTCCGTATCGAGGTTCGCCAGTATGACTTTCAACGTATCAGGGCAAAATTTGCTGGCTTTGTATCCGAGCCAGACAAACACGCCGGTCGATCCGTTGAAGCCCGACTCCCACTCTTCGCTGGCAATCAGGTTTCCAATGACCTGCAGATCTTCAGGGCGCAGATGCACGGTGGACAATTCAGTGAATTCGCGGACACCCTGGGCACGACGCTCAATCAAGAGCTTCCAGCCCGGGTTCATGATCGGAAAGTTTGAGGCTTTCTCTTCCAAGTAGTCCAGCTGGGTAGCTCCAATATCGACCCGCGCCCGGAATCCAGAGATTGCTTCGTCTAGTGTCACCGGTTCGGTAACACTCGCTGTGCAGTTTTCGACGCGTCGACCGGACAACAGGTGAGAAATCGCGTATCCGCCGGCTATGGCGTGGGCAACAAATGGAAACGCTCGCGCCTCGTGATAGATAAGAAACAAATGTCCGTCTGTTGGTTCTGTTTTCCCGTCCATCATCGAGCGATTGAAAGTGATTTGCATGGGTTTCTCCCGTTGTTTCGACCCCAATCGGGTCACAACACAGCAAAAGACCCCCTTCTCCTCTCGGAGTTGGGGGCAAGGTCAGAAATCGGCCGCGACGGTCTACGCGCTTCGGAACAAGGCCACGGCTTCATCCAGTGGCAGCGTGTTCAGGATCCGGATTCCGGGGTGCTGCGCTTGGAGTTTTTCAACAACCCGCTCAGCCTGGCCTCGGTGTTTGATCTCATAAACGCCGGGCTTGTCGGGAAAGATGAAAAGAACCTTGATCTTGATCAGCCGTTTGTAGTCCTTCGTGTATTGCCATGTTTCCAGAAGACTGCCGCAGTGATGCTCAAGATCTGTTTCGTGCTCTTCGTCGGAAAACTCGGGCAGTGACCATTTGGGCAAGTTCTGTCGGCACCAGGTATCAGCCTCCTTGTAGGCGACATGATCGCCCCTGAAGAGATCGCACCCGCCCTTACCGTCGTTGGAGACTTCTCCGATCTTTTTGCCATCAACATACAGGCTGGCGGTGTAGCAGCTGGTCTCTTCTGAGGCGAAGGCCGCGTATTTGATGTTTTTCAGTTCGATTTTCATGGGAGTATCCTCGCTGGTGGTCTTTGTCCCCGGATTAGGGACACAGCAAAAGAAGCCTCCTCTTACTTTCACCCAGCAATACCATATGTGGTACGACAAAATCCTATAGACACTATATGATTGCCTTTGAACCCGGTTTGTTCTACAATGAAGCAATGCTGCTGAAGGAGAAATACCGATGTCTGCACCTGCCATTTCGGAATCTCAAACCGCGCTGCCAGCCACGGCCAAGCAACTCGCCTATGCACGTAAACTCGCGGAGCAACAGAATGTGGTTCTGCCCTGGGAAATCCAGCAGGATCGCCAAGCGCTCAGCCAGTGGATCGATACGCAACGTACAACGCCCCGCGTACACGATACCCGGCCAAGCTCAAAGCAGGTGGCCTTTGCCGAGCGCATCGCCCGGATCAAGCGCAGCGCTGTTCCGGACGAATGCTTTCGCGATCGCAACCTGATGTCCCGCTGGATCGACAGCAACAAGCCAAGGTAAGGCTAACGTCGCTGTGGCGGGTTTGGGCGACAGATCCCCTGCTCGCCCAAAAGTCCCGGATCACAAAGAACGCTTCTCCTGATCTGGAACGCTCTTCCAACGTCAGTTCGAACGGCACGGCTAATGGGCTGCCGCGAACATCTCTTCGATTTCACCGATGTGTTGTTCGTGTTTTTCCCGTTCTTTGCGTGCTGCGCACTCAGCCATCCACTCTTCACTCTCAGCGGCCCAGAGCGCATCGGCTTTAGCCTTGGGAATGTACTTAAACGAGCCTGGGGGTTCGCGAAGTTCTTCACCAGTGTCGATGTCAAAGGGTTCAGTAAAACAGTCTGCACCATCGCATTTGTCGCTATTGCACCATGACTGATCGTAGGTGTCGACGACTACCCAATCCTGCACTTCGGGATCCCACTCGGCAGAAGCGTCGCGGCGAACATCGGTGCTGCCGCAACCTGTGCATCGCATTTCGATCCTGCGCGTCATTCGCGATCCCCTCCTTCGGGTTGACTATCAAGTGAGGTGTATGGGTCGCGCTGATCGCTGCCCGAGTAATCGGAAAACTCGACAAAAGCCTCGCGCAGGTTCGCCAGTGGGTGGTTGTCGAAATCATCGTCGCGCCGATCTGCCTCGTCGATGGTCTCATCGAGATCCTCGTGGATCGCCATGGTTAGATCTTCGGCAATCTCGGTGAATTCAGCAACAGGCCAAATTCCAATACCGACCCGCCTCGGAAAATGGCCGAACTGGTTGTCGCCGGAGACGAAGCCTTTGCCGGTTTCGACCGCAATCTGCCGCGCGATCCGCACGGCTTCCAGTGCCGTTTCTGAATCATGGATGGCTGTGGCAAGATGTTCCGGGCTTTCGGGCGTGCCCTCGTTGGAGCGTCCGTAGATGCCCCAGAATTCGGCGGACCCGGCTTCACATTGAACAACGCATCCCTCAAGTTCATTAGTTCGGCAGGCAACCAGCTCGAACCATTCAAATCGGCCCAGCGTGTCACCCTGGGATAGGTTGTTGAATCTTCCAGAAGCGGGGAGAGCAGTCATGGAATCTGTCATTTTGGTTTCCTTTTTTTCGATCCACCCAACGGGATCAAAAGAAACCCAAGCCACCTCTCACTCTTACCGCTGCTGGTGACCTGGGAGGCACGGGTTTACTCGGCCGCAACCGCTGGGATGTCGCAGTCCGGATCTCCGGCTTTGGCAAACATCCAATCCGCCGCGGCTTGCGCCATAGAGGCAACCCTGAAAACAGCCCCGTTACTTTCACCTAAGATCTCAAGCCAATGCTTAATGTAAGCCGCGTTCTGCCTGGCGCTCGCTGGAACGCCAAGCCGGGCACAAACCATCGCGCCGGTTAACTCAGCGAAACATTCTTCAGTTGCCAACTTCAGAGCTGCGGTCTTGCCTTCGAAAGTCAGGCCCAAACGTTTCTCTACCGCAACCGCATGAGCTTCCTCATGTGCTAACGTGTCGTAGAGCCCAGCTGCGCTCTCGAAGGTCTGAACGCGCGGCATGTGGATGACATCCCGAACCATGTGATAGTAAGCGCGTGGATCGGCTGAATGCACGATGGGCACGCCCAAAGATGCAAACCAGGCATCCAGTGCCGGATCGCTCTGCGTGCCAAACTCTTTTTGTGCCGCGGGCCTATCATACCAGTGTTCATCCAGGCCATCGATCTGGCAGGTGTTGAACACGCGGTAGGCACGCGCATAGCGGCGAGCATGTTCTTCACCCTCTGCGCCGGTGACCGGGTCGGTTTCACCCTCCTTGGTGATCGTCCCAAACTTCACGACCGTGGTAGATTTCTCACCTTTGCGCACCTGACCGCCCAGTTCCTGCGCCTGGCGATAGGTCATCCAGCTACGGCAATCATAGCCGCGTTTCATGGCGGCGATGAGCAACATCAGGACGTTGATGCCCCGATACTGCTCGCCAGTGGATCGCAGAGGCAGTGCCAAACCACTGCCACCGCTCCACGGCTGGCGCCAGGGCACGGTTCCCGCCTGCATCTCGGTAAAGATCGTTTCAGTCACATGTTCGTAAATGTTGAATTTCGGTTTGCCCATAACGGCCTCCTGGGTCTTTGGTGAAAATCACCATGACCGGAAGCTTTCTTTCGCTTTTGGGAGTGACGAGGGTTACTAGGTATACTGGAACTCTGCACCGGACCATCGCTGGCCACGGTCTTTGGGTCGAGTATCGCGGTAGCGAGTTAGGTGTGGAAAGAACTTGAGAAGCGGAGCGCCGAATTGGGCATTTTGCCCATTGTCCATCGGGGAAGAGGATGGATTTTCGGTGCGCGTTTAATCTCCGAGCATGACTGTTTGCCACGTCTGAATGACGCGGCCAGGGCGGCGAACGGGAACGCGGCCAATGTCTTCAGCTCGTGGATTCCAAACCTCGACCTGAACATATTCCGAGCCATCCTTGTGACAGGCAAATGGAGGGATATGGACGGGCCAGTCGGCGCCGACGATCTCAACGAGATCGGAAGCGAGATAGCTAACGCGACGGCGGCAAAGATTGCACCGCAGGGTCAAGACCTGGTGCGACCGAGCCGCGTCCTTCATGGTTCGAAACGGCTTGGCGGGATGCGCGCGTATGGGTGGATTCGAAGCAGGCATAGTGAGAACAAATAAAGAACGCTTGCCATCTTGTCCAAAGCGAACTCCGCGCATAGCCTGTCTGAATGTGTAACCTCTATTCGAATACGACCACGCAAGAGGCGATGCGGCAATTGTTCGATGTGCCCCCAGAACGCGATGAGCTGGGCAACGCATCGGCGCAACCGGCGATCTTTCCCGATGGTCAATCGGTGATCGTAACGGCTGATGACGCTGGTGACAGATCATTGCGTATCGCTCGGTGGGGGTGGAAGAAGGTCAGATTCAAAAACAAAAAGTATGAGACGTGGCTTACAAACGTTCGGAATCTCGACGGTTGGCCTTGGGAGCATGTGATCAAGGATCGATCCCAACGATGCCTTGTACCGGCATCCTCATTTTCGGAATACCACCCGACAGAGAAGATCCCTGGAGCAACAGGCAAGCCGATCAAGGCCGCGAGCTGGTTTCGACTGGCTGGCGAGACGGAACGACCGCCTTTTGCTTTCGCCGGAGTTATGCGCCGATGGGATTGGGAAAACGACGGTCTAAGGAAAAAGGCCGATGCCGAGCTGCAGGCTTCAGGTGCGCAAGTTACGGCGATGGCGTTTCTTACAACAGAGCCCAACGGCATTGTCGCGCCGATCCATCCGAAGGCGATGCCGGTTCTGCTACGAACGGAAGCTGAATTTGAAACTTGGTTGAACGGAACTGCTGACGACGCCAAAGCCTTGCAGCGTCCCCTGTCTGATAATGCGTTGCGCCTCGCGTTCACAGGTGGAAAGGCAGATCCGACAACGGCAGCGTGACGAGTTCCGGTTGAAGTTGCGACCTTCATAGCGAAGTTCCCTAGCGAGCCCTTACCCGCCTTTCTCAAGCTACTTGATCTCTGCGCCTGCATGCGTCCGGTAAGCGGACAAAGCGCCATTTCGCTGCGAATGCGCCAACGGCAGCTTTGCATTGAGCAAGCAAACGAATAACATTCTTCTATCCCCAGAACACCGCGTTTGGGCAAAACACACACAGGTTTGTCAAAACATGAATGCGAACGCCGACATTTACTTGTTTCGCCACGGCCAAACCGAGTGGAACGCACAAAGCAGGCGACAGGGGCACCTGGACTCGCCCTTGACCGAACGAGGCCAGCTTCAGGCCGAAGAGAATGCAAGTAGACTGCGGCTTCATCTTTCTCTGGACGGAGAAGTTGCCGTTTTCGTTAGCCCACTTGGGCGCGCACGGCATACAGCTTTGATAATGGTCCAGGAGCTTGGGCTATCCGAGGAGGCGATAATCTATGAGCCTCGATTGATGGAATGTAGCTTCGGTAAATGGGAGGGATTGACCACCTCCGAGATTAAAGCGCGTTACCCCGAAGAATGGCAGGCGCGCTCGGAAGACAAATGGAATGTCCCAGCCCCGTCGGGGGAGTCGTACGCCGATGTGAATGCGCGCGTATCTAAATGGTATGAAGAGGTATCACTGGCTGCAACAAACCTGGTTGTTTGTCACGGCCTGACCTCCCGAGTTTTTCGCGGCATTTATGCTGACCTGTCCCAGCAACAGGTATTCCAACTGAACGAGCCTCAAGATGGTTTTTTCGAGCTGCGCAACCGGACCGAAGTGTTCGTCGAATAACGACGCAGCAAAAGGTGGTCGTTTGCGCAAAATGCAGCAACCGGTATTTTGGGCGCAATGCAGTCATCTGACTTTTTTGGTAGACGCCAACCTGTATGCCCGTGAAGGATGCAGCAACATAGGGAAGAAAACGCCACATTAGGCACCGCGTTGACGCACAAATTCCTGCTCGATCACTTCTGTTCCCCACTGCATTCCAGGTGTCTCATTGGCCAGCGTGAAGCTGTGCTTCTCATATAGATGCCGTGCGGCATCCAACCCTTTGAACGTCCACAGGCGCGTGCTATCAAAAGCGTTGTCATCCGCAAAGGCGGTAGCTTTGTCGATCAGAAGGTTTCCAATGCCCATACCCTGCGCTCTTGGGTTGACAATGAACCACCGCAGATGGCTAACGCGGTCGCCCAAATCCTCGCCATCAAGAGAGACAGACCCCAGCAGCTCATCGCCGACGTAGGCAGAAAATGTCGTGTTCAAAGGATTGTCGATGCGACCCATAAATTCCGACATTTCAGAGGCGACTTTACGCTCGAAAATAGCGCCAAATTCGTAGTGTTTTGAGTAAAAGGTGGCGTGCAGCTGCGCGACTGAACCGATGACGCCCGAACGGTAACCTTCCTGTACCTCGACGCCCGGCACTGCGTCCGTCACTCGCTCGCCTCTTGTGCTCAGAGACTTTGCAAACAGGATGAGACCCGATTCAATTTGAGAGACGTCGGTTGCCGATAGTACGTCCAAGGCGGAATGAAGTTGCCGCCGCGCGAACCCTTCGACTTCGTCGAGTAGGTTTTGCCCATTCTGCGTCAACGAAAGAACGCGGGAGCGCTTATCAATTGGGTCAGGCCTCACCTCAATCAGACCGTCATTTTCCAGCTTTTGAACAAGGCGGCTGACACTAGACTTTTCCAGATGCAAAAGCGAGCCAAGGTCACTCGCATTGGCTACTGTGCCATATCCAAGCTCAATGATTGTATGCACCGCAGATGGGGATAACTCTGTACCAGCCAGTCCCTTCTGCATAAAGCCAAGCTCGCGCACGATATGTCGTGAAGCTGCGCGCATTTTGTCTATGCGGGGTGTTGTGAGTACTTGATTCATAGTTGCATAATACAACTAATATCTTAAACCTGTCTAGTACACACTGGACATTCGCCGCAACGCGACAAACTAGAACTTTGGGCTCTCCAGACACTTTCTCCGCGCTATCGACTAACGACAACTCCCAGAAACAACGCCATTCGCTGCGCTTGCGCCAATGTCCGCTTCGCTAGCACACCTAGGCGCAAAGATAGTCCAAATTTTCCGCGCTATTGACCCTTTTTCAGAGAGGATTGGTCAACTATTTCGATGTCAGGCAGTGAATAATAGTCACCCTTTGTCTCGGGGTGGAGTTGTCGATCCATTCTCAGTCCAGTGCCTCCATCAATTGTTCCCGCCATGACCGAGGTATGCGCACTGTCCAGCCTCGCCCAAAAGAGTTGACTTCCACAGTTTTTGCAAAACCCACGCCGTGCAGTGGCCGAAGACTGAAACCAGGTGATGTTTGGCTGTCCATCGATTTGAAGGTGTTGGTTTTCAACTTGCGTGGCCGCAACATAATGCCCAGAAGATTTGCGGCATTGCGTACAATGGCACCCAACCACTTGCCTTGGTGCACCCTGAATGAGGTACTTGACCCGACCACATAGACAACTGCCACGCATGATACCCTCCTCACCTTTCAACATTCATTTCGATTGCTATATCTCTGCTCGGGGCTTTCTCATGGCCTCCCGCAGCATTGTGCTTTCCGGAACTCTAGGCGACCCGCCTATCCGAAGTCGAGCCGGATACTGGTCGGTTTCGGACGCGATCATCCGCGAAGGCTCGCGAGCCGTGGCTTGAACAGATAAGGTATCGCAATGCTGGACTTTGAAACCTGCAATGCCGCCCGAATCAGGCGCGACCCAAGTTTCGATGGCGTGTTTTTCACGGCCGTTCGAACGACCAAAATCTATTGTCGCCCGGTTTGCCCTGTAAAGCACCCGCTGACCAAGAATGTCAGCTACTACCCAACAGCGGCAGCGGCGGAGAAAGCAGGATTTCGCCCTTGTTTGCGGTGCAGGCCAGAAACGGCACCATTTTCGGCAGCGTGGAATGGGACACAGACAACGGTCACGCGCGCGTTACGCCTGATAGAAGAAGGGGCGCTCGACAACGGTACAGTCGATGAGTTGTCCGCTAAATTGGGCGTGGGCGCACGCCATTTGAGTAGATTGTTCTTGCGGCATGTAGAGGCATCACCGATGCAAGTTGCGAAGACCGTTCGTATCCAGCGCGCCAAACGTCTGTTGAGTGACAGTTCGCTTCCGATCACCGAAATCGCTTTTCAATCAGGCTTTGGCAGCGTCCGCAGATTCAATGCCGCATTCCTAGAGCTTTATGGGCGTTCGCCTTCATCCATTCGAAGACCCAAAGCATGAAGAACATACCGCTATTCTATACGTATTTCGACAGCCCCGTCGGGCGTCTCCTTTTGGCTGGCGACCAGAAATCACTACATTTTTTAAGCTTTCCTGGCGGTCGCAAAGCATTTGGACCTCAGCCAGCGTGGACCATGTCCGATGTTCATTTTGACGCCGTGAAAGAACAACTATCGTTGTATTTTTCGGGGTCTCTTGAGGTGTTTGATTTGCCTTTGACCCTTCATGGAACGGATTTTCAGAAGCGGGTTTGGGAATTGCTCATGGAGATCTCCTTTGGCGCGACGCGGACTTATGGTCGCTTGGCGGAAAAGCTGGGAACACCCAAGGCCAGTCGAGCGGTTGGGGCCGCAAATGGATCTAATCCGATCCCTATCATCATACCTTGTCATCGCGTTATCGGATCAACCGGCAAGCTGACCGGGTTTGGCGGCGGCATCGACACGAAACGCTTCTTGTTGGACCTGGAAAGTCCTTCGAAAAAGCTTCTCTAAAACTCACTTTGACGCAGCATGCGTGACCATTAGGCGCGTCGCAATCGAAACATCCGCCCGTCAATCACCAATAAGCCACAGGAGATTAGTGCCAGCCCGACAAAATGTGTTGTAGCCAATACCTCTCCCAGAAACCCAGTCCCAAGCAGTATTGCACTGACTGGGATCAAAAGTGTGACCAGTGAGGCGTTCACAGCTCCCGCAGTCGCGAGGAGGCGGAAGAATATCAAGTAGGCCAGTGCTGTTGAAAAAAGCGCCATACCAATAATAGAACCAACAGCGGCCGTACTGGGCCTACTCAGTGTCCAAGGATGATCGACCAACAGAATGACCGGCACCATGATGATGGTTGTTCCAACAAGCTGACCCAATGCGCTAACCGAGCTGGATAGTCCTAGTGCATTGAACCGTCGACCGTACACGACTGAAAAGCCCTGACAGAGCGCCGCCGTCAGGCATGCAACAAGACCAAGCATGGCCACGCTTGCCCCTGATGAAACCTCTTCTCCAAACAAGAAACCAACACCTATCAAGGCCAAAACAACACCAAAGAACTTGTTCGCAGTGAATTTTTCATCCGCCAGCATGACATGAGCAACGGCTATTGAAAAAACGGGGGTGGCGGCATTTGCGATTGAAGCAAGACCACCCGGTATGGTCGTTTGTGCCCAGAAGAACAGGCTGAACGGGATGACATTGTTCAGAAATCCCATCGTCAGGAACGCCTGCCAAACTTGCTTGTTTCGAGGCAATGTAATGCCTCTCATCCCTAGGTAAATGAACAAGGCAAGAGCTGCGATGCTGACCCGCAAAAAGACAACGGTCAGTGGCGGTAGTTCACCCACAGCTATTGAGGTGAAGAAGAACGTCCCACCCCATAATACCGACAGGAGCCCAAGCAGTCCCCAATCCGAAGCTGTCATTTTCATGTGCACATCTTCCTATTTGTTTTGCGAAAGATGTACGTGCTCAGAGCTGACTAGGCTGGCCTTTTTAGGACCTGATCATTTTCCCCAACGATATGCCCATCGTTCTGCCTTCAAGGCATTACGCCGCCCTGTCGGTTCAAATGTCGGTTTTTCGGAATGGACGTTCCAGCTGATGATGCACTACGCTGCTTTGGTACCGATGTGACACGGGGGATGTGATGGTGGACGCAACAAGATTTCCATATGAGGGTTTGGGCCGTTGCGAAGCTGTTGTGTCAGATGGAATTGTTTACGCAGTCGCGACTGATCCACAGGGCTCAGATGGAATCCTAGCGCAGACGCAGAATGCGCTGGATGAACTTAACCGCATCCTCGAAAAAGCCGGGAGCGGAAGAGCCGGGTTGCTTCAGGCGACGGTCTATCTCAGCGACGTAAAGCAGAAGCCGGAAATGGACACTGTTTGGATCGATTGGATCGGACCAGAAGAGAACTGGCCGCAACGTGCGTGTATCGGCGTTGATCTCGACGAAGGATGTCTGGTTGAGATTGTGGTGACGGCGAAGGTTATCTGATCGAGAAGTGTGAGCAGCCATTCATTTGGCCTGCGCATTTGTCAACTTGGGTTCTTTTGGCACCTCCGAGGCGATCCGTACGATGGGCAGCTTTGAGTAAAATGTGGCAAAGACGGTTGGTTTTGGGTAAAACTACGTAGCACGGAGTAACTTGATCAATACCCAAAACACTCGGGCGTGATGACAGGGTATTTGGTTGGTGTTTTGTGAAGTGACGTGCTGTCCACCCGTCCGATTGAGCAAGATAGTCTGAGCATCCCAAGCAGTATCGAATACATGATTTTCTCCTATGAAGCTGTAGATTTTCGAGTTGGCAGTTTGAGATGTCCGGTCACGATTGCGACGCCCCCAAAGATCATCAAAAGACCTATGATGAGCGTTGGTGAAAGGGCTTCGCCAAGGAGCAAGACGCCCAAAAGAACGCTGAATCCCGCCCGCATATAGCTCCCTGTCGTGACGCCGAGTGGGCCAAGGGTTCGGACCAGACGAAAGTAGATCGCCATTGCGATTGCTGTCGAGAACACGCCCATAGCGACAACGGCGGCGATAGCCGGAGCAGTCGGGGCTAGGCTCAAAGGATCATCCACCCAAAGCGAGACAGGGAACATCAGCAATGCAGCAAACGCCATGGAACAGGCTGCCGTTAGCACAGGCGGTTGATCAGAAAACCGTTTGGCGTAGATCGCGGCAACAGCATAGCTCAGGCTGGCACCTGTAATCGCAAGTTGGCCAAGGACAGAATTCCCTTCGCCTGCCAAAGCTGCCGGTCCCATGATGACCAGCACACCTGCAAATCCCAGAGAGATGCCGGTGATCTGCGGCACTCCTGCACTCCGATCCCGCAACAGAAAGAAGCCGATGAGGAAGACAAACAGTGGAGGCGTCGTATTGAGAAGCCCAGCAAGGCCGCTGTCGATGTATTTTTGGCCCCAACTGATGAGTGTGAAAGGAAGCGCACTTTGCAGGATACCCTGTAAGAGTAGCGCGCCCCATCTTGCTGGTGATCTAGGAAAGGTGACACCGCGCCAGAACGCAAACAGCATTAATAGCGATGCGCCAATTGCAAGCCTGCCAAAAACGATTGTAGCAGGCGGAATTGTATCTATCGCCACTTCGATGAGCGTGAATGAAGCCCCCCACAAGAATGATAGGATTACCAACAGGCCGATTTCGAGGAACTTGTTTTGCGGGGTTTGAGACATGGGATACCTTTGAATTTTCTCAGGTATCGCATTCAAGCCGCGACTGGGCTGGCTGGAATCGGACGCCATCCCCCGATCAGGTCCGATTCCAGCTAGACGTAAGCCTGCGCCATACGCGACAAGAGAGAATGGACGACATACTGCCAACCTTTCCTGACGCTGAAACCTGTGACCGTGCAAGGATTGCGCGTGATAAATCTTTCGATGGTTTGTTCTTTTCCGGTGTTAGGTCCACCAAGATATATTGCCGCCCCGTCTGCCCTGTGCGGCCAGCCAAGTCCGTCAATGTCACGTTCTATCCGACCGCAGCGGCGGCGGAACGCGCCGGGTTCCGCCCTTGCCTGCGCTGCCGCCCAGAAACGGCACCTGGCAGTCCCGCATGGCTTGGGACAGCTACCACAGTCGGACGTGCATTACGAATGATCGAAGATGGGTTTTTAGATGTAAACAACGTCAATGATCTCGCAGATAAGCTCGGCATCGGATCACGTCACCTTTCGCGGCTCTTTGCTAAACATGCGGGTGCGAGTCCCAGCCAGGTCGCCGCAACCGCACGGGTACAACGTGCAAAACGGTTGATCGATGCAGGAAATATGGCCCTGTCTGAAATTGCCTTTGCAGCCGGATTTCAGAGCGTCCGCCGCTTCAATGATGTGTTCAAGGCACTTTATGGCAGACCACCATCGTCCCTACGCCGAAAGGTAAAAGCTTAACCTTTGCGGCGAAGACGGTCCTTTGCGCCGGTGACACAAATGTAAGGTTTTGACCGATTGTTAGACCAACGCTGACACCCACTTGGTCCTCATGAGACGGCCATAATGCGGACAAAACGGTCTTTCATCCAGAACAATTCAAGGTCTGCTCTCCGTAACATTCATTAGCCAGTCAATGCTCCTCATGCAGTCATCCAAGGTGAGGGTAACTTCTCTTGGAGCTGCATCCGCTGCGAAGACAAAGCCGTGAATATAGTCGATCAACAAGTTCAGCATAACGTCGCCAGTATCACCATCATTCATAGCCTGAGTTCTTTGGCGGACTTGCGATGTGAATTCGCTCAGTACCTTTGGCATACAATCAGGTTTGCTCAGCAGAAATCGAACAAGGTCGGCATTTTTCAAAACAAGTTCACAATAGCGAACCAACAACCGCCGGAGCTCTGCGCTTAGTGTTTCGCCCGAAACGTCGGCATCAATACCCTCAAATATCTGAGCAGCCAGATCACTCAGCATTTGGTCCCGGCTACCAACGTGATATTTGGCAGCCATTGCTGTTACACCCAGCTCCGCAGCAAGGGCGCGAAAGGTTAATTTATCCAACGCTTGCGTCTCTAAAATCGAATGAGCGCATCGCAAGACAGCCGCCTTATCGACGCTGACCGCTTGCTTCTTCGGTCTTCCTCTGCGTTTCACCTCTTGCATGGGTCAGACCACTTTATACCTCAGTTCCACTAACCCTGACGGGAAGGCTTTTGTGTGCGTAAGTTCGAGATCAACATCTGATGTTAGATCTCCGAACAATCGGATGCCGTCTCCAAGCAAAATGGGGACGATTGCCAGTTTGAAATCGTTAATCAGACCCAGTTTGAGAAAGGACTGCACAATGGCGCCTCCGTCGACATAAATACGGTGCCAACCGCGGCGTCCCATCTCGGCCATAAGATCTTGCGGTGATAGTCCGACGACTTCTACCCGACCAGCTAGTTCGGGCGGTATGTCTTCGCTCGTGAGTGAATGGCTTAAAACGACAACGGGTTTTTCATATGGCCAGACATCAAACCCAAATACTGTGCGGAATGATCCTCTACCCATGACAATGACATCAATGTTGTCGAGGAATTCGGCAAACCCATGATCTTCATCAGCTGTATCCTGTTTCATCAACCAATCCAGCGAGTGGTTTTTTCGCGCGACGTACCCATCTAATGTGATGGCCATCATGACGTGTCCAGTAGGCATTGTAGTCTCCAAAGATTATATTTATACACTGTATAATTAATGGATCAAGAAACTACAATGGATGGGCGGGCCAAGTAGGATGCAGACGTTGGTGCAGTGCGCGGCATCACGTAATTTGGGCTCTGAGCCGACATTGGGCTACGCAAGAGTTGCATCCCGATAGCCGCCTACAAAAGGGACGGGGCTCGGTTTCTTTCCGTGATATCGGAAAGGATCAGGCATTTTCTCTGACTATGGAAATTTTGCCGCCTATCGAACCTGGACCTGATCCGGCGAACTCAGGATGATTTGCGGCTTGCCTTTGTACAGCTTGATAGTCCCCGTGATAGCAATGGTCCTACCTTCATACCCGTAGACGCTTGGGAACTTATGGCCATGCTTCTTGAAGATGACGGCGTAGAAGGTGTGATTTGGATATCGACCGCCGAAGTTGATGAAGGTCGTTCCTTTGCCGCTGTTCGCTACTTGGCTGACTACGCCAACAACAGTTGAATGCTCTCCGACATGCTGGGCTGCGTCTCGTGGCGTGATTTCGCCAGCGTGCGCTGAGACGGCCAGAACGAATGACAGGAAGACGACAGAAAGAAGCTTGTACAGAATGCGCATGAATCCACTCAAATAGAATTAACCGATTGTTAAACTCTATGTGATTGTGCGGGCGAAATTATGACCGCTGGGCTGCTATTTCCGCTACTCTTGCTATTCGGGCCAAGGGGCGTTGCCGTAGGGCAATACCTGCCCTGGTCAGGTTTCAGCCCGATAGCACCCGTTTGAAGCGATCCCGTTACACTGCTTTCAGTGAAACAACCGGCCCAAAACTGGACCGGCTGAAAGCTGGGGTATTCGGCAAGTAATGTCGGCTGAGCGGACAAAACCCCCGGTCGACCTAAAGGCTTCTCTGGCGACACTGCAGACAAGACTAGGGTTAGCAGGCAACGTGTGCATGAGGCCATTTCCCGCGCTCAGGGCGTCAGTCATTATCCCACCCCCTTCAATCCATTCCCGAAAGGCAACGCATCATCCTGGCGGAACTCTGGGGCATATCCTGGGTATGATTGGAGGCCTTTGTGTATCACCGTAACCACAAGTCCAATCATCGATGTTAATTGTATTCAGAAGGGGTTGCGGATCATCTTCGCGATGACGGCGGATATCGGCCATCCCATCAGCGTGGTTACGTGCTTGCGAAACTGATGAGCGAATGTCACGCGCAAACCCACGTTGGCCGTGGTCGCGCAGCGGGTCGGCGATGGACGTTCCAGCACTCAGAACAATGGCGAAGGCGGTGACGGATGTAATCAGTGTCTTTTTCATGTCTTGGTCCCTTTCAGTTGAGCGTGTTTGCTACGCTGTGTGTGGGACCAATCTGGCAATCTGTGGCTCAGTTTTATTGCGTTGACACGTCAAGGTTTTGAGAAAAGGCTTCAAGTTGACCCCTATTTGCTTCACCATTCCGTAACGGAGGACCTCAATCAGGTTAACACTGGTGTCGCTGCAGCCGTCCACGAAACTGGTGGGCTGCAAGTCGGCAGTGTTCAAACAGAAAGGGCTCGAAGCAACTGATGTTGTCAGGCCACACAGCAGACCTTCGCCGCGTTTGCGGCACTGGGCATCGCTAACGGCAGCAATATGCGCGGAAGAGGACTTCCATAAGGGGCAATCGGATTGACTTTCACCAGACATGGCAACATAAGAGCGCATTGGTGAATTCAATTCGTCGTCGCGATGCTGCCGACTTCGAGAACCAATGGTCTTCAATAAAATTGTAGCATGTACTCCTGCTGTGACAGTTGTCGGGCAAGGGGTTCGCGATGAATTCGTTGCGCCAGGGTGGTGGCGTTAGTCCCTCACCGAGTGCCAATCGTTATCCTGCACAAAAGGAAGCCTGTTCACTTGCTTAATTGGCTCAGAAGAGTTCGGTATGATGCCCGATAGTACAAGCATCTCACCCTGTGACGGTCTGCCTGCAGCCGAACGCATGTGGTTGGGTGCGACACAGCTCTTTGCTTGTCTAAGCTTCACATTCTTTGTCGCTTTTCCCGTAACGCCAATGTTGGCTCAGACTGTTCCAGCCAACGCGCATAGAGACAACGGGGGAGAAGGTTGGATCTGTGATGACGGGTATGAAAGAGTTCGAAATTCATGTCGCAGCACCATTGTGCCAGACAACGCCTATCTCACCGGCAATTCCTATGGTCGGCGTTGGGAATGCAATCATGGTTCCCAACTTATCGGCGAGCAATGTGAACAGCTTGATGTTCCTGATAACGCTTACATTACATCGACAGGCGATAGGTGGAGCTGTAATCGCTTATTCCGCCGCATCGGAAACGAATGCGAGGAAATCATAGCCCCTCGAAATGGCTTCATTGCGACCCGATTCGGTGTTCAGGAAACTCATTGTGAATGGGGATTTCGGATGGATAATGACGAATGTGTCGAGATTTCTGTTCCGAAGAATGGTCGCTTGACAGACAGACGCAGTTCTACGGGTTGGGTGTGTCTGCGCGGCTTCACAGCAAGCGACGCAAGCTGTATCCCACTCAACATCCCCGAAAACGCTTACTTTTCCGAAGAATCTCAATTCGGGTGGGAATGCGAACGTGGTTTCCGCGCTGACATGGACGAATGCCAGCCCGTCATCATTCCCCAGAATGCGCATCTCAACCGCAGAGGCGATGGGTGGGCATGCAATCGACCTTTCATACGTCAGTTGGATGCATGTGTTGATGATTAGAAGAAGAATTTATCACGGGCCAAAGGGTCTTAGATAGTCTGACCAAGAAGGACATGTTGGTGAACCATAAATCTCTGGACGAGAAGCTGGGAAAAAGTCTCAAAGCGGAAATTGCACAACGCAGACTCACGGCAGTGAAATATCTCGTTGTTGCTGGAATTATTGTCGCAGCTATAGTCGTCGTGTTTCTATGATGCGCAAAAAGGATTTCCATGTAACGCTCCAAAACTCTGCTACGATTGGACTTGGTCTGGAACAACGGACTTTTCAGGACCGCAGCGTCCGAAAAAAGGGGGTTGCCGACGTGTCGGGGATTACCGAAGAAGAATTCGGTAAATACTGGATAAAAGCCGGAGTACTGAGTGGGACTTGCGTTGCAAGAGCGTTCCCGAAACCGCCAGCAAAAACCCAGACCATGATAGCTGATGCAGTTGGAGACACACCCGAGAAGGCTATCCGCGCATTAAAAGAGCTACTCGAAGAGCGAGACGGGCAGCGTATTCAGATGCGCCGGTTAGAAGAAAACTCCGGGACATATGTGCCTGCCGAGTGGGAATATGTTGAGGCATTGCAACAAGTCAGCTTTTCCGACGCCCAGGTTGCAATGCTCAAAGCCCTTACTATCGCGGGCAAGGAAGGTTTGACTATCGGTCAACTCACAAACGCCGCAGACTACAAATCTCGTGAGGTCACCGTTAAAGCATTCAAAAGTGTGGGGATAATGGTTTCTGAATATCTGGCGCCGAACCTCTCGGAGACCAGGACCGCGCGCGAAAATGGCGAAGCTCATGTAGTCGCCTATTCTCACATCGGCAATACTAACGAACCGGCTACCTGGATTATGCATCCGGAATTGCGAGATGCGGTTCGTGCGGTTTTGGGAACCCAATCCAACGCTTGAAAGGATGCCTTACGATCCATGCTTGAGATAAAACCTTACCCGATTGAGCTAATCTATGTTCCTGTGAAACGAGCAAAATCACTGGATCAGCAAAGAGTCTTAGACCTTGCAGAGGACATACTTAAGAACGGCCAAAAGACTCCAATCCAACTGCGCATTGATAGCAAGCGGTTTGTTTTGATTGAGGGCCTTCATCGTCTGGAGGCCATTCGAGCTCTCGGTGGCTATACAATAGAAGCATACCTCGTGCGTGCGAGGTTGCACTGAAAAGAATGTTTGTTTGAAATTTGGTAACTCATCAGAGAACGTCAGTAGCATTGACAGTCATTCGGGGTCGCCAACGTAATTAATGGCCGTTTGGCCGAACTTCGGAAATGTCCGCTTAAACTCCACAACCCTCCGAATGCACCGGCAGCGATCAAGTTGCGCCTCAAAGGCTGCAAAGGGCTCTTTTGACCAGTAGTCCCTGCGATCCGCAGTGAACGACGGCACCGAGCCCATGTTATCAGGTGCTGCACTTGGAACAAATGTCTGCTATTCAATTTCCGTACGAAGAGACCGTGTTTGGATGATGGAATTGAGCGTATTAGAAAACCATGGAGCATCTCGTTTTGAACGGTTTTCAATTTGATAAATCTGCGGTTCACCCGGCATGAAGCTTGGACGCTTAAGGCAGCACGAAGAGACCTTTGCTCGCCCTATTCGCGTTCGGAACTTTATGGGTTTGGTTCTTCTTGCCAATGATCCCGTTTGGCATCTTGGTCGTCGTTCTGCTTGAAAAGGCGGGGATATTTGGGGCCATTTTAAGCATGGTCCTAGGGATTGGAGCTTTGGCAATCATCGCCCCATGGTTCTTTCGTTGGTACTTCATCTGCGCAGGCTTGATGATTGGGCGCACCAATATGGCGCAACTAAAAGAAGATGATGTTTCGGATCGACTTGAACGGCTCATGGGCCCCAAGTCTGCGTCAGAGAGTGCTTGAAGGTTTTGGCCCTTGAATCCTCGGATGCTAAACGCGTTACCGATAACCGACTTATGAGGCAGCGGATTGGACGGCAGCTTTGTCCCGCTCTGCGTAAACTCATGCGTGGTGGCGCGAATGACCGAAATTACACATGTTCTTCTCTTGTTCCACTTAACGCCCAAATACGCAGCTTCGGGCCATGTGTGGATGCCCCCGGTTTTGCAAGAAGTTTCTGAGCGATTGTCGTCGTTGATTGCGGTCGTGTGTCAG
>NZ_CANLDZ010000038.1:0-22627 GCF_947489545.1 uncultured Ruegeria sp. | reverse complement strand
CTGTTCCATGAGTTTGGCGCGGGCAGTGAGGTGAATGTTGCCGGGGCGACCCTGACGACCGAGAGTGAGCCCTGGGCGGTTGGGGTCGGCTTCGGCGGCAACTATGCCCTGACGGACCGCGTGGATCTCTTTGGCGAAGCCTCTTATGCCACCGGGCTCAGCAACGCCAGTGATACCAGCGCTCTGAGTGCAAATGCTGGCCTCAAAGTGGTGTTCTGAGGGGGTGTGTCTGGTCGTTGTGATGACTGGAACGTCAGCAAGTAGGCAATTCAGGAGCAGCGCACCGACCACGCCGAATATCAGCCAATTCTCCGCGACAAGCCCGCATTGGTAGGATGAGCCCTTTCCGGACCTCCGCTAGCACGAGTGATTTTGCTAGCGCAGCACGTCGTGGATCGCAGAAACCGGACGTTGGATTTCCCAGATTGGAAAGGCGAGAGAGCGGACAGAGCTGCCGTTCACTCGACGCGCGCCAACGTCTGCGTTAAGGCTTATTCGCGGAATGTCGCATTTGGTTCTAGTAAGGAACAGGTCTGATCCATTGCCTACTGCCCCAATTCAGATCAATTCACTGGTAGCGGAATTTGCCGTTCTGGACTGGCAGGAAAGTCTAGAATTCTACACGAAATGCCTAGAATTCAAGATCTCCTTCCAACGTCCCGACGAGGGCTTCGTCTTCTTGGAGTTCGAGGGCGCTCAGGTCATGTTCTATCAAGCGAATCTGGAGCGTAATTTGGTGACTGATCAGGCACCTTTGGAACGACCTCTAGGTCGCGGTGTCAATCTGCAAATTCAAACGAAATCCATAGAGCCGCTTGTTCAGAAACTGGAGCGAACTGGTGTCGATCTTTCCTTTGAACCAGAAGAACGGTGGTATCGCGTCGGAGAGTTCGAAATTGGCGTTCTACAGTTCGCTGTCGCTGATCCAGACGGATATTTGCTTCGCTTCAGTGAAGCCATCGGCAGTCGCGCCGCTTCCCGGTAACTGACATTTGTTCATTTTGCAGCATCGGTCACTCGGGCTCGACGCAGTCGTTCGCTGCGCAGTGCATCAGTGATCGCTATGCGGACTTTGCCGCCGTTGCCCTTCTGGGATCTTGCTGGCGCAGCATCCCCTTGCAGGTGCGGCACACTCATTGTTGCGTTGCAGCCGATGTCGCCAGAGCGGTCATTGAAAGCCAATCTGAGGTGCGAAATTCAAACTGTCTTTTCGCCACAACCGGGACCGATCGTCGACGAGCAGACTTTGCAGCCATTCGGTTGCCCTCGCTGAATGTTCGTTACTCAAAAATAGACCCGACGCTTGGCCGGGTCAGTTGGTGACGACGGGGATCGTCACTCGGTAATGTGGTGGTCAAAGGTATTCCAGAAAGCGCCTCATTCTGCTTGTTGGGACTTGCGCCTGACAAAGCGGGAAAAAAGCCGGCCGTCAGTTACGGCAAAGCCTAAAGCAATGATGGCAAACCCAATCCACGCATTCGGCTCCATCTTTTCACCGAGGAATGTAACACCGAGGCCGATAGCGAACGGTGGGATCAGTAGGGTAACTAAAAGAAGGTTGGCGGCACCGGCACGAGCAAGGATTGCGAAATATAGAACATAGGCCAGCGCTGTTGATAGAGAGGCCATCCCAATGAGCGCCGCCCATACACCAGCAGACAGAGCGAAGCTTGGAGCGCCATCCATCACGAGAACAATAGGGATCATGAGCACCGTGCTGCCGATCAGCATGCCAAGTGCATTCACAAGTGGTGGTTGGCCTGAAAGAGCAGTTCTGCCCCAGACACCGGCAAATGCATAGGAGAGCGTCGCCCCAAGAATAGCCAGCTGTGCCAGATTGCTCGGATTGAACTCGGTCAATGCGCTTGGCCCCATAATGAAGGCCACCCCTAATATACCAAGTGCCGCACCTGCTATCTTCTTCGGAGTCAGCGGCTCGTCCTTAAGAAGCAAGCCAGCCGCGACCGCAGCAAACATTGCCGTCGTTGCGTTGAGTATTGAAGCCAACCCGCTGTCGATTTGCGTTTGCCCCCAGAAGATCAGCGAGAATGGGATTGCGTTGTTGAGCGCTCCCATAACGAGATAAGTGCCCCATATCCGGGGTGCGCGCGGGGCGCTCAATCCTTTGAATAGGACGATTAGCGCAAGAATAGGAACCGCCCAGATCACCCTATGCAGCGTTATTGTCAGTGGTGGCACTTCCGTCAGTGCAACCTCGCCGAAGAAGAACGACCCGCCCCAAACCGCAGCAAGCAGAAACAGCATGACGCTGGCTGAGAAATCCATTGCTGACATGGGTTGGTTTGTCATGTGTTCTGGTTCCGTCACTAACTATGATCCTAACGGATTAGCTTACGTGACCTCGATATCGCGACCCGTTTCTTGCGGAAAACCAATACAAAGCCAACTTTCATCTATCCAACTTTGAACGGCTGTATTCGCCTATCGGTGGAGTGCCTCAGCAATCATTTCTGCAAGCCTTTCGGGCTGATCAACGCTCGCCCAGTGCGTGGCCTTTTCGAGGACGATCCGATCCATCTTGTTTTCTTCCAGCCAACGGACGGTGCTATCCGGACAGTTGTCAGGGTTGTAGAAATAAATCACATTTGCCGCGTTCTGCAAAAGCTCGCCGGGCACGCAGCCTGCTGAAAAATGCCGTGCGTCGGTGCCGAGTTGCCACAGCGCCAGAATATCGGCCTTCGATACTTCATTACGATACCGTCGGATGATTGGTGCCGTTCTCGCCATTTCATCAAGCCGCTCAAGAAACGCAGCACGAAACGCAACCGGATCTCCGTAGTCGGCGGCAGTTCCAGAAAAATAGGCATCCTCAGCAGTGATGTTACCTTCTAAAGAAATGATGGTTGTCAAAGGACAGTCGGCCCTTTTGGCGGCCAGGGAGGCTATGATTGAAGCAATCGAATGAGCGACAATGATCTCGGCTCCGTGCTCGTTCGCTTCGTCGGCGACGGTTTGTGCAAGTGCTTCAAGAGTTGTTTTCTTTGCCAGAGGCTGAGCGCCAAATCCCGGAAGATTGATGGGTAGCAAACGATAGCTGTTGGCAAGCTGGGTGTCAGCCAAACCTTCAAACATGCTCGCATTGTCACCAAAGCCTGCAACACAGAGAATGGCGGGTGTTTCATCGTTCACTTGACTGGGGTGTTTGGTCATTTCGGCTTCCAGTGCATCGTATGCAGACATTAACACGGCTCCGCAGTATTCGACAATTTGGGCTCTACTAGCACCTTCTCCGCGGCCTACACCAAGGGCCGGTCTCGTATGGATCGGCTTTTGCTGCGAACCGCATGAACTGGCAGGGCAGCGGACAAAACCGACTTTGGATTTCCCCCATTCGCTGACGCAGCATCAGTTTGCAATCGCGGCATGACTATCATTGCGATGCGGCGTGTGCCACCAAAGTTGTCGTTCTATGATGTTAATTCTGCTCGAACTGTAACTGAACTTTCGCCGTGGCTTTATCCAACAATTCACGCTCGGGCGCAGAGCGACATAAGGGTGTGGCTGGCGGCTGGGGTGACGGAAATGCGATGTTGCGGTATTGATCAGGCAACACGCTGCCGCAGGAACTTGGGTCACTTGGATAGGTGCGTTCGGTCCAGAGTTCGACAAGTCAGCCAAGCAGAACCTCAAGGTTCCTCGGCGCGGTGCCGCTGCCCGGTTGGCTTAAAGCACTGCACCGATTTGCCAAGGAACGAATTCGACACCGCCAAACCCCTGGGCTTCGCTTTTGGTTTTCGCACCGCTGGCGGTCGCGATCATTGCTTCAAAGATTTCTTCGCTTTTGTCCGCCAACAAGGTGCCCTCGACGATGTCGCCACAGTTGATGTCGATATCTTCGCCCATCCGCGCAAAAAGTTCAGAGTTGGAAGAGAGCTTGAGCCCGGGTGTCGGCTTGTAGCCTGACACCGATCCTCGCCCGGTGGTGAAGGCAATCAGGTTTGCACCAGACGCGATCTGCCCTGTGACCGAACATGGATCATAGCCAGGGCTGTCCATAAACACGAGGCCGCGCGCGGTTAAAGGGGCCGCATAGTCAAACACTCCAGACAAAGGCGCTTGGCCCGATTTGGCAACGGCGCCAAGGGACTTTTCCAAGATCGTGGTCAGCCCACCGCGTTTGTTGCCGGGGCTTGGATTGTTGTTCATTTGTGCGCCGTGGCGGTCGCAATAGGGTTTCCCACCAGACGAGCTTATCCAGCAGCGCCTGCGCGACGTCAGGCGACGCCGCGCGGGCCGTCAACAGGTGTTCTGCGCCATAGATCTCGGACGTTTCTGATAAGATCGACGTGCCACCTTGTTGCACCAAAAGGTCAGATGCGCCGCCCAAGGCGGGGTTGGCGGTAAAGCCCGAACAACCGTCCGACCCGCCGCACTGCATACCCAACACCAATTCCGATAGAGGCGCGGGCTGGCGTGTGGCCTGATTGGCGTATTCCGCAAGCGATGCCAAATGTGCCAGTCCCGCGTCGATCGTTCGCCTTGTTCCGCCGGTTTGCTGAATCGGCATATAGCGCAGGGGGCCGTCATCGGTAATCTGTTGCCCTTTGACCAGATCGGCCAATTTCAAAACCTCACAACCAAGCCCCACCAACAAGATGCCGCCAAAGTTTGGATTGCGGGCATAGCCTGCAAGAGTGCGCAACAACAGGTCATAGCCCTCGCCACGGTTCGACATGCCGCATCCAGAGCTGTGGACGATCGGAACGATGCCGTCAATATTCGGGGAAGCGTTCAACAGCCCTGATCTTTCGGCCTCTTCTGCGATGAAACGTGCGACCGATCCTGAGCAGTTCACAGAGGTTAGGATGCCGATGTAATTGCGCGTGCCGACACCACCGCCTTCGCGATGATAGCCCAGAAAACTGCGCTGCGTTTCAGGTTGCGGTAAGGGCTGCGCCAATGTGCCAGCGGCCGTGCCAGTCGCATGATCGCTCATGCTGATGTTGTGACTATGCACATGTGATCCGGAGCGGATGGCGACGTCGGCCTGCCCGATAATCTGGTCATATCGCCGAATGCTTGCCCCAGCCGCAATATCTTGAGTGGCCATCTTATGAGACTTGGGAATGTCTTCGACTGCCCCATCGGCTCCCGCCTTCAGGGCTTTGAGTGCGATAACGACATTATCTTCTTCGTGCAGGCGTAGGGTAGACGCGGACACCATTATTCTCCAAGTGTGATGATCACTTTGATCAGGCTGCCGCGGTTTTCGGCCAATGCCTTCATCCGGTCGGGCAGTTGATCAAGAGGCATCTGTGCCGAACACAAAGCATCCGTATCAATGTCGCCCGCTTTGATGGCGGACAGAACCCAATCAAAATCAGACTGCAAAGCATTCCGACTGCCCACTAGGGTCATCTCGCGTTTGTGAAACTCCGGGTCGCTGAAGGTTACAGTTTCCTTGACCACGCTGACCAAGACATACGTGCCGCCAAATGCGACGGCGGCAAAGCCTGCTTCAATAGCGCGTTGGTGCCCCGTGGCATCAAAAACCACGTCAAAACCGTTTCCGGCACCCACCGCGCCAGCCACTGATGTAGAACCTTCGGGGAAGTTGAACGCCGATTGGACGGCAGATAGTCGTTCCTGACTGACATCCAACAAGGACACGTCTGCGCCTCGAAGCCGCGCAAACAACGCAACCCCGATCCCTATCGGACCAACGCCTGTTACAAGAACCTTGTCGCCATGCTGGATGCGCGAGCGGTTCACGGCATGTGCCCCGATCGCAAGAAATTCGACCATCGCGGCCTGTTGTGGGCTCAAGCCGTCCGCGCGGATAAGATTGCTTATGGGAACCGCAATTTGCGGCGTCATGCCACCATCACGGTGTACGCCCAGTACCTCTATATTGGTGCAGCAGTTAGGTTTGCCACGGCTGCATGAATGACAAGTGCCGCAAGACAAATAGGGATTGATGACAACGAGGTCCCCCTTTGTGAAACCACCTGCATCCGCAGCCAGCCGTCCGCTCAGCTCATGTCCGATGACGCGCGGGTATTCAAGGAACGGGTGTTTGCCCTCAAAGATGTGGTAATCCGTTCCGCATAGCCCGACAGAACAGATATCAATCAACGCCCAACCGTCGGGAACGTCAATTTGCGCGACACGGTGTTCGACGACGAAGGTTCCGGGTTCAACCACAACACCATGTGGACGTGTTGTCGCGTTCATGACGCATCTCCACGGGGTTCCCATCCATCCGGCAGCGTGCCTTTGATGATCAAACTCAGAATATCGTCTTTGTTCACGTCTTCGATGCGAAACGCGCCGACATTGCGGCCTTTATTCATCACCATCACACGGTCACACAAATCAAACACGTCGTGCATATCGTGACTGATCAGAAAGATGCCAATCCCTTCGCTTTTCAGACGCAGGGTTAAATCCGCCACCATCGCGGTTTCGGACGGACCAAGGGCTGCCGTGGGCTCGTCCATGATCAGAATTTTGGCTTGAAAGTAGATCGCGCGAGCGATCGCGATGACTTGACGTTGACCACCTGAAAGGCGTGCCACGGGATCGCGCAGGTTCTTGAAGTTCGGGTTCAACTGACGCAAAGCTTCTGTCGCCTCAGCCAGCATGCGCTTTTCGTCCAGATTGCCGAAACGCGTTTTTAGTTCGCGGCCCATGAACAAATTGGCAGGCGCGTCCAGATGGTTGGCAAGGGCGAGCGTCTGGTAGATCGTTTCGATCCCGTATTTACGCGCGTCTTGCGGCGACTTCATATCGACCGCCTGTCCGTTTACGCGGATCGCACCGCTGTTGGCACGCATCGCACCGGACAAAATGCGCATGAGGCAGGATTTACCCGCACCGTTGTGGCCCAGAACACCCACGACTTCACCAGGGTAAAGATCCGCTGAAACCTTTTCTACGGCGTGGATACCACCGAACGTCTTAACGATATTGTCCATCTCAACCAGAGGCTGAGCGTTTTGCGCGGTGTCCAACATGTCGGGGTCCTTTGACGCAGGAAACGGGCCAGCGCGAAAGCCGCGCCAGCCCGGGGGAGAATTAGTAGAGGACGTTCTGAGCCTCTGGGGAGTCGATGTTATCTTTCGTCACCATCACGACGCCCGTGTCGATGAAACTATCGACGGTTTCACCGGCGATCACAGATGCAACTGCATTCACACCCAGCTCACCCATCTGGAACGACCCTTGCACCGCAGTCGCCAGCAATGTGCCGCTTCTGACCATGTCTTGCAGGTCTTCGTTCCCGTCAAAACCGATGGCCGTGATCGTACCGGCTTTGCCGGCCTGCTCAAGAGCGCGGCCCATGCCGATGGCTGTCGGCTCGTTCGCGCCAAAGATGCCGACCAGCTCGTTCGCAGCCAAGATGTCAGTTGTCTGATTCAACGCCGTCGCCATCTGGGATTGCGAATAGAATGGGCCAACAATCTCGAGATCAGAGTTTGCTTCGATATGGCTGACAAAGCAACCTACGCGGCCAATCTCGGACCCGACGCCAGCAACGTATGACATCACAGCGACATTGCCCGTTGTGCCCGCGTTTTCGATCATCATGGCGGCAGCCTGCTCACCAGCGGCGCAGTTATCGGTGGACAGGAACGTCTGATAGTGTGCTTCACTCCCTTCGGCCAAGCCGCTGTCTATGATTGCGACGGGGATGCCTGATTCAAACGCACGCTTTACGACAGGGGCCAGCGCCTCTGGATCGGATGGGGCCAACACGATGCCGGCAACGCCGCGGTTGATTGCGTTCTCGACCAGTGCCACCTGATCGTTCACCGCAGATTCAGAGGCCGGGCCACTAAAGCTCATAGTGTGCTCTGCATGGCCTTCGATGGCTGCGGAGGCACCCTTGTTGACGTTCTGCCAGAAGTTAGAGTTCGTCGTCTTTACGATGACAGCGATTTCACCTGCGGCAGCAACCGATCCGGTTGCGGCAAGTAGGCTTGCTGTGATTGCAGTTGCGAGTAGGTTCTTCATAGTTTCCTCCCAAAATGAAGATAGTTAATTCTTGTTGCGCACTTGGTCGATATAGACCGCCCCGATCACCACAAATCCGATGATGATCATCTGAATGAAGGCCGATGTTCCGGCCATGTTCAGCCCGTTTCGCAGCACGCCGATGATAAAGGCACCGATCATACTTCCCGAGATACTGCCGACACCGCCCATAAGGGATGCGCCGCCGATCACAGATGCCGCGATCGCGTCAAGTTCGTACATCACGCCTTCATTGGGTTGCACAGTCACAAGACGAGACATCAGGACCATACCGGCAATCCCGGAAAGTGCGCCGGACGCGGTGTAGGCCCAGATTTTTGTTCGATCCACGTTGACGCCGGACAGGCGCGCAGCTTCTTCGTTCGAGCCCAAAGAATAGAGGTGACGGCCAAATTGGCGTTTCTGCAGCAGATACCAGCCCAACACGGCCATGACCAAAAGCAGGATCGCTGGGTAGGGAATTCCGGGAAAAATGACTTTGGGAAAACCGTTGTCCTGCATTTCAACGACACGGAACAGCGCGCCATTGCCCAACCTGCCAAAAGCCTCGCCCAGGCGGCTGATCGGTGCAGCTCCGGTCAGTTGCAATGCCAGCCCACGTGCGATCAGCATCATGCCCAATGTGGCCACAAATGGTGTAATGCGCATCTTTGCAATCACTAAACCGTTCACGAAGCCACAGGCTGCTCCTGTCAAAACACCAAGCATCATTGCTGGTGGAACGGGCACCCCGGCCTTGATTGTCAAACCTGTGATGACGCCCGAAAGAGCAAGGATCGACCCGACGCTAAGATCAATACCTCCGGTAATAATCACCATGGTCATCCCGATGGCCAACAAGCCAATGACAGAGGTCTGCAACAAAACAGTCAGGCCATTGTTAACCGACAGGAATGCCGATGATGACAGCGAGAATATGAAGATCAGGATTAATAGCGTCGCGACTGCGGACAGTTTGTGCAGCGACGTGCCTTTTGGCAAAAAACGGAGCCTGCGTTCGTTCTGGGGTGTATCAGATGACACCGGCTTTCCTCCCGACGTGGTCGACTTGTCTTTTATTATTTAGAACAGAAAGGATCGGCTGGTCACAGTCAAGTGTTTTAAATTTTTTTGTACGGAATTGAAAAAACCGGTAGAAGACTACAGAACCAGACGACAGGACAGACGCCTTGGCACGTAGCAATGTACGACTAATAAGATCATACAACTCCATGCTAGAGTATTGTAACAAAATGGAAAAGGGGCAGTCCCTTCCATCAGAAAACTCACTCGCCAAGGAGCTGGAAGTCAGCAGAACCGTAGTTCGCGGGGTGCTGGACCGCCTGT
Organism: uncultured Ruegeria sp.; assembly: GCF_947489545.1. Taxonomy (NCBI): domain Bacteria; kingdom Pseudomonadati; phylum Pseudomonadota; class Alphaproteobacteria; order Rhodobacterales; family Roseobacteraceae; genus Ruegeria; species uncultured Ruegeria sp. Next base: position 13,303 of record NZ_CANLDZ010000038.1, on the reverse strand, counting down.
CCGAGGTGGGTCTGATTCATCGAAATGGACGTGACAAAATCATTCAACGCGCGGTCCGAAAATCCGACTTTGCCGAGGAGCCAGTCGCATTTCTGGGAATCGAGGAGCTTGAGAATCAGTTCTTTGACTGGATTCTGCGGATGGATGTCCCGCCTCGGACAGTCCTGAATGTGGCCCAGATCGCCAAAGACTTCCACGTCGCGCCCCACACCCTGCAAGAGTTCCTGTCATCGCTAAGCCGGTATGGCATCGTTCAGCGGCGTCCACGCGGTGGCTGGCAACTGGAAGGGTTCACCGAAGCCTTCGCTCTTGAACTGTCTGAGTTTCGAACAGTGCTGGAAATGAACGCGGTCCGACGTTTCGTTTCATTGCCAAAGGATCACCCGGCCTGGACAAAACTGATCCAGCTGGAAGACCAGCACCGCCATTTGCTGTCCCGCATCGAAGTTGACTATCATGACTTTTCAAAGCTGGATGAGACGTTTCATTTCACCATCAACGCGATTGTCGAAAACCGCTTTGTGCGGGACTTTCAAAAGATCATCTCGTTGATCTTCCACTATCACTTTCAATGGAACAAGAAAGACGAGCGCACGCGCAATAAGGCCGCTATCCACGAACACCTTGCCTATATCGACGCGTTGCGCAGCGGCGACCTGAAGCATGCCGAGCGTGCGGCGCAACGGCATCTAGCGACCTCTGCAAAAACATTGGTCAGTTCGCTGCGGGCCCATGAACGGGCAGTCTAGCTGGTCAAAAATGCACGCGAGTCATCTTCCAGATCAAGATTTGCCGCGTCCAGATTGCGCTGCAACGAGCTGACCTTGCCCGTGCCAATCAGCACCGAACAGGCCGAAGGGTGGCACATCGCAAACTGCACCGCTGCCTCAGCCAGCGTTAACCCGACGGCGGCTGCCCGCGCCTGCAACTGGGTTGCTTTTTCGATGATGTGATCCGGCGCAGGTTCGTAGTTGAACCAGACCCCCGGTTTGGGTCCCGTCGCTAAAATGCCAGAGTTAAAGATGCCGCCCAGAACAAGAGAGGTGCCTTGATCCGCACAGGTCTGCAGCAAGCCAGCTTCAGCGCCACGATCCATCAGGGTCAAACGCCCGGCGAGCAGGATTGCATCCAGCGTTTCGCGGGCCATAACATCCAGACAAACCTGAGTTTCATTAACCCCAAGCCCAATGGCTTTTACGCGCCCTGATTGCTTGAGGTCATGCAACGCTTGCATGCCCGACCCCATCAGGTCATCGAAATGTTTTTCGTTCGCTTCGGCACCGTGGGTAAAGGCTCCGATGTCATGCACAAACAGGATCTCGATCTGAGAGGTGCCAAGGCGTTCGCAACTGCCTTCAAAACTCTCCCGAATACCGTTGGCAGTATAATCATAGCGTACCGCGTTGGGCAGCGGATTGACGAACCCATCCACCTCTTTCAAAGGCGCCCCGGGCGACAACACCCGCCCGACCTTGGAGGACAGCACATATTGATCGCGTTGTTTGCCTTTCAGCCATGCGCCAAATCGCACCTCGGACCTGCCGCGCCCGTAGTGAGGTGCCGTGTCGAAATAGCGGATCCCTTGAGTCCATGCGTGGTTCATTACGGCGACCGCATCTGCATCGCTGATCTCATGCCCGATATTGCCAAAACTGGACCCACCCAGAGATATGCTGGTCACGCGAAGACCGGTTTGCCCGACCTGTTTGGTTGCAAATGTCATGTCTCACGCTCCATCTTTGCGCGCGCAAGTCTGTTCCAGCCGGGGTTTGGCCGCCAGATCGCCGTTATCTTTGGCAAAACTCAAAAAGGCGGCGATGCGCCGTTCGATCTTCATTGCGTGGTTTTGTGCAATGTCCGCAACCGCATGGTCGAGAAACGGATTGGCAAACCGCTCCAACGTCGTTGCTGCATAATCATCAAACGCATCCCCCTGTCCGGCAGCGGCAAAACCGGGCCGCACCTCGTCGGTATAAATCGTCACCAAGTTGTCGCGCTCTGCCGTGTCGGCCATCATGTCCCGCACCATGACAGTGTCTGCGCCAGCACAGCCGCGCCAACGATCCGCAAGAACGGTATGGCCAAGGTTCAGTACAAAAAGTTTCAACGCCTCGATCTGCGCCAAGGACGGGACCACCTGCACTGCGGGATGACTGCAAGGCACACGCAGCCCCGGCTGATCCTCAATCGCCCAAAGCGCATATGGTTCGGCCACAGCGCCCGCTGGCTCAATCGGCTGTGATACGATGCGGTCAACCAATGAGTTCACCCACGTCACACCAGTTGCAAGGTAGTCATGGAAGGCGGGCGGGCCGTTTTGCGCAAGCTCCATAACGCGCGCCTTGAGGACAACACCGTTGCCGGAAATAAGCTCCATCGGCATGATCTGGATCGGGAGAGCGCCGCCATCAAATCGCGCCCGCAACAGCAAGTGCAGCTTGGCGGGAAACGACATCGCCTGATTAAACGTATGTCCTACGTCCTCAGGCTGTGGCGCATATCCCGCATCGCCGGTGTTGGACATAACGATCTGTGCTTCTTTCACGAACACACGCTGCACCGCATCCCAATCGGCTGCGGTGGACAACCCGCGCGTGATGCTGCTGACCGTGGCTGTTTCCTCAACACGCGCGCCGTTCTCGATCCCCTCGACACGAACCGGAAATGGTGAGGCAAGCGCGGCCACCCGCCCGGCGCGCGAGGCATCGCCAGAACTCTGCACGACGCAGATCGGTCCGACATCTTGCCCGCTCTCGCGCGCTTCAGAGATAAATAGGTCTGCGTGTGCTTGCAAAAAACGGCTGGTGCCAAACTGCATGATGGGGGTCGGGCTGCTCAATTTGCGTGGCCTTGTGATGACTGCTTTACAAAAGTGTTTTTAATAATATAAAACAAAAAGCACAAGAACTACTTGGATCCCCCTTATGGCAACTCCGGCACAAATCGACGCGCATCAGCATTTTTGGCAAATTGCGCGGGGCGATTACGACTGGATGAGCGATGACGTCGCAGCCATCCGCCACGATATCCTGCCCAATGATTTGGAACCACACTTGCGGCAGCACAACATTGACGGCACGGTGTTGGTGCAAGCGGCGGGAACGGTGGCCGAAACCGAATTCATGGTCAGCTTGTCGCGGCAAGCACCCTTTATCAAAGGTGTTGTCGGTTGGATCGATCTGGAAGACGACCGTGTCACGACCACGTTAGATCGGTTGGCCCAACACCGGATCCTCAAGGGGATCCGCCCAATGCTGCAGGACATTGAAGACACGAACTGGATTTTGCGCCGTGACGTCCTGACAGCATTGGATCATGTCGCGCAAACAGGGCTGCGCTTTGACGCTCTCGTCCTCCCAAGGCATCTGGATGTGCTGGCCCAAGTGGCGGAACGCTTGCCCGACCTTCCGATCGTCATTGATCATTGCGCGAAACCGCTGATCGCGGGCGGCGCCGACCCGGGAAATTCATGGCGCGACGGTATGGCGAAACTGGCCAGCTTCCCCAACGTGCACTGCAAAATATCCGGACTGGCCAACGAGGCCGGTGAAGGGTGGGCCGCCGAGGGGCTGGCACCTGTCGTTTCTCATGTTGTGTTAGTCTTTGGCCCGACGCGCCTGATGTGGGGCAGCGATTGGCCCGTTCTGAACCTTGCGGGGGATTATGCGCAATGGCGCGCTGTGTCGGTCCAATTGCTGGGTGACTTGCCAGCAGATGCGCAGGCCGCAATCTATGGCGGCACCGCAGCCTCGTTTTATGGATTGGAAACTACGCAATGACGTATCGCATCGCCTGCATCGGTGAGCCCCTGGCAGAACTTTCAAACGGACCGGACGGTCTGGGTACCGCCTTTGGGGGCGACACCCTGAACACCGCGATCTATTGCGCACGTGCGGTTGCTGGGCAGGACATCGCGGTGTCCTACGTAACGGCCATCGGGGAAGACGCAGCCTCAACCGCCGCGCTTGATTTGATGCGCGCCGAAGGCCTGAACGTCGATTTCGTGCGGCAAGACCCTGACCGCCAGATCGGCATCTACGCCATCCAAAATGACGAACACGGCGAGCGGCATTTCCACTATTGGCGTGACGCGTCTGCCGCACGGCAGTTGTTTGCCACCGATAACAGCCCCGAGGCGCAGGCCATTGCGCAGGCCGACCTAATCTATCTGTCCGGGATCACGCTTGCTATTTTGTCCCCCGCCGCACGCGACCGTTTGTTCGCGGCTCTCTGTGCGCGGCGCAAGGCAGGCGGGGTGTTCGCATTTGACTCCAACATGCGCCCCGCGCTGTGGGAGAATGCCAACACCGCCAAATCCCAAACCCAGCGGTATTGGCAGATCACCGACATCGCTTTGCCTACATTAGAGGACGAAGCCGCGTTATTTGGTGATGCGACGCCCCGCGATGTTGTCACCCGGCTACAGAGCCTCGGTATTACGGATGGTGCCGTGAAACACGGGGCCAGCGGGCCTGTTGCGCTGAACGAAGGGTGCGAGGCCCTGATGTTCGAGCCCGCCGCGCGGGTGATCGATACGACCGGCGCCGGTGACAGTTTTAACGGGGCCTATCTTGCGGGCATCGCACAAAACCTTCCTGATGCCGAAAACCTTATGACGGCGCATCGGCTGGCGGCGCAGGTCGTAGGTCACAAAGGGGCCATTCTGCCGCGCGATCCGGCACCGACTGTGCGCCGGATCGGCAGCGTCATTCGGCTGCACCCCGAACATTACGCCGAATACACCCGCCTGCACGCAGAGGTTTGGCCCGGCGTTCTTGCCCGCCTCAAGGCCTCCAACTTTCGCAACTATTCGATTTTCCTCAAGCGGCCCGAACACCTGATGTTTGGCTATTTTGAGTACACAGGCACCGACTTTGCCGCGGATAACGCGGCCATCGCTGCTGACCCGACCACGCAAGATTGGTGGAAGGTCTGCGGCCCCATGCAAGATCCGTTTGAAACCCGAAAAGACGAGGAGTGGTGGGCTGAGATGGAGCAGGTCTTCTATTTGGAATGACCATAACCGCCGAAGGGGTGTTTTGTTTCAAATCGCGGACACCTCTTTCTCTAACGCAACTCGGGATCTTACAGGAGGTCCAGCGCTCCTTTTTTGAATGATATCAACGACTAGAAGCTGTGCTGAATGGGCACGTGATCTCCAACCAACCGAGAGCAACAGCGAACAGACAACATGAGGCAAAAGTCTGCGCTGTTTGCAAATTGAAACTTAAGGATCCTATTTCTGCAGTCTTAACCGGGAATGACCGCTTTTATGGTTGCCGCGTAAACTGCTCAGATTTGCAAACGCAGCAGAATTTGCATTTGTGCGCGCGCAGCACAAAGGACAAACGTACAATTTGGGCTCGGAGCAGCCATTCTCTGCAGTGGGTTCAGACAGGTGGTTTGAGCCCTTACCGGACCTTCATCCCACTTTGAGGCTTCGCTCGTGCAGAGGGTCGCAAACTGCACATTCCGGACGTTCGAATTCCAGTACCACATGGCAAGTGAGCGGACATAGTTGCCTTTTGACATCTTTCTAATAATGGCTGCTTTACGTGACAAAGGAGCCAGACGAGTATCTGTCAAAGCGAAAATTGAGCAAATCGTTAGCCTCTCTCAGGCGATCTCGCTTGTAGGCTCAGCAGCGTCAAAAATCACAGCTTCACGGTTTTTGACATCACCAAAGAAGGGCATCTTGAGTTGTTCGGTCCAAGACCGCACGGCCAGCCGGCTTTCCGGTCGATGCTTTTGAGGAATTCTTGACCAGGTTTCATCATCGATCTCAACTTCTCCAGAGACCCTCCGAAAGAATACACCATGCCGATCTTCTTCTGGACACGCCGTCTCAAAGACAATTCCCGCATCCGCGAGCATCTGGACTTGCTCTAACCGGCTTTTGCGATGCATTTTCTTCGCCGAATGAAATGCGCGGCATGCGGAACTAACCGCGTTTTTCCGAGCATCTAAAGCGCGCCAAAGAAACGTGTTCGCTGCTTCGGTTTGAGACGGCACTTGCCAAACACGGCAATCGAACGCAGGTAGTTTCTCGCCACCCAATTCCGAATAGAATTTTACACCTGCCATGGACGCAAGAACGCTCGTCATCTTTTGAACCTTGCCATCAAAGAAAACCGAACCGCCATCTGTGTTCTGCCAGACCAAGCTGATTTCGTCAGATTGGACGTAGCCAATTTTGGCGTGCGTTTCTCCGACTAACCATGCGCAGGTAGCCCGCATTGCGTTAGAGATTCGAGCGTCAAAGGGCTTCTCGCAGCGTCGTGTGAACATGCTGAAGGAGCGGCCATCAATTCTCGCACAAATTGGCAAAGACGGTTCAAGCCGATTGCTGGTGGCAACAGCTTCATAGGCCTTCATACGATCACCAAATTCGTCAGGAATCTTCGCCAAAAGAACCTCTCTTTCACTTAGAGTTTAATACTTACTCAATAACGCAGCGGGAAAGCGCTTGCTCTTTTTGAGTGCACCAACCCGCTAGACCAAAAGTATCTAAACCAAGGGTCAGTCTCGCTTATAGTTCCTCGATTTCCACTGCCAAGCCCTCTACGATCAAACACTGTCCAAAAGCCGCCATCCGTACACTTTGCAGCATCGGAGATTTTGGGCTCGATGCGGCCATTCTCTGCGACGTCCCCAATTGGTCTAAAGAGCCCGAAGCTGCCCTTGATCCCACTTCCGCCTTTCGCTGATGCAGCGGGCCGCAAACTGCGCAGAGCCGCCCTTGATGCGGTTCGAACCGACACTATGACTGCCTACAACTGCTGATGACCGCTCTGAGCCCATTTGGGGATAGCCATGGTTGGAATTGCCGCAACTGTGGCGCTGCTGTGGGTTTTGGCGCTCTTATAGGTCACACCCGATTTACGAAAGCTTGATAACTTGGTCGTTGATGTGCATTTGTGGTAACATCACGTAATGAAAGGGTACCAGCGCAATGCCTAAGAAGAGCAGTGCAACAGTGAGCCGAAATACCAGCTCCGGCAAATTCACAGTTCGCAAGAACGGTGGAACTGCGGCTGTTTACACATCTTCCAAATCAGCGCCTTCCACCGTGAAGAAATCGATCACCACAAACAGGGACGCTCTTAAGCGACTGGCTAATCGGTAAACGGCACTACCGGGTGAAGCTCGGCGACGTTCTGGAAGCCCATGAACAGTCGCTAGAGGCATTCGGTGGGCTTCCCGGAATCAGTAATCTAGACAGCATCCTGGGGGCTATTGGCAGGCCGTATCACGGTTATCACCGCATGATGCACGCCAAGGCGGCTGCTTTGCTGCATGGATTGGCAACATCGCACGGCTTTAACGACGCGAACAAGCGCACAGCCTGGCTTTCGATGGAAGTTCTGTGTGCCAACAGCGGCTACGAACTAACCGTCCGAGATGATGACAGAATCGATGATCTGGTGGTTGATGTGGTTACCGGCGATGTCAGCCAAGATGAACTGGAACAGTGGATAAGAGAGCGACTGACCAAGCAGTTCTGAGGGGTTAGCGCAGGCTCTCACAGTAGGCGGCAAGTTGTAAGGGAGGCTCAGACATTTGCAACGCCAAGTGTCCGTTTCTGAGCCCCGAGCCGACATTGCCGCTCAGCTTAAGCGCTGCGGATGCATTTGGCGGCTTTCGGCCGGTTGCAGACCATGTTCCTCAGGGTGATGAAAACGAACACTGCCGGACAAAGCATGGGTAATCGGGCTGACCAAGTTGATAGGTCAGGTTCTTGATAGAGTTGCAGCGTGTTTCTGCAATTTGAGGAGAACGAAATGGATTATTTTGTGGGCTTGGATGTCTCGCTTCGGTCGGTCGCCGTGTGTGTTATTGATGCGAAGGGCAACCGCATTTTTGAACGGTCAGTCGCGTGTGAGGTAGACGATCTAGTCTGCTGTTTGGGGGATGTCCCAGCGGGAGAATGTCGCGTTGGATTTGAGGCTGGCGCTATGAGCCAGCTTCTATTCTTCGGGCTGCAGAAAGCTGGTTTTGATGTGGTTTGTATGGAGGCACATCAGGTCAGTGCAGCACTCTCAGCGATGCGCAATAAGACTGACAAGACGGATGCTCGCGGGATTGCGAATGTGCTAAGGTCTGGCTGGTTCAATCCAGTGCATGTGAAGAGCCGAGAAGCCCATGCCGTGCGTGCCTTACTCAGCAGCCGCAAGGCCGTTCAACGCAAGTGCATTGATCTCGCGAATGAGGTACGGGGTCTTTTGCGCGTATTTGGGCTGTGCCTTCCACCGCGTATTGACCAAGCCTCCTTTGATGAGCGGGTGCGCCCGCTCATTGAAGCCGATCCAGACCTGTCCCAAGCGCTGCTGCCATTGCTAGACGCTCGAGCAATGCTCTACAGTGCATATCGTGAATTGGATCGGCGCGTGAAGCGAGCGGCCAGCCATGACGAGGTTTGTATGCGCTTCATGGCCATCCCTGGCGTCGGACCGATAGCGGCACTAACATTCCGCGCCGTAGTCGATGATCCGTCACGGTTCACCAGCTCTCGTACAGTAGCGGCGCACTTTGGATTAACGCCCCGCCGATATCAGTCCGGCGAAATGGACAATCCTGGCCGCATTTCCAAAGCGGGTGACCGAGATGTCCGATCAACGCTATATGCTGCGGCAAACACAATGATGATGCGATCAGTTGCTGGCTCTGAGATCAAAAGTTGGGGCCTTCGGTTGATGCGTCGCAAGGGTCGCCGTCGCGCTGTTGTAGCCGTCGCCCGCAAACTGGCAGTCATCATGCACCGCATGTGGGCCGATAACACCGAGTTCCGTCACAAACCTTTGGAGGCCGCTATGACCTGACAGCCTTCCAAAGCTAAATGATGGGATCGTCCCTCACCGGACAAGGTCTGTAGATGACGCCGAATAAGTCTGTTGCGATCAAAAAGCGCGAGACAAAGCGGGGCGCTCTACGTCCATTCCGACACATGCATGCAGCGGCCCAACCGAACCGGGCCAGTAGTGACTGCGAAGAGAAGCGTGACCCGGATGAAGGACAGCGATCCTCATAGGACGAAAAAACAATGAAATGAACTTGACCCAAACGCCCGATTAGAGAAGCGGGCTTTTCCCGGTAGGCTTTCTAAACGGAACGAAGTAAAATCGCCTGATGACGACGGATCTACAACACCTACTGTCAGCACAGGAAAATCAAACCATGAATGAACCGCACGGTAACGCGATGCGAAAGCACGAGCTGCCGTCGATCGCTGAGCTTCGAGACAGATACGAATACGAGCCTGAAACTGGTGACATTAAGGGGACTTACGGAAAGGCCCTACGAGCTGAACTGCGTGGGTATTTGTGTGTAGATTTCCAAGGCGTAAAAATCTACCAGCATCGCTTGGCGTTCGCATTGATGATGGGCAGATGGCCTCACCTGATTGACCACAGGAATGGGAACAAACTCGATAATCGATGGAGTAACCTAAGAGAGACAACTCATTCAAAAAACATTACTGGTATACACCGTCGGCCAAGAACAAAGCTCCCATATATTTCGAAAACTGAATACGCTTACCGTTTCCGCTGCTGTGGTTTCAACGCGAAAACGACACTATTTTGTAACGCCGTCAAGATCCGAAACGAATACGACCAATATGGACCAAAGGCTGCTAGAAACCTCGCGAACTTTCTCAAAGCTGCGAAGGGCGCGACGACTGCATAGGGCTCGATGCGGCCATTCTCTGCGACAATCCTGAATTGGCCGAATGAGCCCTGACCAGACCTTCACCGAACTTTGCGTTGTGCTCGTGCAGAAGGTTCTTAACCGCGCAAACCGGACATTCTTAACTAAGCTGTGGTGACAAAATCAAAGCCTGGCAGGCACGGCCCTCATCATAGCTTGCACCTATCTAAATATAGGATTGGAATATTTCCCAATACAGCAACCAGGTTCTAAGGTTGGGTATGGAACGAACTGATCGGTCCTTGTGGGCTCGGCTAAAAACCGCCAATATTCGCAATAAATTCAGCCTGTTACTTGCAGGCCGAGTGGGTCTGGCGTATCATCGGTTCATCGGTTCATCGGTTCATCGGTTCATCGGTTCATCGGTTCATCGGTTCAGAGCCTTCGCTGCGCCCTGACGCAGACAGTGGTACTTACCGGCTAAATTATCCTTACATTCTGACACCCGGCCTTAGGCCGACCATCGCTCGTGGGTTTACAGGCCATCCGATCTCGGATTCCGGATCGGATGGCCTGACGCGGTCGCCCCTAAATCCCTATGACATGCGATTTGGCCGTCACCGGGTCGGGGTCGGAGACAACCGCCTCACACTTTACCACAATTGGAACGGAACCACGTTTGGGACGGGTAGCGCGAAAGCAGCGCTGCCGATCGCCGACGGCGGTTCGCTTCCGCTTGAAGCCCAAACAAAGCCTCTGGCCGGTGCCCATACCTATGCGCGCATTAATACCAGCCAACTGATCGCCCGACGGACAAGGCGGTGCCGTGTCCCGATCCTGTTCAGACACGTTGGCGATACCCCTCACAGGAGTGTTTCAAAATGACAATTGAGAACTTTGACATCCAGCCCGCCCTTCGTTTGCGCACCGTCCTGGTTCGGGGCGGACGTTTGACCAAGTTCAAGGGCCATGTGGCGAGCATTGCGCCGGGTCTCTTCGTGGTGGCGAGTGCTGCGGTGCTGTTCTCAGGTGGCGCGGCTCAGGCCAGTGAGTGCGGGGCAGACACGGGCGGTCAAACTAGCCTCACATGTAACTCTAGCCATAACACCGCAAATGGCATCACCTATACCAATGCAGATGGGCTCAATCTGACACTCCCGGCGGATCCTGAGCTTACTGTGGGCGGTTCCGGGGTGCGCGTGCAAGGGCGGCACGGTCATAATCGTGTGGTCATGCTTGGGGGTTCTGTCGTCGCGACTGCCGATGACGACAATCACGGTATTCATGCGGAGCTTGTAACCACAGACATGGAGACCGAGCTCGATGTGCTGGCACAGATGGTAGATGGAAATGTCGAAGCGCGCGGTGCGGATGCCTATGGGCTTTATGCGAGATCCAACGGTAATGGCCGGGTTGAAGCGCTAGTGCAAGGCGGTACTGTCATCTCGGGCGGTCACGGGGCTATTGCGAAGGCCACAGGCAACGCAGAGGCGCGCGTCGAACTGAATGGTAAAGGGAGCATCACCACGACTGGTGCAAATGCCATGGCGCTTTTTGCGCAGTCCGAGAACGCGGCGAGTAACGTGACCGTGACCGCGACCGTGAAGGGCGGAGCGACAATCACCACAGACGGTAGGCAGGCTCATGGGGCTTTGGCGAGCAATAAGGGTAATGGCGATGCGTATGTTGTGATGGAGGGTGCTGGCACGAGAATCACTACCAATGGGGCAAACAAGTCAGATGGGGACGGTAATTCTTACGGGCTTTGGGCAAGTGTCACCCAGTTCCAGGGCGAGGGGGGCTTTGGCAATGCGACCGCGGAAATGAAGGGCGGTAATATCCGCATGAATAACGGGTCGAATGCGTACGCGGTTTATGCGTCTATCAAAAACAAGGAGAATGAAGCCACGGCGACCGCACGCCTGACCAACGGGTCTATCAGAACGATGACACACCGTGGCTATGGACTTTTTGCGCTGACCAATGGCACTGGCGAGACCGCGGCGGTCGCGGAAATATTGGGCGGCAATATCCGCACGAATGTAAATGATGATGGGAACAATGCTTACGGGCTTTGGGCGTATCTCGAGGGCGTAACGAGCGACGAGGCCAGGGCGATCGTGCGTATGGCCGAAGAGGAGAATGTAAGGACAACTGTCAGGACAAGCGGTAGCAGCAGCTTTGGGATTGTGGCGAGCACCACAGCCCTTGGCCATGTGGAGGCGCAAATGGAAGGTGGCACGCTCATCACGGATGGGGCACTCGCTCACGGGGCTTTTGCGTGGATCTACGGCGCGGACAACGCATCCACGGCGGTGATGAACATGACCGGAGGGGAGATCGAAACAAGCGGTGACGGAGCCTATGGGATTGCGGCGGAGGTCAGCTCCACGAGTGGAGGCGTAGACAGGACGACGGATAGCACCGCCACGGCGACGGTGAACATGAGCGGAGGGGAGATCGAAACAAGCGGTGCTGACGCCCGTGGGATTGTGGCGAGGTCCAGTGGCCTTGGTGCGGTGAGTGCGCAAATGAGTGGCGGCAGAGTCACCACGGTTGGACAGGAATCTCACGGGCTTGTGGCGCAGATCACCAACGCGGAGAGTAATGCTGCGGCGACGGTGGGAATAACCGGCGGGAAGGTCAGAACGGTCGGCCACTTTGCCTCTGGGCTTTGGGCAACGACCGAAGGTGTTGGTAATGCGACCGCGGAAATGAAGGGCGGCACGGTTCGTACGTATGAGGCAGAATCTCACGGGCTTTTTGTGGAGATCAGCAACGCGGGTAGCGCCGCCACGGCGACGGCGAACATAACCGACGGGGAGATCACTACAGAAGGTGGCAATGCGCATGGGGTTTATGTGGTCAACCTTGGCAATGCGACGGCGCAATTGGACAGCGGGAAGGCGATTGTCAACCTGGGCACGGGCGCTGTTGTCGCGGCTTCCGGCACGGGCGCAGACGGGATTCGCGCTGAGGGTGCGAGAGGCTTTGATGTTGACGTCGCCGGTACTGTGACGGGCGGATCTGGTAACGGCGCAGCGATCCGAACGATATCCAGCGCCGGGGGGACGATTGATATCGCCAGCACCGCCAGGGTGACTGCGGGAACGTCTGGTCTTGCGATACAGGACGGGGATGGTGACGCGGTCATCACTTCGGCAGGGACAATCGTCGGCGACGTTCGTCTCGGGGCGGGTGACGACAGACTGACCCTGGCAGGTGGCAGTGTCACCGGTGGTGTTGATGGTGGTGCGGGCGGTAATGATCATCTGACCTTGAGTGGTCAGATCAGGACGACACTGGATAATTTCATCAATTGGGAGCATCTGACGCTGAAAGATGGGACGAACCTGCGCCTGGATGGGACGGACAGACTGGATATGGATCTGTCCATCGACGCGGGGTCCGTGTTCCACGTGACTGGTGGGGGCAGCCCCACCGGGGCGACCATTGCAGGTGATGTGGCCAACGCGTCTGGCGGAGGGATCACCATCAGAGGTGGTGTGACCAATAGTGGTACCTTAAGCGTGCAGGACGGGGATACGGATGATGTGATCACCATCGAGGGGGATTACACCGGCTCGGGAAGCAGCGTTGTTGCCCTGGATACGGTTTTGGACAGCGGTGGTCCTGGCTCCGACAGGCTCGTGATCAC
>NZ_CANLDZ010000037.1:0-25797 GCF_947489545.1 uncultured Ruegeria sp. | reverse complement strand
TGGTTCATTGCCGAAGAACCCTCTTACACATTTGATGTCATCGTAACAGGTCTCGACGATGAGGCGGAACATCAATACGAGATTTTCAATCTCGACATGGAAGCTGCAGAGACCAAACCCAATGGGCTCTTGTCGGTACCGCGACTGTCTGTGTCCGAAGCTCTCAATAAGTACGGCTAATCCAAATTTCAATGTCGTGGAGTTACTCAAAGCAAACTTCTTTCGATAGATTTTGAAACGGAAAAAGACACATGAAGGCACGCCGCGCCATAACCTACGTAATGTCAGTTGTGGCACTCGTTGTTGTTGCCCTGACCTACCTTGTGTTGACTGGAGAGAATGGTCTCTCACGCCCTAAAGCTCCCGAACGATTGATTGATGTCACTCACCTCGACTCTACCGAGGCCAAAGAATTTGGCTGGAGTGCTGACGGATTGGGTAACGTCTTCGACCATGTTTCGACCCTGAGCACGGATTCCTTTTTGATTATGACTGATGGGCAGGTCGTCGGCGCGTTTGGCGATCTGTCTATACCTTACAACGTTCACTCAATTCGAAAATCGTTCCTAAGCGCGCTGATCGGTCAGCAATTCCACGCAGATGTGAGCCTATTGCCTCTGGATGCAACGCTTCAGGAACTTGGGATTAATGACTCGCCTGTGCCATTGACGGAGCTACAGCGCCAGACAACTGTGAGACATTTGCTGCGCAGCGTGTCAGGCATCAATCATCCGGCAGCCGCTTCGGCGGGGTTGTACGCAGAGATCGACAAGCGCTTGGGTCATACCGAAAACCAGCCAGGCACCATTTGGGCCTATAATAATTGGGACTACAATGCGCTTACGACTGTCTTCGAGAGCGCAACAGGCACTGAAATTGCAGAAGCCTTCGATCTCAATATCGCGCAGCCCATCAACATGGCTGATTTTGATCGATCCGCCGTGTCCTATCAGGCAGATCCCAGTCTTTCAGAGCACCGAGCCGCGATGTTTCGGATGTCTGCTCGTGACCTCGCCAAGTTTGGTGCGCTCTATCTCAACAACGGAGTTTCCGGTGAGCAGCGTATTCTTGCTGACGGGTGGGCGAGCCTCATAACCGAGGACTTCTCAGAAACTGGGAATAGCGGTTTGAGATGGGGGCACGGATATCTTTGGTGGATCTCAGGCCCAGAAACCGGTTTCCCTGATGGGACGTTCTGGACTTGGGGCCTCGGAAATCAAGCGCTTATGGTGATCCCCGCATGGAATACGGTCATTGTACACCAATCGGATACGACAGAGTTCTTGAAACGATTTCTTCCATTGATCGGTGATGAAGGTATGACTGGCGAAGACGCGCTTTTGCAACTCATTCGCGCTTGCCGACAAGAGGACGCCCGAAAGGCAGAATATTGCACAGAGCATCGCTTTATCACCCGGCGCGAGTTTGATGAACTTGTCTCTCTGATCGCTTCGGCCCGCTATTAGAAGGCCGCGCCCGCGCGCCGACATTAGCGCAGTGCCGATGAACGGTCGCAGACACCTGACTTTTCAATATCTGGCGAACGGCCCAAGGTCGGTGTGTCGGCTGAAACCTAGCGCGCAGCCACGCAACACAAGGCACGGGATTTGTACAACCAACTGCTGCAGGTTATCTCCGGCCGTGGTGACTTACGGTTCAAGCACGCGAAGCGACGCGCCTTTGGCGTCGAGTTCGTGCACCAGGTTCAGCACATCACGAGTGGATCGGCCAAGGCGGTCCAAACGATGAACGACGAGCTCATCGCCGTCACGCAAAAACTCCATCACTGTGGTCAGCTCTGAACGATCATCGCGGGACGCACCGGAAACTGTTTCCGAGCGGATCAGCTCACATCCTGCCGCCTTTAGTTTGGCTTTCTGGATGTCGAGATCCTGGCTTGAGGAACTGACGCGGGCGTATCCGATCCTGGGCATGGGCATATTCGCTCCTCAAAAACAAAGAGCGGGCCAAACGACCCGCTCTCAACGTTAACAGGTTAACTTACTCAGAAAGCAAATTGCGCCCCTAGGTCCGCGCGAAGCTGGCCGTCCTCGTCCCCGCTCTGGATCTGGCCGATTCCGCCGAGCAGCGATGCGCCGCCGCCCAGGTCATACTTTGCGCCAACGCCAACGTTACGGGCGCCCGCTCCTCCATCACCGTAGGCGAATTGAAGCGTGGTTGCTGCGCCCAGACTGTAGGCACCTGACAAACCGTAGGCCACGCCGCTTTCTTCTTTGTCCACATCATCGTTTGCAATGAACAGAGAGCCTGAGACATCGCCCACTTCTGCGCCCAGCGTCAGAACAACCAGGCTTTCTTTTTCGCCATCGGTCGGCGCCCCTGTCTGACCATAGGCCAAAGCTGCGGTCACGTTGTTGAACGTGTAGGCCGCGCTGATGTCCCAGCGGTCCCGGTCGCCCTGGTCATAAGATGCGCTGACCGCCCCGCCGCCGATTTTGTACTGGAAGAACACAGCGTTTGAACCAGCTCCGTCAGAGGAATAGCCAAGGAAATCGTAGTCCACTCCGCTATACTGGCCGAGGAAGGTTTCAAGCCCCGGTTCGGTTCCATAGTAGTTGTCCAGGTTGTCGATTGCGCCCCCGACGTTACCCGCATCAACACGCAGGCCGCCATAGATGACTGAGAAAAGCGCGCCGTTCAGACCGGCAGCCTTTTGTTCGCCGGTGTCGGCGTCCTCGTCAGCTTGCAGTCTCACACGGGCCGAGAATTCAACCCCGGTGTCGGTTTCCGTTTTGGCATCAATGTTCAGGCGAAAGCGTGAAACCAAAATAACGTCATCGGCTGTATCGCCTCGATCTTCGACATAGCCCAAGCCAAACCGGCCGTAACCTTCGAATTTCACTTCGGCGGCTGCAACGCTTGCGGTCGCAATCAGCGCGGTTGATGTAAGTAGAATCTTTTTCATGTTTTCACTCGGTTTGTTTCGGTTGGTATTACGGCACACCCCCGTGCGCGCTGTGATTGATGCCCTTTAAAACGCACCGGATCAATATAGAATCCGTTTATTTAAAAACCCGTCTATTTAAAAACCGTTTATTTAAGGCGAACGTTGTGATTCAGCAACAGACTTTAGCACTTTTGTCCTTGTCAGATTAAAAGCTCTCGTTTATTTCCGCCAATGCGGGGTTCAGCACAACTCCCCCGCAAAGGCAGATCGGGGAAAGACGATTTGTCGGGTTGCGCGAGCGCGTTTCCCCTCGGTTTCACGCTCGCGCACTTGCATACGAGATTAGAGAAAGTCGGCTGCACTCACGGAATTATTGCCGGCTTGGTGGCCTCGCTGGAATTTTTATTGCTTTCGGCGGAGCAGGGGCGCATCACCCTGCGCAGCCGGTTTCGATTGCATTTCCGGCCGGGCCTGCAGCTCGACCTTTTCGCCCTTCGCGGGGTCGATTTCGGCTCGGTGCAGAAAAGCGATCTAAGAATTTTTATGAATAATAACAAAGTCTTACGAGTCTTATAATTTAAGGCATCGCGTAAACCGGTCGCAGAAAATACCGTTATTATTCAATAACTCATTTTCTTAACGTACAATTTAGCACTGAGCCGTAATCGACCCCATAATGGAGGTCTATTCAAGCTTGGGCGGGATAGAAGATGTGTTTCCAGCTAACCATTGTAAATCTTGGGGCATAGAGTTCGAAGGCATTGCGGTTGAACTAGATGAGCACTTCAATTCAATCGCTATCGAATAATTGATATTATCAATCTTTCGATAGGATAAATCTATGAATCTAGTCAACAAGACATTCTCAGAATTCAAACAATTGCGATGCGCTCTATATAATTGATATAATCTATCTTTCGATAGAATGGATCTATGAATCTAGCCGGCATGACATTCTCAGAATTCAAACAATTGCGATGCGCCATGTTTCTTTTGCTTTCTATAGAGGGTTTGCTTATTGATGATTGTGATATGAATTAAGGGATATAAAGGGCGACAGAAAGCCCGGAGTTCCTCGACGCATCACAAACGTTCGTTTGAGAAATAGGCTGAATGACTGAGCAATCCGAGTTTCTGACACCGCGCCTTCGCCTTCGACCGTTTCGGGCAGACGATCTATCAGCCCGGAGCAGGAGTGATGGGGCCTGGCGGTTGCGCTTCCATCAAGGAACGCCATGCTGATTGGATATGCCCGTGTCTCCAAGGCGGACGGTAGCCAGTCACTCGATCTGCAAAGGGATGCACTTGTCGCCGCTGGTGTCGGTTCCGACCAGATCTATTCCGATCAGGCCTCAGGCAAGAAAGATCAACGCCCCGGCCTGGAGGCCTGTTTAAAAGCCCTGCGTGAAGGCGACGTTCTGGTGATCTGGAAACTGGATCGGATGGGGCGCAGTCTGAACCATCTGGTGAAAACGACAACCGCGCTGTACGAACGAGGCGTCGGGCTGAAGGTGCTCACAGGCCTGGGGGCGCAGATCGACACGACGACCGCCGCTGGCCGTCTGTCATTTGGGATTTTCGCCGCATTGGCCGAGTTCGAAAGTGAACTGATCCGGGAACGTACAATGGCTGGGCTTCAAGCCGCCCGTGCCCGTGGTCGTAAAGGTGGTCGAAAGTTCGCTCTCACTAAAGCCCAAGTTCGAATGGCTCAGGCAGCTATGGCAAACAGGGACACTTCCGTCTCCGAACTTTGTGAAGAGCTTGGCATAAAACCCGTCACCCTCTACCGATACGTCGATCCCAACGGCAATCTACGTGAGTACGGCAGACGCGTGCTTGGAGCTTAAGGTGTCATTCTGCACTGAGCCGGAGCAGACCCCAGCTGCGCTGCCGAATTTTGAAAAGTTGGGCTCGGTGCCGTCGTTCACTGCGGATCGCAAGGACTACTGGTCAAAAGAGCCCTCACCAGACTTCCACCGCACTTTGTGGTTTTGCTTGTGCAGAAGGTGCTGAACCGCGCATTCCGGACGTTCCCAGGCGCTTCACAGATGGCAGGGCTGCGGGAAAACCGGTCTTTCGCTACGGCGGAACTAATGGCTGCTATGCGCAGCAACTCGGAACTCAGCTGGGCTCAGGGAGGGTGAGAGAACCGTCATCTTCAAGAGACCAATATGGGTTGTGAGCTACCTCCCAAACATGGCCGTCGGGATCGGCATAGTACCCCGAATATCCCCCCCAAAAGACTTCTTGTGGTTCCTTTAATGACGTTGCGCCCGCATGCAGGGCGCTTTGATAGGCTTTATCGACGCCCTCACGGTCAACCATGTTGAGTGCGAGCGTCATAGCTCCGGTCCCAAGTTCATTCGCGGGTCTGTTCTGGTCTTCAGCTAGCGCGTCATGTCCAAAAAGCCCAAGGACGAGTCCTCGAAGCTGATAGAATACGATCGTGTCGCCACCACGGGGAGCGGGGGTCCAACCAAGATCAGAGTAGAACATCTTTGATCGCTCGAGGTCGGCAACACCTAATGTAATCAATGAAACTCGCTGGGGCGTCATGGCGACCTACCTTTTCTTTCAGGTTCGCCCAAACATAGCGGACTTTGGTCGCTGTGCAGCATTTTTGATAAACGGGCTCGCTGCGGACCTTCTCTGTGACAAGCCTGAATTGGTAGATGAGCCCCAACCTGCCGTTGATCCCATTTCCGCCTTTCGTACATGCAGCAAGTCGCAAGTCGCACATTCCGGACGTTCAAATCCCAGTGTCAGATGGCAGAATGGCGGACAAAGCCCGCTTTCGCTGCGACTGCGCCAATGACCGTTTCTCCGAACCATACCAAGAGAGTTCAGCGTTCCTAGACTTTTGATCCTGCGGCTGGCAAGTTCCATCCAATATGAATGGATGTGCCAATGACCTTTGAAACTTACATGACTTTCGTGCTGGCAAGTTCTGCCCTTATGCTTGTGCCGGGTCCTGCAATGCTGTTCATGATCGGACTGGCGCTAAATGATGGCCTCTATAGAGCATTTGCAGCTTTACCCGGCTTGGCACTCGGATTGGTGGTATCGATTTCAGTATCACTTCTTGGTGCAGGTGCTATCCTTCTGGCCTCAGCACAACTCTTCACGGCATTGAAACTGGCTGGAGCAGCATACCTGATCTATTTGGGAATACGCCTTTGGGTGTCAAATGCCGGTGGAACAACAGAAGACAAGGAAAGCCACTCGGGGAAGAAAAGCCCGTTCTGGCCCGCTTTCCTGGTGGCTGTGCTTAACCCCAAGGCGCTGATCTTCTACATTGCGTTCCTACCTCAGTTTGTCGATGCGAAAACGGCAGCGTTGCCCCAGTTTCTGGTATTGGGTGCTACGTTTTGCATCATCGCAATACTAGCAGCAGTCATAAGTGCTTTTGCTGGAAGCGGTCTTCGGAAAGGGGCCAAAAACACACTGGCTCTAGGTGTACTGAACAAGTGTGGTGCTGGAGCAATGGTTGCATCTGGCATTTTAACGGCTTCATCCGCGCGGAACTAACTCAGCTATCCAAACCCCTGTTCGTCGCTTCTTTGTTATCTGGTCATTTTCATTAAGCCGACATTCATGACGAGCGCAGCATTTGTGACTCTGGGCTCTTTCTGAACCTTGGCCGCGTCGGTCACGAACGGCCGGTTCGGGAAAAACACCGTTGCGAGCGGCGCGGTGCGCGAACTGGTAAAATGCGGGACTTCGCAGCCCGTCGAACACACCAAGTCATCAGGGGTTTCGGGCCGGGTCTAAAGCCGACGGCTCATCCTCAAGGCTGAGTTTTGAAAACCTATTGAACGATAGAACGCGTGCGCTTCGTCGCGAGCAAGACCCGTCGTCAACTCAATAGTGTCGCAGTCAGACTTTCGCGCCAGCGAGATTGCCTCATTGACCAAAGCCTTCCCTATGCCCTGCCTTCGTTTCGAACTATCGACCACTAACGTTGTGATCCGAGCCAAAGGCTGAGGATAAAAGAGTAAAGGGGCAATATGAACTGCTACAGCACCCACGGGTACCAGGCCTTCCAGCGCAAGAAGAAGATGGTCTTGTTCGTGGCAGCCTATTAGGTTCCAACGACGTTCTATTTCCTGCGCCGAATGATCAAATCCCATATGGTTCATTAAACGTGCAATAGCAGGCGCATCTGTTGTCTCAGCATAACGAAAGCTAAGTGACGATGACATGTTGGCGCTCCAGCAATGGTCTCACTTCGGTCATTCTCTTCAACTTGCCTCAACTGGAAGTAAGTCGTCTTGCCCCATTTCAGTGGGCAGTTTCAAAAGATCCGGCTGACCTCTCTTCAAAGTCAGCCGGGTTTACGTTGCCAATATACCCATGGCGACGTTTTCGCACTGACTTTGACGCGCTCTCATCTATTGATGGCACCGAATGCAACCGTCACCGCAGCTGTCAGAGCCAGCAGACCCAATGCACCAGCGGGCAGCGCCCAAAGCCCAGTAATGATACCGAGCGCGCTTGCCAGTGCTGACCCCACCGCAATGCCGAGGTAATTTGCAGACGAGTTGAGTGCGAGGACAAAGCCGTGGTGCTCCTCAGCCACCAAACGCACAAGACGGCTTTGTTGAGGCGTTGCGAACAGGGTGCCCATGAACGCGCATCCAGCAAGAACCACCGTACCCAGGTATGGCCCCAGATCGAGAAGCATCAGAGACAGAAACGCAGCGAGACCAGCAAAACTCGCCCAAACCAAAGGGCCGGGTCCAACGCGATCCGAAAGCGCGCCTGCGACGGCATTCCCCGCGACACCTAGAACGCCGAACAGGAGGATTGCGATTGGAAGGCCGCCTGCGCTGACACCGAACTGTTGTCCCAGCAATTCCCCCATCAGTGCATAGATGACAAACTGCGTCGATAGCATGCCCACTGTCCCCATAAGCAGGAGCACTGGTGCGAGGAGGCGCAGGCTTTTTGCGGGCTGTTTCCGTGGCGCACGTGCTGCGTCTGTATCGCGCGGCATATAGGTCGCTGCCAAAGCAACAAAGAGGAGCGCGGCCAGGCTTATGGCCGCAATGGCCCCACGCCATCCAAGCCACAGCGTCAGCCACGTCGCAATCGGCACGCCGCCAACGGTTGCAAGGGTAAACCCGGCAAAGACTGTGGCCAAGACTGCACCGCGCCGGTCCACAGGGACCAGAGAGATGGCAAGTGCTGCGCTAGTGGGCGCGATGAGCGCGCCGCCAAAGGCGGACGCGATGCGTGCAAAGAGAAGGGTGTGAAACGACGTCGCCAGCGCTGACCAGATTAGGGAAGCTGCGAGAATACTCGCGCCCGCAAGGATAAGCGTTCGGGGTGCGAGACGTCGCCCAAGGGTGAATTGCGCGAGGGGTGCAGCCAGGGCAAAAGTTGCGGCGAATGCTGTGACGAGCCACCCCGCGTCTGCTGGGTCCGTGGCCAGATCGCGGGTCAGCGCCGGTCCCAAGCCCAATATGCTGAGCGACGTCGTACCAATAACGAACATTCCCAAGGCAAGGATCCAGGGCACGCGCTTGCTGATTGTCTGTGTTGGCACAGAGTTACGGTCCTCATTGTTTGGAAGGGTTATGTCAGGATACACCTTTTGCCAACTACCGGAACCCAACATGCGCCGCGCTACAGTAAGTTGGACGCATGGGCTCGCTGCGGACCTTCTCTGCGACAATCCTGAATTGGTCGAATGAGCCCTTACCAGACCTTCACCGCACTTTGAGGCTTCGCTCGTTCCGCAAGTCGTGAACGGCGCAAACCGGCCAGTGACCTAAGGCAGATGAGCGGGCCTACTGAGCTTTCGCAGCGTTGACATTAATGGCGGCTTTCAGCTGCACTTTCCAACCACCTAACAAATCGCTTGGACAATCCTGTTTCACGCCCATCAACACGTAGGGTATAATATCCAACATTGATGTCTTTGCTATTGGGCAACGGAACAAGACGATCTTCGGCGACATCGTTTTCAACCATAAAATCGGATGTAAGCACCATTCCCATTCCCGCAGATGCGGCACGCAAGGCGGCATCATCCAGGTCAAAATGTTCAGCAAAATTAAGCTGCATGTCGCTTTTATCAGCTTCGGCGAGCCAGAGCTGCCAATCCCAGTTCCCTTTTGTGCATTGAAGAGCGGGAATAGATGCGACGTCCAGTGGGTCGACTAGTTTTGACAGTAATCCAGGCGCAAGATACGGACGGCAGACATCATGAAAAAGGATGCGTGCGCCATCCGGGCATTTATCGCGCTTGAAGTAACTGATTGTCACATCAGCCGTTCCAGTCGGTGGATTGTCGATATCATAGAACGTTTCAACCTGAACACTGGCATTTGGGTTCTTCGACTTGAAGAGATGTAGCTTAGGTATCAGCCAACGTACGGCAAATGACATCGTAGACCGAACGCGAAGTTCGTTCGTGTCGCGAACGACATCCTCAAGCGCAGTGTGAAGCATTTGAAGGCTGGGCGCAGACTGTCGAAACAGCCGCGCGCCTGCGTCCGTCAGATCAATCGCGTTGTTGCGCCGCACAAAAAGCTGAACCCCCAAAGAATGTTCAAACGTCTTGAGCTGGTGACTGACCGCGCCCGGAGTTACCCCAAGCGATTCTGCGGCTTTCCTGATGCTCATATGCCGGGCTACCAATGAAAACACGCGCAGTGCATTCAATGATATTGCGTTGATAGTCTGCATCAAATTTCCTCACTCACGTTGAATATAACTCGTTTGATTGCAATAGGAACCGGTCTTTAGAAATAACAAATTCATCAACAGGTTTTTCATGTCATCATTTCATACCAATGCTCAGGCCATCCTTTGGGTACTGCTGAGCACAGCCCTGTTCACTGTTATCTTTGCTGCCGCCAAATTTGCCGACGGGGCCATTGGAACATTTCAAATCCTGTTTTTGCGGTACATCGGCTCTTGCGTGACGGTGTTTTGTTTGGCGGTGCGTTTGGGATCCTTTGTTCAGTACAAAAGCAAAGTACCGCTCCGGCATTTTATACGCGCAGTCTTTGGGTGCTCTGGCGCCGCCGCAATTACTTGGGCATCCGCACATATGCCTGTAGCAGACGCATCGGCTATCGGCATTCTCTACGGTGTCGTGACAGTTCTGTTTGGAGTTATGTTCCTGAAGGAATACGTTGGGGTACGCCATGGGTTTGCGGTCTTGATATCGCTTGCAGGCGCAGTGTTGATCATGTTTTCTCAGGGGGCATTCCAAAGTAGACTCGCCGCTATTCCGGCTTCAGTTGCATTGCTCAGCGCCTTTTTGATGGCCTCCGAAGGGTTGCTTATCCGACTACTGAGCCAAACCGAAAGCGCGCTCTCTATGATGCTTCACATCAGCGCTTTTGGCGTTCTGCTGATGTGCGTCCCGGCATATTTCGAGTGGAAATCCGTCAGTATGGCTGTTGTCTTAGGGTGCTTTGCGCTTGGACCGCTTTCGGTCCTCGCGCAGTATTGCACGATCCGGGGATATCGCATTGCGCCGCTGTCGGTTGTCGGGCCAGCTGATTACTCATGGCTGATATTCGCAATGATATTGGGCGTTGTTGGATTTGATGAATACCCAGACATTGGTGTCATTTCAGGTGGAATATTGATCATCATCGGCGGCGGAGTGCTTGCTAGCATTCGTACCTTAAAGATGGATACCAGAACTGCAAATCGCGCGACATAAATGTTGGCGTCTTGAAACCAGTCATTCGTTCGAAACGCGGCATTACGCACTTTGGGCTCCCCCGGCGCCTTCGCCGCGGTCTGCACCAAGGGCCGGTCCGGTATGGATCGACATTCACTGCACGCCGCATGAACAGGAAAGACGCGGACAAACCAGACCTCCAGCCAAATAAAATGTAGGTCTGCATTCATTCCCGCGAGCTTAGATGATGTACGCTGTGTTCTAGGAGTGATTGAAGGGCACCTGCGTAGCGCAAATGCCCTTTACTTTCAACAAATCAACCTGTCACGCTGATGCGAGGAGCGAAGGTATCGCATTGCACACGGATTGGGAAAAATCTGTCGTTGACGTGCTTCCACCCATATCCCGTGTTCTGGAACTCGTCCGAGCCAGCACCTCTCGAACTGCTGACCTGATTGTCGATGCCGCCATGAGGTATGGTTTGCGAAAAGCAGACGGTTGGTTCCCGTACCAATCCAACAACATCGCTGCAGACAAAGTCAGAGCAACCGGATTGGCGATATTTTGCCCAGCAATATCGGGAGCCGAACCGTGAGACGCCTGAGCGACGGCAAAATTCTCACCAATATTCAAAGACGGTCCCAACCCTAGTCCCCCTGATAGTTCAGCGGTCAGATTGGATAATATGTCCCCGAACATATTACTGGTCAAAACGACATCGAACGATGATGGTTCACGAACAAGCAGTGACGCAGCTGCGTCCACAAGCACCTCTTCCAACTCAATGGCTGGATATTGCTTGGCCACTTGGCGGACCTCATCAAGAAATAGCCCATCCGACAGTTTGAGAACATTTGCTTTATGGATGACAGATACTTTCTTGCGACGCTCTGCCGCCAGCTCGAAAGCTGTTTGGGCAACCCGTCGGGTTGCAACTCTGGTGATCTTCCTTATCGCGAATGCCGAGTCTGCATCAGGCATGAATTCCCCGGCGCCTTGGAACATCGTTCTCACAGCGTAAAAACCCTCTGTGTTTTCACGAACGACAACGAGATCCATCGCCTGACCAACGTCGCATAGCGATACACATGGCCGGACATTTGAAGAAAGGTTGAGTTTGGTCCTGAATTCCGAAGACAGATTTACGCCACCATCCTCGGGTTTTGGATATGCGTAAGTCGAAAGCGGCGCAAGAATTGCGCCATCACAGTTTTTCACCAAGTCCCAAACACTGGCTGGTGCCGTTGTGCCGTAGCGGTCAAGTTCACTCAGCCCAACGGGCTGAGCAGAAATTTCCAGATTGAGCCCAAGTTGGTCGCGAACCGTGATCAGAACGTTATTTGTCGCCGCCGAGATCTCGGGGCCGATTCCATCACCTGTGAACAAAGCGATTTTCATTGGCTATGCCCCCTCTATCACGCGGTTGTCGCGTTCCATTGCGTCGTAGTAGCCGGTTTGGGAAAATAGATCTTTCACCGGCGAAATTTTGTTATCCAACACTGCAGACATCCCGCTCTCAAGGAGCTGCTGACAGGTAGAACTCATTGCCATATGCGCCGCTCTCAGAAGGTGGTTTGCATGAACTACGATATCGAACCCACGCACGCCCAAATCCTGCACGTTGACCGTGTTGTAAGTCGTTGGGACACACATCAGCGGGATGTATTTGTCGAAGCTGCTTCGCAGCTCCTGAAAGGCGTCGGCAAATGCGAAAACCTCATCGGGCGTCTGATCTTTTGAATGGATCATTATACCGTCGGAGCCAGCTTGGATGTATGTTTCCGCGCGGCTGAGAGCATCAGACAAATTGCCACCCGCAATTAAGCTCTCCAGCCTGGAAATAAACATCATGTCGTCGGTGAGCATCGCGGCTTTAGCCCGGCGTATCTTCCGCGCAAAAACCGATGGTTCCTCCAGGTGATCCAGCTCAGTGCCATCAAGACTGTTGCGTTTCGGGTGGCGTTTGTCCTCTACGACAACCGCGGACACACCGAGAACTTCCAACCTACGGATCAAGTATTCCAGGCTAACGGCATCACCTCCGGTATCAGCATCAACGATAACGGGGTTGCCGGTCGCAAAGCATATCTCCTCGATCATTTCCAGGCGTCGTTCAGCGACATAGATCTCCATGTCAGGTAATCCACGCGCAGCCGAACATGTAAGGCTCGAAACCCAATGGCCGTCGAATTTTTCCCCGGTCGTTGATACGGCGTTTTCGGAAATCATTGCCGAAAGGCCATTGTGAGCCTCACAAAAAACAACTGGCCCTTTGCCGGTCAACCGTCTGCGCAGTTCTCCACGGCGGCGTTCGGGCAATCCGTTGATGCTTGATCTAAGCATGATCCACGCTCCCTTCGAGTTCTACCGGTTGTCTTTTGACCTTGCTGAGCACTGACGGGATGAGGCCACCCGCTGCCACCATGTCCAGCATCCGTTCTGGCGGTGGTGAAAAGTGAACGATGTCATCCGCACCGATCAGTGTCCCACCAGCAATGTTCACCACGATTTTTTCGCCTTCCGCGAAGCAGAGGGCATCCGCTTCGATAGCAAACAACCCAAGGTTCCAGCAGTTTCGGAAGAAAATTCGCCCAAAGCGTGGAGCAACAACTACGCGGACACCGGCTGCAAGCAGAGAACTAACAGCTTGTTCCCGTGAACTCCCGATTCCGAACGTATCGTCGGCCACGATCAGATCGTTGGGGCTGAAAGTCGCCGCCAGGCCTGGGAACCGGTTTTCAAATACATGCTGAGCCAGTTTAGACGTGTCAGTGTGCATATGTTTGTAGCGGCCGGGGATTATGTCATCTGTGGAAATGACGCCAGAGATGCGACGTGTTCTTACATTCAGGCTCTCAGTCATAGCAGGTCCTCCACGGAGGGAATTCGCCCGTGAACAGCTGCGTGTGCTGCGACTAGCGGCGACGACAGATAGATCTCCGCTTTTGGGTTCCCCATTCTGCCAAGAAAATTCCTGTTCATAGTGGACAGAACGCGATCACCATCTGCCGGTATGCTGCCTTGGGTGCCCAGGCAAGAACCGCAACCCGGTGGTGTGACAACTGCACCTGCTTCCGTAAGTGCGCTGATGTATCCCTTTTCAACAGCTTCGAGATACACGGCCTTCGAGCCGGGCGTCACCAAACAATGCACCCGATCGCTGACCTTCCTACCCGTGAGGAAATGAGCGACATCCGCAATGTCTTCCAGCCTGCTGTTGGTGCAGCTGCCGACAAAAACATAGTCGATTTCGGTGTGATACATCTCATCAATGGAAACGACATTCGATGGCGAGTGTGGCTTGGCAATCATCGGTGGTAGATCGGTGATATCGACCTCCAGAATACGCCCGCCCGCGTCTGGTTTGATCTGACGCATTCCGTCTGGCCGCCCTGCACCATCGGGCAAAAACACGCATTTTGCGCCGAGTTCGACCCCCAAGCTGGCAACTGTCGCCGCGCTGTCGAGTGAGAGTTCGGAGACCCAAGGCCCCATCCACTCGACTGAGCGATAAAGGAAGTCCTCCTGGCCAAGCGTTGCCAGCACATGCAGAACAACATCCTTGGCTTTTGTCACGGAGAGAGGCCGGCCTTTGATGTTCAACCAAACCGTGTCAGGTACTTTTAGCCAAGCTTCGCCGGTCATCATAGCAGCGGCGATGTCAGACGCACCCATACCCAAGGCAAGACTTTGTACGGCCCCACCTGTGCACGTGTGGGAATCGGAGCCCATAACGATCTCCCCGGGTCCAAACCAGCCATTCTCCAGCGCAACCACATGGCTAATGCCTGCACCTTGCGGAAAAACTTGCACACCGAGTTGCGTGGCGAATGCATGTGCCTCCTTCAAGCGATTGGCGATTGCGATGTTCGGCGTAATGACTGAGTGATCGAAAAAAATGCCGACGGCATCCTTGTCAAACACTGAGTTACACCCGTTGTCGCCAAATATCTTGGCTATGGTCGGAGAATTACCGTCTTGAACATACACTTTATCCACATTGACGGTGACGAGCTGACCGGCCTCCACCGGTTCACCACCCGAATGGGCGGCGATGATGTCATTCACGATAGCCATCAGTGTACACCCTCCGGCAGGGATTGCCGTTCGGCATCGCTGTAGATTTCCTTGAGCCTTTCCACCGATACTTCGGAGCCGGTCGCGATGGAGACTGCCCGCACGCTATCCAGACAACCCTGCAAGAGATCATCGTTCACCGTGACCCCGGACTGCTCCAAGTGGTACTTGAGCGTGGCACGACCTGAATGTTTGCCAAGAACCAGGCGGCGATGTCCACCAACGTCAATCGGATCAATTGGCTCAAAGGTTTTTCCCGATCTGATCACACCGTTGACATGAATTCCGGATTCATGTGCAAAAACATTGTCACCCACAATCGGCTGCCAGGGCGGGAACCCCTGGCCAGTGGCATCCGACAATGTTCGCGACAGGTTCCAAAGCTTGGTCGTGTCAATGCCGACATCCACTTTGTGGAAGTCTCGAAGAGCCAGAACCATTTGTGCAAGGTCAGGCATCCCCGCTCTCTCACCCATGGCGTTGACGCAAACATGAAAATAGCGCGCTCCGGCTTCCAACCCCGCCAAAGTGTTCGCAACGGCCAGCCCATAATCGTTGTGACAATGACACTGAACATCAATCTCGGCAGCTTCTTTCACGGCCGTTACGCGGGACGCATATCCTTTTGGATCTAGCATCCCGATTGTGTCTGAAAGCCTGATCCTGTCAGCACCGGCATCCGCAACGTGAGACGCATATTCTTGCAGAAAACCGATTTCGGTTCGTCCCACATCCTCCGCGCTGATGGACACAAAGACCCCTTTGTCTTTGGCTACCTTGATGATGTCGGAAGCCGCCTGAAGAAGCCATGAGCGGTCTTTGCCAACACTGTGTTTCAGATGGACACTGGACGTTGGCAGACCGATGTGAATGGCTCGGAATCCCAAGCCCAGTGTTGTCTCTAGGTCGCTTCGAACGCCCCGGTTCCACCCGACAATGGTTGCTTCGTCCTTGCGCTCAAGCATCTGATGAAGGGCTTTCACTTCTTCACCGCCCATGGCGGCGATTCCAGCTTCCAGCCATTTCGCGCCCGCACCGAGCAGAGCATCGAAGACCTTCAGCTTTTTCTCAGCAGAAAGGGCGACTCCAGGGGCCTGCTCACCGTCACGAAGTGTTGTATCCTCTAAAATAATGTTCGCGTGCATCGCTGGCTCTCCTTCATAAAAGCGTTACAAAACTGACAACTTTAGAACGCAGAGTCTCAATTTGACACAATCGAAAGTATCTGACTTTGTATGTGAGGATTCTACACAGAGCTGAATCCGGTCATGAATCGACCGATTGCGCCTGCGTAACCAACCATTCAATAAACGCAGCTATCTGTGGACCGGAGCGAGGCCGAAAAGCTGCGTAGTAAAAGTTGCCGGTTTTCTGGAAGCCAAAAGGGGCCACTAGGCGGTCAGCATCAATGTCATCAGTGACGAGGATTTGAGGTGCAAGTGCTGCCCCAAGCCCAGCTGTCGCCGCTTCAAGCATGAAGTAAAAATGCTCATATTCCCGACCCTCGTGCGGCAAATCGGCGTCAACCGTCTCACACCAATTTGCCCACGCGTCCTTGCGGGTTTTGGTGTGAAGCAGAGGAATATCTTTCATGTCATTGGGATGGAGAATTCCTGCGTTAGGAACGATCTTCGGGCTCAGCACTGGACCAACAGCATCGTCGAATAGTCGCTCATAGCTGTGTTCAGCTCGGTCAGGACTACCTACACGAATAGCCACATCGAAGTGTTGTTTTGCGAAGTTTACCGGTCCGTCATCTGTTGTGAGGCGAATGTCAATCTTGGGGAATTTGTCGTGAAAGTCATAAAGGCGGGGGATTAGCCACCTCATGCTCAAAGTGCCAAGACAAGACACGTCTATGATCCGATCTTCTTCCTGCATGGCCTTATTGACCGCTTCCTCGATACGATCAAATCCGTAGGTAAGAGCAGGCAACAACCGAAGCGCCGCCTCGGTGGGTTCTAGCTTGTTTTTTGGCCCATCAAACAGCACGATACCTAGGGTTTTTTCCAACCCTCTGATTTGGCGGCTGATGGCGCCATATGTCACCCCAAGCTCGTCAGCTGCATCACGCATTCTGCCCAAGCGCGCTGTAGATTCGAATGCCCTTAGCGCATTCAGAGGTAAAACTCCTCGTTTCATGTGCTAAATCCTCACTAGTGATTTGAGAAAATCTCGATTTTATAAGTGCTTATCTAATGCGAGAAGTCGTTTCATCACTAATCAGATCACATTCACCGAAGCGAACACGAAGTGGCAAGTATTTTAGTCTCAACTTTCAAACTATGGGCGAGAAACCGCCGATCCAGATGCGCGCTGGCAAAGCTCGGTCGGAGTGCGCTGAAGGATGTCGGAATATCCATCATGGACCGGGAGCAAGAGCTAAAAAAATGGTTTTGGGAGTAACTGATGCAAACCCACGTATTTCTGGCGATCCTTGTTGCTGCTCTTCTGCATGCAGGATGGAACTCTGTTGTAAAGCTGGATATTGACCGCAGATCTTCGGTACTACTTTTGGCGATAGTTCAAGCCCTTGCTGCGCTGCCAATTCTCCCATTCGTACAACAACCCGATAGCTCCGCCTATGCTTGGATTGTAGCCGCAGCATTGCTTCATACTGGGTATAAGATTTTTCTGGTGGAAGCTTATGCAAGGGTTGATCTCAGCCAAGCATACCCTCTGGCAAGAGGTACGGCACCGCTCCTGGTGACTCTGTTTTCCGTGCTGGTTCTCGGCGAGGCATTCAGCAGCGGTAGTTTGGTGGGCGTCGGCCTAATCTCGGTGGGCATCTTTGTGATGGCCCTGAGAGGAGGCCACATAGATCGCCTTCGGGGGACGGCACTGTTCTTTGTGATCGGTACTGCCGGTTTCACAGCGAGTTACACATTAGTTGACGGCATAGGCGCAAGAATTGCGGGCACTTCCTCCGGGTTTATCCTTTGGATGGTCATCGGTGATGCTATTGGAATGCTCATCTACTCGGCCGCCGCCCGAGGCCGTAGTGCATTTTCTGGCCTGAAACCAGCGTGGAAAACTGGCACTGCCGCTGGTTTGATGTCACTCGGCTCGTATTGGATCGCGGTATGGGCGTTCACGAAGGCACCCATTGCTCTCGTGGCATCGCTTCGTGAATCCAGCATTTTGTTCGCAATCATCATCTCAACGCTTCTTCTCGGCGAATCCGTCAGCCGATGGAGATGGGCGTCCGGATGCGCGATCTTTTGTGGTGTTATCTTCATCAAGCTATGAATTTTGCGCGCTCTAATCGCATCCTTGCTGAACACTTGTGCGAATTCCTCACGTATTTCGTTCCGAAAACTCGATTGATTCAGAGCTTTTTTCATCTCCTCATTGGCGAGTTGGAATTACATCGGGAGGTTTCAAAATGGCACTCCAAGCGTTGAAAAGTCTGTCGTGTGCGATGCAGGTGGGCGTACAAAGCCCTCCGCCCTTAGAGACTGAGTTACGGAGAACAAAGTCCAGCCTGACGTTAAATCACAAAACCGTCGTCATAGCTGTTGGTCATGATGCCTGCACCATGATGGACACCGCCCTCAACGTTTTCGGAGATGTGAGTGCGGAAGATGCAATCGCTGTAACAAGCCATGAAAATCATCGAGAGATCGACGGAAGCGAGGTGCTGGCGGCATCCCACCCAATTCCAAACGCGGAAGGGCTGGATGCCTCAAGGATTGTTACTGATAAGCTGACAAATAGTGGAGTTGGAACGAACGTAATTGCGCTCATCAGTGACGGTGCATCCGCACTGCTTCCGTCACCAGTCGCCGGGGTATCTTTGAACGACAATATCCGGATCAACGAGCTTCTACTGGCTTCAGATCTGAACATTTATCAGATCAACTTAGTACGACAATGTATCTCTACCCTGAAAGGGGGCGGTATTTTGAGAGCAGCTTACCCGGCGGTGGTTCATTCCTTTTCTACCACGCGGCAAGATATTCTTGATCCGTCTGTTATCGGTAGTGGACCAAGCGCTGGCCCGCTCGGCACCATAGCAGATGCCAGACGGTTACTGATCGAAAAGGGATTGTTCACACGACTGCCTAGGCTCGTCCGCGAGTTTCTCGAAAACTCCAGCACACCGCTGGAAGTGCCTCTGGCGCCCCCAGCGAAAGTGGTTTCCCTCGCCCCTCTCACAAGGTTAGGAGTGGCGTAAGAAAACTTGGTAACCGCGTCGTCTCACTCTTCAATCACAGTTGGATTTCGCAAGAGACGAGTAGACTCCGATCTTCCTGTGTGGTGATCCCCGCCACAAACTTGCCCGGCCTCATGCCGGGCTCTTTTTTGGGGGGAAGAAATACCTCCGCAAGGTGATGCTGGAAGGCACACAAAACAACAGGATGTTCTGGCCTCCATTTAATAAAGTAGTCATTCTTTAGTATCGCAGCATTTTGCACTTTGGGCTCGCTGCGGACCTTCTCTGCGACAATCCTGAATTGGTCGAATGAGCCCATTGCCGTCGTCGGCCAAGCCTCCTTCTTTCGCATGTGCAGCAAGTCGCGAACCGCACATTCCTGACGTTCAGAACGAGGTGGCAAATAGCAGGTGAGCGGACTCTGCTGCCGTTCGTTGCTTCAACTCCAACGTCCGTTACGGTCGCATTCGATGCAATTGTGAGCGTGCGAATAAGTCACTCGCTGGTATAGTGTTCATATGGAATAGCACGTTTTTCTCATTGGACCTGGTGGGGTCGGAAAGACTTCATCCGGACCCCATCTCGCAAAGCTCCTTGGCCGCGAGTTCATCGACTTGGATGGAAGATTCATGTCCGGACCTGGATACATTGGTAAGTACATAAACGACTATGGTTACGCCAAGTACGTGCGTGAAAACTCAAAACTGTTCTTCGAGAACATCTACCAGCGTGCCAAACCGTGTGTCGGGGCTCTTTCTTCGGGTTTTATGATTGCTGAGGTTGAAATCGAAACCGTCGAAAAAAAACAGGTCCGCGGTGAAGAAGATTGGGCATTCAGTCTTGCTATTGCCGAACGCGGACCCAGCCGAATGCGCAAATACTATTGTGTCTCGCCAGGTTCAACGCGGTCTCAATCTCAGTGAAGAAATCGAGCGTCCGAAGTTCTTGGAGCGCCTGCTTGTATACAGGTCACTCGCAGATCAAGTCACCGTCTTTCAAGGAACGCCTGAAGAAGTTGCAAATGCAATTTTTGCCCAAATGCGCGATGCAGACCGACCGACAGAGTAAATCTGTTGAGCTTGCGGGATCCTTTCCTATCGCCGCCGACCACAATCGAACAATAACCACGGATCGAGATGCATGAATACGCCTGAAACAGTGACAACCGTTCTAGCCAAGCTGGCGGAACTGAGGATTGTAGCAGCTTTGTGCGGTGGCTGGGCAGAGGAAGCACTTGGCATAATCCCGCCCCGTCCACATAAGGACATCGACCTAGTTGTTGAAGCCAATGATTTCTCGGCGATAGACCAAGCTCTAATTGATGGCGCACTTAAGAATGAAATCGCCGCGAAGCGCTTTGCTCATAAACGTGCGTTTGTATTCTCAGAAACCATGGTCGAAATGTACTTAGTACAGAACCGAGCTAACAGACTTGTGACGATGTTCTGGGGAGACACAGAATATGTGTGGCGTGATCCTTTGGTTGCGGTGACTCAGTTGTATGGGACAAGTATTAGAGCAGTCACACAGGAAAACCTTCTAAGATTTCGGCGTTCTCACAAAAGTCACGAGCCATGGCGATGGAGTGACCCAAACTCCCTGCTGCCGCATCTCCAACCCTATTGATACCTGCTTAGTCGGCAAAAATCATCGGCTGTTTCGGTTTGGGTCTAAGCAATCTGATCGCTGATGTTATCAGAACTGCCGACATGATCCGCGTTTGATAGGTTAAGCTCTGGCAGGCTGTGTTAGCGTTCCTGAATCTGCGTCGATTTGCGTTTGGGCACCAATCAAGACGGAGCGCGCATCTGGATCGTGACCAATTGGAAGCCCGCCGAGGATCGAAACGCCAAACCCCTCAAGGTATTGACGCAGCAATCCGATTGCATCAATCGGCGGATTCGGAGGAGTGCCGCTGATGTGGCCGATTGCAACGCCTGCAATGCCTTCAAGATGACCCGCTCTCACTAACATGGTCAGGTCCCGCTCAAACTGACCGATTGCGATCCCGTCAGACTCGATCAATAGGATTGCCCCGCGCAGGGAGGGTAGCGCCCACCCGGCGGCAGTAGCCAACATCGTAAGGCTGCCGCCGATAAGCGTGCCACTTGCTTTCCCCTCTGTTGTCAGCGCCCCGGATTCAATGGCGGGATCGGATTTGACTGTGATCGGTTCACTCTCCATCAAGACGGAGCGCAAGGAGCGTGCTGCAATATCACTGAGCTGGCCGTCATTACTGCCGGTCAAAGCGCCGTGGACGCTGAGGGCCGCGCTGTTTCGCCATAGGGCCATTTGAAGTGCGGTGATGTCACTGAATCCAATCAGCGGCTTGAGGTCGCGGTCAATTGCGTCAAAAGGCAGTCGATGGGCAATACGATATGACCCCTTGCCGCCGCGCGTTGTAAAAACCGCGCGCACCTCTGGGTCAAGTAAGGCGTTGGTGAGATCGGCAAGGCGCACCTCATCCGAGCCTGCGAGATAGCCCATCTTATCGAACGCGTGCGGCCCAATTTCGACCCGCAAACCCCATGACCGCAGAACTTCAGCGCGTCGTTCAATTGCACCCGGTTCCGCGCGGCTGGCTGGCGAAACGAAGCGCACGAGATCACCCGGTTGCAGCAGGGGCATGATTCAGTCTCCATCTAAGGATTGGCTGTGCGAGGCAAGGCTGAATGGAGGATACTTGACATCAAACAATGCAGGGAATTCGCTTCGCTTCGAAAGTGTTACGATCGGAACGTCTGGACCGAAGCGATCAATGGCACTCACCAAGCGCGGCGCAACCCTCGTCTCAAAGGTCCAAATAAAGGTCAGGAACTCGCGATCAGGCAACTGCTCGGGGCATCCTTCTGCCATATCGATCCGAACTTTGCCGTAGTTTACAAGAACTCTTCGCGCGACGCCGCCCAGTGCGACGCGTCTTGGAACTCGAACCCACATCAAAAGATCAGCCCGAGGAAGACGTAGATCGAATGTAGACACAGTTGTGCCGTCCATGACCCACCGATCTCTTCTCACCAAATCTGCAACAATCTGACGCTGCTCCTCGCGGTCGCGAACCTGCCAGCCGGGCAACCAGCGGACGTCCCGGTCATACGATAGATACTCCAGGTTGAAACGCTCAGATATTTTGAGCGAAAGCGTGCTTTTTCCGCCTCCTGAACACCCCACTACGAGCACACGTTTCGCCGTTCTAAGCAAATCGGCTGCATGAGGTATTGATACATTCTTCGGCATTTCAGCGGGTCCATTCTAGAATGACACTTTTCGTATAGCGATCATTCGCGACTGTTGCAGCATTCGGCAAGTTGGGCTCGCCGCGGATATTCTCTGTGACAAGCCTGAATTGGTAAAAAGAGCCCAGAGCGGATGAGGTGGGTGGCTCCTGCTCCACCGGCGTCGCAATGCGCCAAAGTGCAGTTATCAACGACTGCTAGGAAAGGAGCCACCCAATGACAGTAAAGACCGTCGGCCTCGATTTGGCCAAGGACGTTTTTCAAGTGCACGGCATTTCTGAGAACGGCCGGGTTATTTTCAACAAGCCGATCAAGCGCGCGAAGCTGCTGGCGTTCTTTGAGACGCTGCCACCGTGCACGGTTGGCATGGAAGCCTGCGGTTCATCCCATCACTGGGGCCGTCAGTTGCGCAAGCTCGGCCATGATGTGAAGCTCATGCCTGCCGGATATGTCAAACCGTATGTGAAGCGCGGAAAGAACGATGCCGTCGACGCAGAAGCGATTTGCGAGGCGGTCCGCCGTCCAACCATGCGCTTCGTAGATATCAAGACTGAAGATCAGCAGGCCATTCTGTCGATCCATCGTACGCGGGATTTGGCCGTCCGGCAGCGCACCCAGCTGGCCAATATGATCCGTAGCTTGCTGCGCGAGTTCGGCCATATTCTGCCCATTGGGATCGAAGCGGTGACGGCTTTTGCGAAGCGTCACTTGGCTGGGGTTCACCCGGACATGCCGGAGATCGCGACCGGCATGCTCGGCATTCAGTGCTATCAGTTCATCGGCCTGAACGAGCGCATCGACGGATATTCCAAGATGATCGAGCAACATGCCCTGCTGAACGCAGATGCGCGCAGGTTGATGCGCATGCCAGGGATCGGGCCGATCACGGCCTCAGCGATTGTCGCCACGATCGGCGATGCGCATCAGTTCCGAACAGGAAGAGATCTGGCCGCCTGGCTGGGCCTCACCCCGCTCAACAAGTCGAGCGGCGGCAAGGAGAAACTGGGCAAGATCACCAAGCAGGGTGATCGCTACATTCGAAAGCTGCTGGTTGTGGGTATGACATCGCGCGCGGTCATGGCAAAACGGTCGCCAGAGAAGGTCGATCTCTGGACAGCCAAGATCATTGCCGACAAACCGTTTCGGCTGGCAACAGTCGCGATGGCAAACAAGGCAGCGCGTTCCATCTGGGCGATGCTGACAAAGAAACAGGAATACCGGCAGCCAGCGTTCTGACCGCGCAGACTGCCCACGAGATGCAAGACGTTGAAGTGATGATGCGGAATTAAGTCAACCAAGAGCAAGGACACTCCGGGAAGGTCAGCGGCCCTCCGAGGTCGATAAGCCGATTGGAACCTCGCTCGCGGAATTCATCAGGGCCAGTGGAGGCAATGCCAAAACATAAACAGGCCGGACAGACGACAGTACTGACGAAACGACCGCGAAAATCGCTAAAAAACTCTTGCAATGCAGGAGCCACCCACAGAGGACCTTGACCGATGTTTTGAGCTTGGCTCTTGCAGCAAGTCGCAAACTACGAAAACCGGACATTCAGAGTCAGGTCGCAAATGGCGGGTGAGCGGGAACTAATTTGCTTCCGCTTCAACTGAGCGACTGTTCGGCTAGCCAGACTGAACATATGCAGGCTCTTGTCCATGTTGATGAAATTAGAACCCAGCAGGCGCAGATCACCATAGCTGGTGTCTATGCAAACATAGGACTTGGGAATTTCTCAAAGACTGCAAGCTGGTTCTAGTATTTAGTATGGTAAGCATCGATTGCCCCCAGGGTGTTTGGCTGAAAATCGCCAAAATTTGCGATAGATTCATTCTGTTATCTGCGGTCCGGATGTGTCTACGGTTTCATCGGCTTTCCGGTTCGAGTTCCGGCGCCGCGCCTTGGCGCAGACAGCAGCACCCACCGGTGACATCACCCCGATACTCTGACATCCGGCCCCAGGCTGTTCATCACGCGTGGATCAATTGGCGAACCGATCACGGCTTTCGGATCGGATGGCTTGACGCGATCATACCCGATCCCAGTGACGCGCGCAGTGGCTTTCAGCGGTTTGGGGTCTGATATGACCCCTTCGCACTTTATCACGACTGGTACGACGACGCAGAAGCAACGTCTCCGGCCGATGCCAGCATCAATTCCCGCATGTATGCCAACTAACTGTCCGCCCTGCGGAATGGGCGGTGCCATTTCCAGATTGTGTTCAAACACGTTGGCGATGGCCCTCACAGGAGAGTTTTAGTATGACAGATGAGTTCTCAGATATCCAAACCGCCCTGCGCCCGCTCCACGTTTTGTTCCGTGCAGGTCGTTTGACCAGGTTCAAGGCTCAGGTGGTGAGTATTGCTCCAGGGCTTTTGATCGTGGCGACGGTTGTTGTGCTGATCACCGGCGGCGCGGCGTATGCGGCCGATGAGTGTGGGGCGGAGCAAAAAGGCCAACAAGGTACTGTCATACAAGATACAGTCACATGTGACGCTCCCACTGGCACCGGCCCTAACCCCTACGCTGATGGCATCACCTATACCGGGTCAGACGGGCTCACTCTGATACTTCCAGCCGACCCTGCCATCACGGTGGGTGGCTCCGGAGTGAGGTTGGAAAGAGTGAGTGACGGCGAAGGTGATATTTCTGTGCAAATGGACGGCGGAACAATCACCACGACTGGAGCAACCGGTTTCGGGATTTTGGCGAAAATCGGCCCGAATTACTTTGGCACGAGGGATGTTACAGGCAGTGTGACAGTGCGCATGACCAAAGGGAATATTAATATAGGCGGTGACTGGGCTAATGGGCTTTATGCGAACACCTGGGGCACCGGCGCCGTGCTTGCTCAAATGGAGGATGGCACAGTCACCACGGTTGGGGAACAGTCCAGTGGGATTACGACGTCGATCGGCAACGAGGATAGTACTGCGCCATCGACGGCACGCATGACCAAAGGGGATATCAGTACAGATGGTAACCGAGCCCACGGGCTTGTTGCGCTGACCAATGGCCATGGCACTGCGCTTGCTCAGATGGATGGCGGTAGAATCACCACGATTGGGGAAGTTGCTAGCGGGCTTGTGGCGGCATCGATCCGTGGGCAGGCGACTGTTAAGTTGGGCGTGGACGCCGAGGTTACGGTTTCCGGAGCACATGCACACGGCATCCGCGCTCAGGGTGCAACAGGCTTTGACGTGGATGTGGACGGGACTGTGAAGGGCGGATCAGGAAACGGCGCTGCGATCCGAACGATGTCCAGCGACACCGGGACAATTGATATCGCCAGCACCGCCAATGTGAATGCCGGGGCTTCTGGCATTGCGATACACACGATGACTTTCGGGGCGGCTGGTGCCCCTGGCGCAGGCGACGACGGTACAGCGACCATCACCTCTGCAGGGACAATCACCGGGGATATTCGTCTTGATGCGGGGAACGACAAACTGATTGTGACAGGCGGAAGCATCACCGGCCATGTCTATGGCAGTGAGGGCAACAATACCTTGACCTTGGAACGTGGCCGCTTCACCGGTGGCATTTATGGCGGTGCGGGTGACGATACCGTCACGATTTTTGCCGAAAGCACCTATGACGGATCCCACGTTCTGGATGGTGGTGCGGGGGATAACGATCAGCTAACGCTGCATGGCCAGACCATCAGCAACACGGCAGAGAACTTCCGCAACTGGGAACGGGTCACGCTGAATGACACAAACCTGCGCCTGAATGAACTTACCCGGCTCGATATAGATCAGTTGTCCATCAACACCGG